>NZ_MEHJ01000002.1:370737-741474 GCF_001746415.1 Streptomyces agglomeratus
CCGGACGACTATTGCCATCGCCCCTTCCTGCCGGGGTGTGACCGCGGACCGTCTCGCGTCCAACGGCAACCGTTGGCCCTTGGCCTTGCACCTCGCTGCTGTACAGACAGGTGACACGCCCGCTTTCGCTAGGGACGCGTACTTCGGCAAGGTGCCGATCCCGGGCGCCGGCCCCGACGGCTCACCGCCCCGCGAAGTCAGCGGAGCGTCGTGGAAGGCCCACGCTCATCACTGTCCGTCACATGCAATCCATAACCCGGTTGACCGCAGCCATGCCACGTGCCCGCCGCTCAGCAGGTGGTCAGGTAGGCGGCGGGCACGCGCTAGGTTGACCCTTCCCACTTGAGGCACTCGTCTCACGGCCCGCGGCATGCTTCCCTCCAACGGCCCACGGATAGGCCGGGCACGGTCGGATACAAAAGTCGCTGGGCGTTGAGGGGATGACCGTGAGCCTGCCCTACCGACAGCCGACGTGCTTGCGGCACTCCTGAGCACGGACGATCCGATTCATGCCGCGCTCCGAAAGCAGGTTACGCACCTGAGCGTACGAGCACGCTGTACATGCGGGTGCGGTACCGCCTACTTCGAACTCGACACCAGCGAAGTGAAGCCCGGACTCACTGGTCCCAGCACTGTCGTGGCGGCCGAAGCGCAGCTCGTCACCGAGGCTGGCGAGTGCCCCGGTGAGGTCCTGGACTTACGCAGGACGGCTACCTGTCATGGCTTGAAGTCTGTTCATGGAGCGATGACATCGATGTGACACTGGCCGCCGCGCGTCACTGGCTGCAGCCACGCGCTTGATCCCTCCTCGGCGCGAACGGCCAGCGTCCAATGGTCTCCGATCTGCACGACACCACGATCCGACCGACAACACGAGTTCAGGTTCACCAGCGGATCATCACGGTCCACCGATGGCACGGCGCGTGAGCTCTGATACGGCGGGCAGGGTCGGTGGTGCTTGCCCAATGCCTCTCCCGATGCTCTTGCTTTAGTTGCGGCCGATGAGAGTGCCGCCCAGACAGGTGATGCGAAATGCGCCCTTGTCACGGATGACGTCCTCGGCCAGTTGTTCGGCCCGCTGGATCGTTGCGACGAACGGCACGCCCAGTTGCTCGACCCCAGGGTTCATACGAGGCGAAGTGGGCCACGATCGGGGCCGGGTCGTCAGCTCAATGACGCCCGGCAGCTCCAGCACCTCGAGGCTGGTTGGGCAAGAAGGTCACCAAAGGCGGGCAAGCGGCTGGAGATGCTGGCGGTCCGGCGCTCGGGAGCAACCCCCAGCACCACCGCCAGCTTGTTCCGCGCGCCATCCAGGTCGCCGCCTGCAGGCGGGGCCGTGGCCACGTCGAGGCGTGAGGCCAGCAGGTCGCCGGAAGACTGCTCCCGCTCCGGGGCCGACTGGTCCAGCATGATGGCTTGGATAGCCTCCAGGGCATGAGCACCTGGCCCCCGGAACTGGACCCGCTGCCCGAGGCTGAAAGCGCTTACGCCCCGGAGATCACGGAGACCGAGTGCCGTCAGTGCAGGACGCTGATCGCAGGCCTTGATGGCCGGTATGCCTGTCCCCACTGCGGCTGGGTCAACAAACACATCGAGGGGCACCGGACGTTGCCGACGGCAAAGGACGACGTGGACTATCCGGGGCCCGATGAACAAGATGCACCTGGGCGCAAGAATCCACTGGAATGACGTACGTCAGGCGTTGCCGCGCGACGCCCTTGGTGGACCCATGGCACGTAGGGGTATCCGAGACCGATGGAACGCAAGGCCCCAGCCGGGCCCGTCGCGCCTGCGGCCCGCCCTGTCGGTGCTGGCTGGAACGCTGAACGGCATGAACAGCAACGATGAGCAGCTGCGCGGCGGTGATACGACCACCCCGCCCTTGGCCCACGGCCTGGGCAGACCTATTCACCTTGCTACTCCGCCTCACCCAGCGCTGAGCCCAAGAGGAATGAGCGGCAGCTCCGACTCGGGCCCCCGTACCATCGAAAACGGTGTTCGGAAGGGGCAAGCGCCGATCATCCGCGGCTGGTTGACATCCTCTCCGCCCTAAGGGGCGGAGTTTCCCGCCTGCCTGCCGGTGGTCGCCGGCTGGGGCTTCGGGTGGGTTCCTGTTTCTTCGCGCTGTGCCGGGACGGTCCCGGTCTTACCCGCGCTCCGCAGGCTGATACCGCCAGTCCGGCGGCCTGGGCGACGTTGACCGCCGCGTTGATGTCCCGGTCGAGGACCGCCCCGCAGGCTCCGCATTCCCATACGCGTATGCCGAGGGGTTTGGGTCCGTCCTTGACGCCGCATATGGAGCAGACCTGAGAGGTCGGCTCGAGGCGTCTGATGCGGTGGAAACAACGGCCGAACTTCGCGGCCTTGTATTCCAGCATCGTGCGGACACTTCTGGTCCGGCTCCTACTTCGCCGGCTCATGCGGCGGGGCGCCACTGACCGTGATCAAGCAGTACATCGACAACCAGAAGCGGCCCATCTGACCGACACCACGAAGGCGCAGAGAACACCAGCGCTTCGCGCCTCCGCGTCAACGATGCGCTTCACCCCCATTCTGAAGGGTGAAGTACTGCGCAAGATCAGAGGCAGAACGCGTGACCTACTGTGGGCAAGCGGTCAGGTGCGGGGACGGACTCGACTATGGGCGGCGCCCCAGGCCTGACGGCATTCGCGTACCGTACCGGCCCCTGCAACGAGGCCGGTCAGGCGGCCGAGCGCCGTGCTCACATGTGGCTTGCGCCCACGCATCAAGGTCACCGCAAAGGCCTTTCTTCACTGGCGCTCCGATTGGTCAGGGCTACTCGAGCGTCGCTGAAACGACTGTGCACGCGGCCACGACAGCATCACCATCCGCACGATCTCTGCCATCCAGGCATCCACGCGCGGCATCCGAGCGGCGGGCTCAGATTCGCTGGTCGACCCGCCGGACTCCTCGGCCGGACCCGCCTTCGCGCCTTGGGCACTGTCCTGCGACAGCTGGGCGCACCAGGTGCAGGTGTCGTCTGTGCGCGGCGGCACGTGCAGCCAGTACGCACCCGGCAGCGGGGCTCCCTCCACCAGAGCAGGGACGTTTCCGAATGTTTCCATGCGCGACTTAACGTTTCGCCGGGGCAGCGGGTACCACCTGGCACCCGTCCGCAACCCGACCGTCACCGGCCCGTTAGCACTCCACGGATGTCGCCTGCCCGTGCTCAGCTCACCCCGGAACGGCGTTGGGCCAGTTCGCACTTGGCCGTCGCTGTCGCCGGTGCGGGTCATGCTCGGGCTCGCGGCGTCGGCACCCGTCCGCAGGCAGGCGGCGAACCGTACGCCGGGGCGGTCGTGGCAAAGGGCATGCGCTTCGACGAGCAGCACATCGCCGAGACGGGCCCGGTGGTGTTGGACGTCGCCTCCGCCGACGATGACACTATCCGTGAGGTGTTGGAGGGACTGCAGCGGTGCCGACCTCCGGCCTCACCCAGGTACGGCGTACGCCAGGCGAGACCGGCTGAGAGCGCGGGCATCAGACACCCCGGTATCACGCACGACCGGTTTGAGGGCCCCCATGCGTCCCAGACTCCCAGCGGCTGCCGGCAACGCGAGCTTGCTCAGGCCACCTTGGGCCGCCCGCGCCGTGGGCGACGGGAGGCTTTGCCCGGGTCAGGGCCGCAGGCACGAGAGCCTGCCGCCGGTCTTCTGCTCGGGAGCCTGGTCCTGCTCCTGGCGCTCGCTGGCGTCCTCCTCTTGGCGTGCTCGGTCCTTGCAGTCGCCGCACAGCTTCGGGTGGGTGTCCTGCGGGGCGCCCAGTTGGTCCGGCGATGCACTCCTCAGCCGCTCCTTATTAGTCTCGCTGGCGAACCTTTTCTTCCCGGCCCGAGCATCGGCGGCTTTGCGACGGGGGTGCCGATCGCTTCCCGCAGGGGCTGCATCGGGTTGCGGCCGAAGCGCCGGAGCACCGGTTCGGCCCGGCTGTACTCGCTCAGACGCCGCAGTCCAGTCGGATGATCGGAGCCCACCGGTCGTGGTGGTGGCCGCCGCGCTGCCGCTCTCCCCGCCACAGGTTGCGGGTGTTCATCTCACCGTGGCCGAGGAAGCATGTACACCACGTGGCGCCGGACGGCTACACTTGGCTACGAGACCGCCTCTCGGGTTCTGCCGCGGAGTGTGCGTTTCGGTTGGCCGGCGCCCTTGCCACCCGCTCCGGCGGATTGGGCGTCGGCCTCTTGCACACCCCCGCATCGCCAGGCTCCCCGGTCACGCTCAGCCGACAGTGCAGCAGCACGGTCTCGGGTTTGCCACATTCCGCGCGCGTGACTCATAACCAACTGGTGCCGATCACGAGATTGGACCATGCCGGGCTCTGGCCTCAGATGCACGAGTCCCTGCTCGAAGAACGGCGCAGAGACGCAACTCCAGCAGGGATTAGTCGTCGGTTCGGGCAGTGGCCGAGGAACTGGCCAGGCTGTTTGACGCCGAGGCCCGGACCGGGAGCAGCTGGCGTAGGGGTAGCCAAATCGCTGTTGTCCCTAGGCAGGCATAGGCCCCCGGGCGGATTGTGACGGCCACGCCGGGGGCTCATGCGCCCGCCTGTCTGCCTACGCAGAATGTCTCACCAATCCGGCACGGCGCGGCCGCCACGCCTGGGCTCACCTGAATGCCGCCTGGGCAGCCGCTGCCGTTGACTCGATCGGCGTAGTCAGCCGAATTAGCCGAGACTGGCGGGCTTGCATGCCGGGCGCGGACTGATGCCGTCGGCGAGCGCGCGTAGGCCTGCGTGCGGTCGACCGCACCAGGTAGGTCTTCCGCCGAGGCCGTACTCGCCGACGTGTACGGCCATCGGCGAACTGGCCCTCGCCGATGCCGAGCTGGTTCACCCGGGTCCGGAGGCAGCGGCGGACGGCAAATCGCGACATCGGCCTGGCTCTGCCCCTTCCCTGTGGGAGCCAGCGCCTGGTCTGGCCGCAGCTGGCACCCGCAGCCACTCGGCCGCCCGCTCATGCCAGCCCGGGGCCGGCCCCCCTCTTCCCAGCGCCACCTCGTTGTTCAACGGATCCCCTCAGCACGTGGGGACGCTGCAGGGTACGAGCTGCATCCTGCAGCGCTTGATTCCACGGAACTATCACGAAGCCGTGCGGACGCTAGCGCCACTGGACCCCCGCGCGGTCCACGTACAAGATCGCGTCCATGATGGCGAGCAGGCCGTACTGTGGCGACTGGCCGAAGTCCAGGATCTTGCTCCGGCGCTTGAAGCGCCTGCTCTGTTGACGCTCATGGCGGCTAACAGTCCGGCGTTCGAGATGATCTCTTGGAGCCTTTCGGGGTTGCCCGATCCTGCGGCACCCATGCCCCTACTTCGCAAATGCACCCGCAGGCACGACCGAGGGTGCAATGGGTCAGGCCAGCATGCCGGTGCGGAGCTTGGTCAGAGTGCGGCTGAGCAAACGAGAAACCTGCATTTGGGAGACGCCGAGCTCGGCGCCGATCTGGGACTGGGTCATCTCCTGACCGAATCGCATGTTGATGATGCGTCGCTCCCGCTCATCGAGCTGCTCCAGGAGGGGGGCCAGGGTGTGCAGGTCTTCGATCTTTTTCATCGCGGCGTCCGGCTCCCCGAGCACGTCAGCCAGCACTCGGGCCTGGTTAGACGAACTGGCCTCGGCATCCGTGGGCATGTCGAGGGAGCCGGCGGTGTAGCCATTGGAAGCCACCAGTCCTTCGATGACTTCCTCCTCGGTGAGCTTGAGGTGCGCGGCCAGTTCCTTGACGGTCGGTTCGCGGTCGAGGCCGACTGCAAACTGTTCCTTCGCCTTGGCAATCTCTACGCGCAGCTCCTGCAAGCGCCGGGGGACATGGACGGCCCAGGTGGTGTCACGGAAGAACCGCTTGATTTCTCCGACGATGTAGGGCACGGCGAAGGAGGTGAACTCGACCTCACGCGAGAGGTCGAATCGGTCGATGGCCTTGATCAGACCAATGGTGCCGACCTGGACAATGTCTTCCATATCGCCGCTGCCGCGGTTGCGGAACCGGCCGGCGGCGAACTGCACCAAAGACAAGTTCATCTCGATGAGCGTGTTGCGCGCGTACTGATACTCGCGTGTGCCCTCTTCCAGGACCTGAAGCTGGTCGAAGAACAACTTGGACAGCGCCCGCGCGTCCTTGGGGGCGACCTTCCCCGCGTCCTCAATCCAGGGCAGCTCACCCGCACCGACAGGCGTGGCGACAGCGGATGACCCTGTGGCCCGCGCCTTGATCGCAGCGTTTCCCTGACCGATTTCTGTCATGGTCCTTGCCCCCTCCCTGACTGATGTGCTTGCGGGCGGCGTGTTCCCCGCGCGTGGAGGTCTATGCGGGTGCTCTGGGGCGCATGGTGGTGGCTGGGGGCCATACGCTCAGGTGCCGGACCATGCAGGCGGTCACCAGGGCAAGCGAGTACGTACTGTCTTTCCCGGGCCGGGGCCGGTCACGGTCTGGATTTCACTGCCTGCCGGGTGATCATCTGCATAGCCCACCCGCCCGGTCGCCCCAGTGACATCCGGCGCGCGCAGGCTCGGGAGGACGAGGCTCGTGTCTCTGACCTCGATCAGCACACCCTCTTCGTGCGGGGTCAGCCGCAGTGTGCACAACCGGGGCCGTGGCGAACGGCATCAGTGACCAGTTCGCTGACCACGACCAGCACCGCGTCGGTGGTTGTGCGGCTGTGTGGCTGCCGGCGGAGGCGTTCGGCGGGACAGGCAGCGGGTGGCGGCCTCACGGGCCCGGGCGGGCGCGTCAGTGGTCCCGGCTAGGTCGATGCGAGGCTGCATGCTCGCGCATATAAACGTGGTTCCCCCGGGAAGCAGACGCTCGGTAACCCTTGGGACTGGTGTTACGCCCGGCGCCCACTCCGGCTGAGGCGATCCGCCCCGCTGTCCATGCCCGGTCCGGTAAGCCACACGGGGGGATATTCGACCTGCTGGTGGGCTGCGGCCAGTAAGATGCCTGCCGGTTCAGCGGTGGAGGCGATCTGCTTCGCAACGCCACGCCGGGGCCGGGCAACGCCTGTCCCCGAGTGCCCGTCCACCTCACGCGAGGTCGGACAACAACAGCTGCAGCTCCCTTTCCTCCTCGACGCGTACGCCGAGTTCCGCGACGGCCGCCGCGAGCGCGGGTTCCCAGGGGGTCTCCGTCGGGGTGCCGACGAGCGGTGACAGCGGGGGTGAGGCGTTACGGGTCACGGCGGCGCGGTAGTCCGCAGCCTTGTAGCGCCAGGGCCGCCACGGGACGTGGCGGTGAAGGACGCCGGCGATCCGGAGCCCGCCCCAGTCGAAGTCACCGTGGAAGTGCAGAGCCGCTCCGTGCTCGTGCAGCCCTCGGAGCAGTGTGAGGGCGGCTACGGAGGGCTGCCCCTGGAGACAGACCAGGGGCGGGCACGCGGGTCCGAGGGCGTCGGCCGCCGCCGCGAGGACGGTCGGGTTCTCGCACATCCAGACCATGGGAGGGGTATTGACTGGCGGTCGGCGGGTGAGCTGGCGGAGGGTCAGCACGAATGGTTCGCCCTCTTCGGCCATCCGGTCCAACGACGGAGTGCCGCGCAGATTCAGGGTCAGGACGGTCGAGGACAGGTCGTCCCGCAACAGTCCCGCCGAGGCCCACGCCTCGCGTCGCCATTCGGCGCCCTGGCCATCGGGAAAGCCTGTCAGCGCGCGGGCCCCGGACAGCGTGAGCGTGGCCAGCGGTGTGCCGTCGTCCAGGGCATGGGCCGAGCCGAGGACCCGGGCGGCGAAGGCAGGCAGCGAGACGGCCGGATCGGCAGGAAGTGCGCGCAGAGCGGCGCACGCCCCGGCAAGCAGGCTGCGCGTGGTGTCGGGGGCACGACCCAGGCGTCGCGCGAGGCCATCGGCCCGTACCCGGGCTGCCCAGGCCGCCAGCGGAGGAACCGACGCGGTGAGCTCGCCAAGGGGGTCGTGCGCCCGCTCCCATGCGGCCTCCTCCTCGTACCGGGCCTGGGCGAGGGGGGTGACGGGGCCGATGAGCGCCTCGACGGCGGCGGCGAGCCCGTCAGGGCTGGCGCCCGAGCGGCGCAGTACGGCGTCGACCGCGTCGAGCCGTACCGTCAAAGACCCGCCGCCGCCGGGGGCTCGGGCGAGAAGTCGTTCGACCGCCGCCCGCTGGGCCGGAGTGGGATCGCCCAGAGACACGGAACCGGTCAGGGGCTGACCGGTAACCAGACGTCGGCGCGCTCGTTCGACGAGCCAGGCGAGGTCCGGTGTGCCGAGCAGTCGGGCGAGTCGCGGGCTGTCGATCGCCCCGGTCTCGGGCTCAGGACCGTGGGTCAGTTCCACAGCGGCTCGGGCTCCTCTACGCCGGGCATGTCCTGGGGCGCGTGCCGTACGGGGTCCTCGCGGCGCTGCCGTCGCGTACCGTCCCATTCCCAGCGGGTGACGAGGACCGCCGCTACCTCGTCGATCCGGGACAGCTGGGCGATGGCGATGCCCGGTACCTGCGGGTAGCAGGCCCACTCCCGTTCGCTCGTCATGACCACATCGAGGTCGAAGGCGCTCAGCAGACCGAGGCACTTGGCCCGGGAGTCGTCGTCTACGCCGGCGAACGCCTCGTCGAGGGTGACCAGGCGGGGCGCGTATGGGCTGCCCGCGCTCGCGTAATGCGCGGAGGCGGCGGCGAACAGCGGTACGGACACGGCGAGGACGCGTTCGCCGCCGGAGGCGGGGCCGGTGGCCGGGACCCAGCGCCCGTGCTGGTGGCGTTCGACACCGAACTCGTGCCAGGAGCGGTAGTCGAGCGCTGCGGTGAGGTGTTCGAGCCTGCTGCGTGAGCCGTCGTCGGACTGCTGACGGGCGATCTGGGCCTGGAGGAACTCGCCGACCGCTGTGCGGTCCTCGGCCGTCCAGGCGTCGGCGGACTGGCGCAGCCGGTCACGGGCCTGAGCGAGTCCGGGCGGCGCCTTGCGCGAGGCCCGCCACACCAGACGAAGTTTCATGCCGGTGGAGGTGGGGCGGTCCTCCAGTTCGGTGTTCATGTCCCGCACCTGCCGTTCGGCGGCGCCGATGAGTTCCTGGAGCGTGCCGGCGACCTCGGTGATCAGGTGGGTTTCGAGAATCTCGCGTTCGTGCGCGGACAGGATGCGGGTGAGCTCTCCGACCTCCATGGCGAGCGCATCGGCGAGTTCGGGTACGGCCCGCTCGCGGCCCTGGTAGACGATGTCGACGACCATGCCGTCCTCGACCATGCGGGCGGTGGCGCTGTGCCCGTGCCGGGACAGGGTGTCCTGCAGGGTCTTGAGTTCCTCGCTGAGCCGGCGCTGTACGCGGTCCCAGGCGGCATCTGTGTCGTCGGTGGCCGACAGGCCGGAGTCGATGGCGCGGGCGAGCGCGATCGCCGGGGTGGCGGCCCAGGGTTCGTCGTCCGAGGCGGGGACCGCGAGCTCGGGCAACGCGACGGCGACCAGGCCGGTGGCCGTGAAGCGCTGGAGCGCGGCAATGGCCTGCGCACGCGCGTCGACGGCTTCGGCAAGGTCTCTCTCCAGCTGCTCGATCCGCCCCTCAGCCCTGCTGGCCTCCCGGTCCGCCTCGGTGTGACGCCGTCGGGCGTTCTTCTGGTCGGTCTCGCAGATCCGCTGGGCATGGGCGGTCTCGGCGAGTCGCCGTTCGAGTTCGGCGACGGCGGCGCCGACGGTGGAGCGCAGGGTCCGGTGGCGCTCGTCGGCCGCCGCCGCCTCGCGCGCCGCGTCTTCGGCGCGCTGGGCAAGGTCGATGACCCGCTGCTCCGCCTCGGCCGCCTCGGCACGCTCCTCGTCCACCTGTCGTACGGCCTCGCCTTGCTCGCGTAGCGCGGGCCACAGGGCGGCCAGCGCGGTAGCGAGGGAGCCGAGGGCGTGACGTACGGCGGCGAGTCCGGCCCGGTCGGCGGGCAGCCCCAGATCAGCGGCGGTCTCGGCGAGTTCGGCGGCGGCCCTCTCGGCGTGCCCGACTGCTGCGGTGACCTCGGCAGCACGCCCCTCGTACCGTGCGCGGGCCTTGCGTACGGTCTCGGAGGCGGCGCTCACGAGCGCGTGTGCCCGGGTGAGCGGCGACTCGTCGGGGACGTCAGCCAGCTCGCGGTCGAGCGTGCGACGGCGTACCGCGATCCTCTCGGACCGAGCCGCGAGCGTCTCCGACTCCTCGCGCAGGGAGGCGAGTTCGATGCCGAGCACGGCGATGCGGGCCCGGCGCGCCGCCTCGCGCGCGCCCTCGCCGATGTACGTGGCTGCGGCCTTGGCCCACGTGCCGGTGAGTGCGCCGACCCGAAAGCGTCCGTCGGGTGCCACCCAGGTCTCGGCTTCTCCCCCGCCATCGAGGCCGATGGCGGCGAGCAGTCGGGTCACCGTCGTCTCGTCCAGGGCAGCGGCCTGTCCGTCACCGTGGTCCACGGCCGGGCACAATACGTCTGCCAGTGAGGGGCCGCTCACCGGTCCGTTCGACGGGGAGAGCAGGACTTCGTGGCCGTCCACGGCGAGGGCAGAGCCGTCGGGCAGCACCCAGGCGTCGAGGAGGCCGGAGGCTTCGAGTGCCGCTTCGAGCCCGGCGCGCTCTGGTTCGGGCAGTTCGTCACGGAAATTGATCACGCGCCAGAGCGGCGCGCCCGGCAGCTGTGCGCGAAGGCCGAGGGTGCGTGTCGCCGGGGGCTGGGGCTCGCGTCCGTCGCCGGCTTCCAGTGCGGCGAGCTCCCGCCGTGCCTCGTCGGTGCGGGCTGCCAGTTCCGAGGTCCTGCGGGCGGCTTCGGCCGTCTGGTCGGCGAGGTCCGCCGAGCGGGCGGTGTGCGCCCGGGTTGCATGGACCCGCGCCGGGTAGGGGCCGTTGAGGTGCCGGGTCCATTCCTGGAGTTCGTCCAGGAGGCCGGTCTCATCGGAGAAGGCCAGCTCCTTCCAGGCGCGGGCACGTTGGCGTACGTCGTCCAGCAGGGCCCGGCCTGCCCGCGCCGCACTCTCCTCCGCCTCGCCCTGCGTTTCAGCGGCCAGCGCGAGGTCGGTCTCTGCCTCGTCGAGACGGCCGGACTCCCGGCGGTGCGCGGCTGCGGCCAGTTCGGAGGTTTCGAGGAGGCCCTCGGTGTGGGCGAGGGATCGCTGGGCGCGGGCCGCGGCGTCCTCGACGGCGCGGCGCCGTTCGGGCTCGGGCAGCAGGTCGTCCGCGGGCAGGGCGACGCGTGCGGCGGCTGCCTGCTCCCGCGCGTGGGCAAGGGTCTCCTCGACCCGGAGCCGCGTGGCACGGAGGCGGTTCTCGGCGGTGCCGAGCCTCCCGAGCGCCTTGGTGTGGAAGGCGGCCGCCTGTTCCCGGTCCCCCCGCGCCCGGTCCGCCGCCTGCGTCGTTCGCGTCACGGCCAGCGCGGCGTGCTCCAGTTCCCGCGCGTCGCGCATCTCGGGCGCCTCGCGCAGGGCCTTCTCCTGGGCCCGCAGTCGCTCCCCGGTCTCGGCAAGGGAGCCGATCTCCTCCTCGGCTGCCGCTCGCTTCGCCTCGGCGCGGGTGCGCTGCTCCTGCGCCTCGGCCAGATCTCGTTGCACGCGCTCGTATCGGGAGTGCTCGGCGCGCGGAAGCCGGGCGCGGCGCCGGGAGGCGATCCGGGCGTACCGCCGGTAGTGCTCCAGGAAGGCGGAGGCGGCCCGCTCGGCGGCGGACGCGGCAGCCAGTTCGTCTTTCTCCTCGTCCAAGGAACGGAACGCCTCGGCCACGTCGGCGATGACGGCCTGGTCCATGGGTGGCAACGCCTCGGTGAGGGCACGGGAGAGGGCCGCCTCATTGGGCCGCTTGGACAACTGGGGCTGGCGCAGCTGGATGAGCAGGTCGACCAGGGCGGCGTACCGCTGCTCGCCTAGGCCGAAGAGTGCTTCGTCGACCGCTCTGCGGTACGTCTTGGCCTGGTCGTACACCATGCCGTGCCCAAGGACGGCCTCGGCGAGGCGGTCCCGGGACAGAGCCGTGCCGGTGGCGTCGAGCAGCCGGAAGGTCTCCTCCGTGCGTTCGGTGGACCCGTGGTCGACGCGCTGGCGGGTGACGGCGTACCAGTGGCGGGCGATGCCACGCCCGCTGACGGCCTTGAGCCCACACAGCAGCGTACGGAAGTGCTGCTCGCCAGTCGTGTCGTCGAGTCTGCCGAACTCGATCCAGGTGTAGCCGAGCCGTTCGGAGTGCGGGTGCTCGCCGCCGAGGAGCAGGTTCCACTCCATCCGCTTGCCCGGGTCGCCGTCGGGTTCGACACGGCGCGGGCTGAGGTCGCCATCGAGCAGGAACGGCAGCGTCAGGGCGAGTACCTTGGACTTGCCAGTGCCGTTGTTACCACGCAGCAGCAGGCGCCCGTCGCGGAAGCGGAACTCCTCCACGTCGTAGTGGAACAGGTCGACGAGCCCGACGCGCAGCGGCTGCCAGCGGGAACGCAGCGGGGTGGGGAGGCGGGTCACGAGGTGGCCTTTCGCTGCGGAGGCACGGGGGCGGAGCCGGGTTCGCGGATGACGGTCTCGCCGACCGCGTACCGGGCGAGGGCGGGGCGGGCCGCGACCGCGTGCGGGGCACGGGAGACCAGGCCGAGCGCGGTGAGCCGGGCGACGGCCTGTTCGACGAGCTCGGTCTCCATGCCCGGCTCCCGGGCGGACTTCGACCAGAAGCCGCCGTGCTGGGAAGCGAGTTCACGGACTCGGAGGGCAAGCTCGTCGAGGGTGACGGGTCCGTGGGCGCCGGCCAGGTGCTCGGCGAGCAGCAGTGTGACGTGGCCGTGGGTGCCCTGTTCGGGCATCCGGAGGTCGGTGAGGTCGTCGTCAGGGTCGACCATGGCGATCCCTTCGGCCCGCACCTCGGCGATCAGTCCGGTCAACTCGTTGATCCGGGCGGTGAGGAAGCCGCGCTGCCGCGTGAGGTAGCCGAGTTCTGCGTCGGTCAGGTCGTCGTAGTACACCACCGGGTCGTCGAGCAGCCGACGGGTGAGCGAGTGCCGCATCGCGCGGAAGCGCAGTTCGTCGCTGTCCAGAGCAGTTTCGGCGACGAGCTCGGCGAGGCGGTCGTCGAGGGTTTCGGCATGGACGGTGGAGGGGCCGCGGCGGGAGGCCAGAAGTCCGGCGAGGACCCGGCGTTCGACGTCGTACAGGACGTCGCCCGCCCCGGCGACATACGCCTCTTCCTCGCCCGCCACCCGACGCAGTACGCCGAGGTCGAGCAGGAGCCGTACGACGGCGGCGAGGTCGAGGCGCTCATCGCGGCGGTCCAGGGCGAACTCGATGCCCGTCGCGGTGAGTCGGGGATCAGCGGCATCGAGGACGATCTGGTCGGCAAGGCGCCCGAGGGCGACCTGGGCCTCGCCGCGTTCGAGGGCGGCGAGCGCGAGGCAGAGCAGAACGTAGCGGCGACGGGTGAAGGGGGCGGTACGGCGGCTCGCCTCGCGAGCCGGGTGAGTGGGGTCGGTGAGGACGCCGGGGATCTTGCGCAGCCGTGCCGTCTCGGCGTCCACCTGGAGGGACCAGCCGGTGTTGCGATCGAACCACTCGCGGAGTTCGGGAGCGTGTCGGCGGGCGAGGCGGAATTCGTCGGCGTAGCGGCCGCGCGCGAGGAGAAGGGGGTGTTTCAGCAGGGCGCGCGCTGCCTTGCGCAGGTCGGCGGCGTGCTGGCCGTCCAGCACCTCGGCGAGGGGGGCCGTCATCGGTCGGGGGCTCCGTCCGTCAGGTCGACGATCTCGATACGGTGGTCCGGGCCGCTGAAGACTCCGTCGAGCGTACGGACCTGCGCAGTGGTGCCGTCGGCGAGCGCGGTGAGCCGGATCTCCATGGAGCCGTCGTTGCTGGTGGCCACGGTGTGTCTCATCCCTGGACGCCATGTGGCCAGCGCGTCGCCGAGAAGTTGGAGGAACAGGCCGAAGGATGCAGGGTCGAGCTCGCCGAGATCGGACAGGCGGGTGACGCCGTCGGTGACGAGCCGGACGCGGGCGGCGGCGGTCTCCGCAGCTTGTTTGGCGGCTGCCTCAACGAGAGCGCGCCGCCTCGCTTCCCGGTCCTCGACCTTGCGGGGCTTGCCGCGCCGCTCGTAACTCCCGGTGCGGCGCAGTTGGGGGCTGATCCGCAATGGCTCCGCCCCGGACCAAGGGGTGGCGGCGGGGACGGCCTTTGCCGCCCGGGCGGCGAGAGTGCCGGCGTCAACGGTGAGGTGCCGGGCCGGATAGAGACCGAAAGCCGTTCGCCACAGCCGGTGCCGGGCGTCATCGTCGGGTGCCTCGGCGAACCAGCGGGCCAAGGTCCGGAAGTCGGCGGACCGGTCCGAGCGCCCGGCACGGCGCTCGTTCAGCGCCCGGACCACTGCCAGGAGCTGCGGAATCGCCCCCAGGGCCCGGCCGCGCAGGAGCCGGGCCTGGGACTCGCGCCCGTCCCTGCTGATGAACCACACGCCGAGCCCTTGCCAACGCGCGGCCCAGCGCTCGTACACCTCCCGCTCGGCGTCGGCGGTCTCCTCCGGCGAGGCATCGGCGGCCTCGCGTCGGGCGGCGGCCTTGAGCAGCAGGTCCACCCTGCCGCCTTCCTCCAGTTCAAGGATCAGCCGGGCGATCCGTCCGCCCAGCGTGATCAGGTCCTGGATGAAACGCTCCAGATACTGGATGAGCCGGTCCTTGTACGCGAGGAAGACCTCGTCCTCGACGTCGTGCAGGTCCATGGTCCTCTGGAGCGAGCCCATGAAGGCCCGGGCGTTGTCGGCCAGCGCGGCGAAGCGGCTGGCCAAGGCGTCGAGCGTCAGGTGTGTCTTGGCCGGGTCGGGTTCGTCCTCGACGGCCAAGACGAGTAGTGCGCGCAGCTGGGTGACGATGTCGTGCAGCGCGACAGCCTGAAGAGCGCCACGACGGCCGAGCGCCTCGTCGTAGGCGGAGAGCGCCGCCTCGGCCGCCTCCCCCTCGCGCGTGAGCTGATAGATGAACCGTTTCCGGTAGAAGTCCTCGACGGCTGTGACCCGCGCATTGTCCGGATCGGCCCGCAGATTGCCCCAGACGACGAGCCTGTCGAGAGCGGCGACGACCGCTTCCGGCTCGGCGGGGCGGGTGTCCGCCGGAAGTGCGGCATGCACCTCCTCGGGGCGCAGATGGACCGCGAACCGCTCCTTGGCCACGAGAAACACCTGCATCACCTGGCGGTAGAGCGGGGTGTTCGGCACGGTGAGGTGGGCGAAGGGGCCGAATCCGTCCGGCTCAGAAGCTGGATCGGCCGAGGTGGTGACGGTCATCGTCCCCATTGTCCCGCACCCGGGGCAGCTACCGGCATGGACGAACGCACCTGTCCAATTCCCGCCGAAGTGGCCGGATCGATGTGGTTCCTATCGTCCACATCAACCAGGCGACCACGAGCCGCCCCGTCCCCCCGTCGACGACCCCGACCAGTGGAGGCGGCCGAGGACGAGGCCAGCGTGATGCCGGACAGACCGAAGTCGAGGTCGGGGATCAGGTCGCAGATGATCGGTAGGTCGCCGAGTTTCGCGGTGAGATCGCCCAGGCCCAGCAGCGCCACCTTGCCCCAGGCCCGGCCGGCAGCGCGGCGAAGACCCCGCGCAGCCACGACGACACACCGGTGAGCGCGAAGTCGCCGACTACCGCAAGTGGAACCACGGCGCCGCCTTGCCCGCACTGGAGCGATCGCTCACACTCGACAACAACCTTCCCTACGACGAGCCGGGGGGTAGATGCAGCCCACACGGCACGCATACGGCACCCTGCTTCTCGAACAGGGACGTGTGGAACAGAGGCCGTCCACGGGGCGGACTTGGGCCTCGACGACACGCTGCCGCGTCCTTCGCGACACCCGGGCAACGTATGGGCACTGCACAGATTCCACGAGTGTCTCCTGCGCCTGGGCAAGAGGGCGGAAGCGCAGATCGTGGCCCAGCAACTGAAGCTCGCTTCCGCCATGGGGGACCTACCGATCAACGCGTCCTGCTTCTGCCGTATCGAAGCGGTCGCCGGCGACGAGGGAAGACGGCTGCTGTTGATGACCCCCCGCGAACCACGGCCGCGACGCGACTTGCTTTACGGGACGCCTCGCCCACAGATGGGCGCATTGGGTTTTGATTTCACAATTGATGGTGATATGGGCCTGTCCAATGTTCCGTGCTCGAACGGAGAACGCCCCGCATGCGCATCCGCAAGCTCCTGACCGTAACCGCCATGGCTGCTGCGGCAGTCCTCGGCAGCACTGGCCCAGCCACCGCCGAAGACGAAGAGATCAGAGGCAGCATCGTTCAATCCGCGTCCGGGAATGACCAGCCAGGGCATGTCGGACAGGAAATGCCGAGCTCGTTGCCGGAACAAAACTGGAGGAACAACTCCGGGGTGAATCGAATCGGGGGCGTTTCCGACCAAGCCGAGATTCCGGCCGCAGAGAGTCCTGACGAAGGCGCAGCCGGAGGCCTACTTCGCAGGCTGCTCGGCTGAGCGAATGGTGCGGAGCTCTGACCGGCGCCCGGCACACCCTTGATGTTGTGGAGCGTCGACAGGGCTCGTAATGATGCATCGTCAGATGCCAACCACGCCAAGCGGGCGCCGGCAACCCATGCGGCCTGAGTCCGCCACGCGGGTTGCCGCAGCATGGGGCGCCTGCGTACCAGCCGTAGCCCGGACCGGAGGACTGTTCGAGAACGTTGATAAGGACAGCGGTCATTGACAGCACCTGGTGCCAGTGGCACCAGGTGCTGGGCGGACCCGCATCGGTGGCCCCCAAGGGGCGGGCTCCTGTCGTCATGAGTACGACGTTAGGAACTCCACTTGCAGGTACGGGCGACGCACGGGATTGAGCGCAAGCGTCGGCGGGTTGCCGCCAGTTGCTCATACGTGGTCCAGCGCCGTCCTTGCGCAGGTGATCAGACGGCACGCGTGTTAGGGCCTCCGCCAGTAGGTGCCGAACCCGGCGGCGATAGCAGGGCAGGGCGGCTCGCCAGATCATGAAGTTCTTTACGCTTCATGATCATCGGGGATCCGTGCCTGCCGTCCCATCATGCGTTCTCCACCCGATCCGTGACCAGTTCCTTGCGCTGCTGCCCGCGCGTGAAGACCGGCATCCGTGGGGGTGCCACAATCCGCGCATCAGTGACGCGGTGGTCTTCGACCGCCTGGTGCAGGTCCTGGTCTTCGGCTGCGGGTACGAGCGGGTGGCCGACCACCTGTGCTCCGCCACGACCCTGCGCCGCCGCCGCGATGAATGGATCGCCTCCGGCGTGATGGAGACCCTGCGCCTACTCGTACTCGCCTGCTACGACCGCATGATCGGCCTTGAACTCGACCAGCTGTCCGCCGACGGCTGCATCACCAAGGCGCCGTCCGGTGGGGAGTGCGCCGGGAGCAGTCCCGTCGACCGGGCCAAACTGGGCATCAAACGCTCGCAGCTCCCGGACGGGTACGGCATACCGCTGGTCACCGATCCAGCACCGGCCAACACTCGCGACCACACACTTCTGCCTGCCACCCTCGACCACTTCGACGGCCTGGAAGCAGCCCTGGGCCACTGCCCGAGCACCCTCGGCTGATTCTGGACGCCGGCTACGACTACAGCATGGTCCACCAAGACCAGCAGACCAGAGGGATCACCGGTCAGATCGCCGAGCGCGGCGCGAAGACCTCGATCCAGGCCGGTGGACGCTGGGTGGTCGAGCGCACGAACTCCTGGATGAACAACTTCGGCAAACTCCGCCGCTGCACCGAGCGACGCACAGCCCCGGCCAAGTTCTTCATCGCTCTGGCCAGCGCCATCATCACCCTCCGCTGCCTGATCCGACGCGCCCGGGCGCTCTACCGTTGGGACACCCGCCCCCCAAGCGCCCGCATCCGGTGACCTCAACCGTTCTCGAGTGAGTTCGGGCCCGGCCGTTGGCGGAGGTCTCACAGCCGTGTCGAACGAAGACTTAGCGGCTCCGTCAGCAGGAACTGCACCATCGGCCGGCGCGTCCCCTTAAACAGCGGTGCTTCCCGGGCGCCGCTTCCATCGAGAGGATCGGCTCTTGCTCCCACCAGACAGCCACGTCCACAGCCAGTGGTCATGGGATGCACTGGCCGGCTCGATGGAGCAGACCTGCGTGCGCGCGGTCGAACTGGGCCTGCCGTCTCTGGCATTTACTGAGCACGCCACAGCTGGCTGCACGTTCGGGCCGGACCCGGCTGACCTGGAGGCGAACTGTGCGACCGTCCCCCGGGCAGTGGGCCCTGGGATATGCCCAGTCATTGGACACCGAACCGCTGCCCTTCTGAACCCTCGCGGGAGGCGGTAGACCAGGGATCCGTGTCGTCAACAACCACGACTTTGCCAGCGCGACCTGCGATCAGGTGGTCTTCGAACCTTCCGTTGCGAGAGGGCTGGGCTGAGTACCTCTCGGTTGCACGCATCTTGGATGAACACCTGTCCAAGTCGGTTTCCGCAGTAAAAGCCTGGCCAGCGCAGCAAGGGCCTGACGCCCGGGATCAGCTGATCGTGACGGCCGAGAGCTTGCCCTTTCTCCAGGGAGGAACTGTCTTCAAGGCAGTACCTCCCTGCTCCACAACGCGGCCGCCCGCCTGATGACCGAAAACGTGGCCGCCATCGAGTGGGGCCAATGCAGGGCACGTCCAACTGAAAAGGCACACCGCAGGCATCCGCACGGTCCCCGGCGGCTCCCCCAGCCCCCGTCGTTGCCACCGAGGCCAGCCGTGAATGGCAGGCGGGCAAGCGCTGATGGCCCCGTCCGGCGTCGTCCTTACTGCCGCCAGCTGGCGGAGTCACGGCTGCCCGGGCTCCCCTGAGCGGCTGCTGCGTGGAACCTGGATCCGGTGGGCTCATACCAAGGCCTCGTTCCTCGGGCGGTTCAGTGCGGCCCGCACGCGCGCGGCTGCCATCCGGTAGGGGTCCGGTTCGTCCGTGACTGTGGGCGCCGGCCGCTGGGCACGGACCTTAGATGTCCCGTCGCTGAGAAGGTGCTGGGCCGTGCGCCAGCGGGCTGTCTGAGCGGCCTCCTTCGCCGCGGCCCGGGCCGCTTCTGCCGAGGAGTGCAGGTGACGTCGGCGCAGCTCAGCCTCCTGTGCTTCCCTGGCTTCGGCCTCGGCCTCAGCGGAATGGGAAAGCAATTCCAACGCGGCGTGACGGTACTTGTCCACCGCCGCCTCGGCCGTGAGCTTGCCGATCAGTGTGGTGGTTTCCTTGAACCCGCCCTGGGCCCGGCACTTGGTCACCACGTGCTCGATCTCGGCTCGGATCTCTGCTTCAGCACGGACGGCAGCCTTATGCTGCCCTGCCGGATCGTCCGGTGCGGCCCACGCCACAGCCGCGGTGTCGACCGCTTCAGCGATCAGCCGTTCGGTGGCTTGGGTGTTGGTGCAGCTCTGGCACAGCCCACCAACCTCGGCACGACCACATCCCGCACAGGGCAACATCCGGCGCGCCGCCTCGGCAGCCTCCCGCTGTGCCCGGTACTCAGCGACTGCGGCTTCGCGAGCGGAACGTTCGACGGCTGCCCGCTCGTTTCGAAGAGCCCTGCGCGAGCTCTCCAGGAGGAACTGCTCGCGCAGCCGGGTCTCGAAGGCCTTTTTCCGCTGCTGCGGCGGGACCGTAGCCGCTTCCGTGGCGAGCTGGGCAGCAACCTGGTGGCGCAGCGTGCGCCGGTCGGCGTGCAACAGCTGGCACGCGGTGCACTCGGTGCCTGTATCCATTCGCCTTCCGTCGTCGCACCGGGCGTCGTAGCACGCCGAGCGACGAGGCAAGGCTTTTCTGATGAGCCAGCTGGCCGGATCCCTGACAGGCACGTAGCCCTGGGATGCCACGCGACGCCGCAAGCGGTTGGTGAGGATCTTCTCGGCAGAATCCGGCCCGAAGGTGCCTCGCAGCTGAGCGAGCTCGGCGTGGACTGCTGCGGTCACCCGATGGCGTGCGCCCATGCGGTTCAGGCGGCCCCAGACTGTTTCGACCGGTGCGAGCACTCCTTCGAGGCTCCTGGGCAACGACGCCCATACCTGCGGAGCATCTCCTGACTTGGCTGCCCAGGCGCTCAGCACATGGCGAGAGGCTTCCTGGCAGCTGTCGTGTTCGGGGAGAGCAGAGGGAAGGTTCTGCTTTTCCCCGCGGAGCGGGCCACCCGCACGTTCAGCGGTCCGCGCTCCAGCCCGTGTGGGCAGGTTTTGCAGCGGGGCCTTCTCACGCGCGCCCGCGCGTACCGGCCGACTACCGCTGGCCCCAGCGGCTACGCCGGAAAAGCAACCACTATCCGCACCATCACCCCAGAGATCATCACCGGAAGGGTGGTGGGTGTGAAGGGGCGCGGCACCGGGGCGGTCTGCAATCTCTAGGGCGGCCGTGCACCGAACTTCTCGTTCAGCAGGTGTCCCAAGGGCGTCACTCTTCCAGCTCTTCCCAAGATCACCGAATGCGGTAGCGGGGTGCTGGACGCCCGGCACATCTCCCCCACCAACGGCCTCCTGCTGCACTCCATTGGGCCTGCGATCACCCACGGTGGAAGACTCGCCCAGCTCTTGTGTCATGGCTACCGCTCTTGACTTGTCGTCAGTCGTGCTCTTCCCCGCGGCAAGTGACTTGGCGTGCGCGGCCGCGACAGCGGGAACCACCAGCCTGCTTTTCCCCAGCAGTCCCGACCTCGCCTGAACACGGACGCTCTCCACCACACCGTGGGCCCGCAGACGGGTCAACACCTTGCCTCCACCAGGGATCGAGCAGCCCAGCAGTTGCGCCACCGTTGCCGCCGCTCTGCCCCGGCCCTTCGGCACTGTCCCGCCGACCATCCGTACCCGACCGTCCGAACCTGTGCGCAGGACCAACAGCAACAACGCGAGCCGGTCCGTCGCTGCTCCCTTTCCCTGCTGCCCGGCCAGCAGGCCGGCAGGAGTCGCTGCCGCGCCCCAGCCGGGGGCGAACAGCGCCTCGATGAGCCTTAGCAGCGTGACGAGCTCCCGCTTGCTCAGCGCCAAGGGGTGCGCCGCATCGCCGGATTGGCGTGCGTGCCACATCGGCATGACAACGCACTGCAGCCCTGTGGTCTGTCCGGACTCCGACGTCGTGGCCCGGTACTTCACGGAGCCGGACGCCCGGAAGCGTGGCAGGACGTCGTGAGCGACGGTTGACTCCGACATACCGATCCAGCGGCCGAGCTCGCGGGTGCGGATCGCTGTGCGACAGGACTGGTGGCTGCTCTTCGCGGCCAGGACCAACGCGCTGAGCCGGGCTGCATCTGACAGGCCGGCCAGCGACTGGTCCGCCAGCAGGGTCCGTACGGCCGCCAGGAGTCGCATGCGCATGCCTCGGCCGAGTTTCAAGGGGTGGCTCGGGGCGCCGTCGGGGACTGGACCTGCCTGTGCTGACGTTTCCCTTAGCTTGCGAGGCCGGGGAGCGGTAGGCAGGGCGGGCTGCGGAAAGGATGTACGAAAATGTGACGTATTGGGCGGATGGCTCCGGCCTGTTTCAGGCATGACTGAGCCAGCCCTCGTACGGGTAGCTATGATCTGCTCCAGTCGAGGAGGAATAGGGCGTGCTTCATCGCCACCCGGCCCGCTTGGGGAAGCAGGGAAGCCGGGCGCTAGCCGTGATGCGGTTGGAAGAGGCCTAGGTCGCGCTCACCTCCACCTCGACAATGGGAGTGGCCCGGGACAGCAGATCCCGGGCCCTTCTGCATCCACCACCCCGGCTGTGTGCGCCAGGGATAAGAGCTGTCAGCATGAGGACTCCTAGCCCTGCTCTGCGCGACCTAGGCGATGGACGATGGGCTCTATGCCGCCGACTTTGAGGCTGTGTTGCGGCGGCGCCGTGAAGCCAGTGCAGCTATGGCGTCGGGGAGTTCGGCAACCCACACGCCCACGGGGATGCGGAAGGCGACGCGGCCGCTGAGTGTCTTGAGATCGAACGCTGCGCGCTCAGCCGGTGTGGTCACCAGGTGAACGCTGTCTTCGAGCACCCACAGCGCCGTGTCGGGCGTGGTGTTGGGGTCGGATGCGGCCTGCCGAGCCGCCTCGACCGCGGACTGCTGCCACAGCTCCAAGTCCTGGCGCGCACTGCGCGGACGTCGGGTGCCGGGCCACACAATCTGCGACACGAAGGCGTAGACCCGCAGGGCGACGACCTCCTCCTCGAAGTGCGGTTCGTGAAGGACCCCTTGGTCTCGGGCCTTCCAGGCCCATGACTCGCTCAGGCCGGCTGCTGCGGCAACGGCGCTCGTACTGAGCTTCTCGTCGGCCATCGACATTCTCGACTCCCCTGACAAGCCTGGTGATCGTCAAGAACACGATAGCGCAAGATCCCCTGCGAATTCTCGCGTCACTAGAACCGGGCGCGTCGAACTGCTCTTCTCATTCCCGCTCTGACCCGATTTTGAGCCTTTGTTGACTCATCGAAGCGCTCGTGACGCGTGTGCGCGCTCTAGTGTCACGCGGAGAGTGTGCTTGCCTGAAGGGGCGTTCGTAAGATTGATCGTTGGAGCTGTCGTTGGTTCTGAGGTAACAGCGAAAGTTGCAAGAATCGTTGCAACGAATTGGTCCTCCGAGACAACGAAAAAGGCCGACGGCACCAAAGGTGCCGCCGGCCTCACAGGCAGGTACGTACTACCGCTCGGGACGTCGTCGTTCCGGCCTCTGCAGCGGTCCTTCCGCATCCAGCGCGTCAAGCAAGCGCTCAACACCGGCTGACACAACGAGAGTTCCACGGCGCCCGTAGGTTGCTTCCTGGAGAGTCAGCTTCAGGTTGGAAGCGAGCTTGTACGCCTCCTCCCCCACTCGGTACGTCGACGGCTGCGACTTGTCCGTGTCCCACAGCTGACTCTCCGCGAAAGCCTCCGCCATGGCGATCTGCTCCTCAACCGCCGAGGGCACATGCCGCAGCGCAGCATCGACGTAGTGACCAAGCGCCAGACCAGAGTTCCCCGTTGACCGCCTGTCCGCGTTCAACCGGTCCTTCAACCGGATCAAAACATCCGGCGAGATGCGAAATCCATGAGACTTCCACTTCGCGGAACGCAGCTTGGCATCCGCATAACTCTCATGGATGGCGTTGTGCGCCCAGGCAGAAGAGCGAGACTGCTGCCCACGACTCCCAGCCGGAATCCGCCCAGAATGGCTCTCCGTCTCGGCGTTCTGCACAGGCTCAGCAGCCTTGGCCGCGCGCCGCACGTCAGCCTTGGCCTTGACGTCGACTGTGCGTAGCGGCTCTGGGGCGGGGTGAGGCGCAGGCTCCGGCACCGGTGCGGGTTCAGGCACCGGTGCGGTCTTTACCCTGACCGCAGGCTCCCGCTGAGGTTCCGCAACGGGCTTCGGCGCAGCCTCAACAGGGTCAGCAGGAGGCGGAACGACCCCCTGCTGCGCAACAGGAGCCAAGGGCTCAAGGGCATGCGGCGCCACCGGGCTGCCAGCCTGGTCGGCGTCCACTCCCCCCGCCCCGAGGAATGAGCGACCTGCAACATCGTTGGCACCAGCGATCAGGTTCTGTACCAGCGCCGTCCCACCGGGCTTGAAGTGTGCCGGGGCGCGCCTCTTCTTCGGCTTCGGCGGGTCCTGCCCGGCCTTGGACTGGTCCTCAGACACCGGCAGCCTCGCCTTCGATCCGCTCCGGCAGCTCCCACTTTTCTTCCGGCTGACTCATGCGCGTGAGGATCTGACCCATGAGCTCGCCGTACATCTTGCCGGGCGGGTGGCTTGCGAAGCGCAGCACGGACGGCACACCGTAAGCGAACGAGTCGCTGATGCGGTTGTCGCTGCGCACATCGGTCTCGAACGGGGCGAGATTGGCGTCGAGCATGCCGTTGCGGATGTTCACCTCTTGCGCCTTCCACCGCGAAGGCGGATTCGACCGATTGAGGACGGCACCCAGGTACTGGGGGTCGCATTCACCACCGGTGCGGTCCTTGACGTAGGCCACAGTTCCGCGAGTTGCCGCAGCGCCCTTCAGCGCCGGGTACTCCGGGACGCAAACGGTGATGACGTAGTCAGCTGCCGCGAGGGCGGTCGCGGAGAGCGAAGACACCGCCGGGGGCGTATCGATCACGACAAAGTCGAACTGGTCCTCGAGCTCCATGAGCATGCGCCGCAGGACAGGAGTCGACTGGTAGCCCTTCTTGTGGATCAGGTCCTGAGCCGCGGTCATCGTCGACTCTTCGCACGCGAGGAGATGCAGCGTGCCGGCATCCTCGAACTCAGCGACGAGCTCACTGCGGTCAAACCACACGGTGGCTACGTCCATGCGCATCCCCTGCAGCCGTGCTTGGAGTACCCAGCCCAGCGAACGGGACAGCTGGTCCTCGCCGGCGAGATTGACGCCGAGCGCGGTTCCCGCCTGAGCCTGGGGGTCGAGGTCAACGATGAGGACCCGCGCGCCTCCGAGGGCCAGCCCCGCGCCGAGGTTGACCGTGGTGCTGGTCTTGCCGACCCCTCCCTTCTGCGTTGCGACGGCGATGACTTTCACCGCATGCCCGCCTCTCTTGGGTAAGTCGTCTGTCGTCCAGTTACGCCCGTGTCACCAGGGTCAGAGCTGGAGTCAGCTGCTACTCGCACCGGGCTGTCTCAGTGATTTGCCTGATTAGCCACGTATTGAACTGCTGTTTCTCGCTCATCTGTCTCTAGTGACACGGGATCTTCGCGCCTGACCTTAACAGTTGGCGCGATAGCCGACGCCTTGACTCACGGATTCTTCGGCGAGTGGGACCGAGGCCGGGAGGCCAGGAAGACCGCAGCCCACCGACGGGCGCCCGTCCGGGCGTGTGGGAGCAAGTTGGAAGGTGGAGGTGAGGCGCAGGCTTCCCACTCGCGCCACAGAATGCGGCTGAGTGGCCACCTGACCGCGACGTCATTGGAGACCGCGTCAGGTGGACGCCAGCGTGCCTTGCAGAGACCGGCATTCGGGCAGATCTTCGAGGGATGGCATCAGCTGTAAGGGGTGACGGGTGGGCTCCCGCATCAGAACTGCGGGTGCCGGACGAGAGAGCGTCAGTTCCTGCTGGACGTGTGGAGCCGGTAGCCAGTCAAACTCCTTCGCACCCGTGTGGAAGACGTACAGCGCCTGTCAGCGAGTGGGCATGTTCGACAGCGGCCTGGCGTGCTGGCTCGAAAGAGAAGACGAATGAACGTTGGCTGCAACTCAGGCAAGTCAGCACGCACGTTCGCTGCGGCGTAAGTCAGGTAGCTAGTCCCTACCGGCGATCGACCGTCTGCAAGTAGTGATGTTCGCTAGTGCGCGAGAAAGCAACAGGAGCAGACGTACAGCGAGTAGGACTGTACAAGAGATCGCATGAAGGTAAGTCCGCAACGCTGCAAGAGCTGCCGCATGTTAGATATGGCGTTGCATAGACAGATTGATCCAACGAAAGCTGCGATGAAGGCTTCTCTGTATGATCGTTCGTTGGAGCTAAGAATAGATCCAACGCTAGAAACAGTGTTGCATCGCAAGATGCGAATAAAGTTGTAGTCATCGTTGCAGCCATTGATATATGCCTTGTTGCGAGGTTAGTAGCGATCAACACTGCAACACTCGTTACATGAGTCGTTGTATCTGTTGCAGCGACCAATCGGACAGTCATCGTTAGCTCAATCATTGCGCTAGTTGTTGTGAATAAAGAAGCAATGAACGTAGCAAATATCGTTGCAGCACATGCAATAAGTATCGTTGCAGGGGGAGCGAACGACGCGGCAGTACATGAGGGAACGAGCGCCGAATATCGTTGCTTGCATCGATGCAGTCATCGTTGCAACAAGGACGTCTTCCCACTTCAAGAGCCCCGAAGACCCGGCGTCCCCACAAACTCTCCAAGTGCCTTCCGCTCAGCACCTACGCTCAGAAGCGCCACCCAAAAATCCGCTTCCTGCGGCGGCGATGCGGGCATCCGGGGGCAGCGCGGTCACCCAAGAACTAATTGCCAAACGACCATCCTGGGTCGCCTCGCTCACGAGAATGGGCGCAGCAGCATGGGGCGATGCACTTCGGATCAGCTGCTGCCTAGCTAGCGCAGGCCATCGATACGACTTGCTCGGGCCGGAGGAGCAGCCCATGCGATCTGGACCTTGCCAAGCGGTTGGACCCCGCCTAGAAGCAGAGAACGTGACGCCCGACGAAACCCACAAACTGCGGCCGACCCGGTGGCACGGCTCGTCTCATCGCCAAGCCATCCGCAACCTTTGCGGTGCGCTGATCACTCTTCTCCGCAACTAGTCCAGGTGACCAGTCCTCTGGACCTGCCTCCGGCCGGCTTCACCCCGCTGCCGAAAATCACCCTCCGTGGAGGCATGCGTACCTGAGGCAGCTTATTGCCGACACTTAAACGGGCAGGAGATGGTCTTCTGCGGCAAGGGGACAGCTCCTTGAGCCAGGCGAAACAGACGGCGTCGCCAGTAAAACCAGGGGCAAGCCCCCGACAAAGCGCCCACCCCAGAGTGATCCACATTGTTCGGGGGCGACAGGAAAACATGGCCCCTGAGCGGCACACCTGCCGTCTCAGGCCGTCGCGGCTTCAGTCCGCTCCGACTCTCGGGCGGCAAGCAGCCGCTGGAGCAGCTTCTCCCGCTCCACCGAGTTCATCTTGTGCAGCACGAGCGCAGCAACCTGATAGCCGTCGTGCCAGGGCATCCGGGTGGCCGGCTCCTGCGACGGGGTGCCTGCCTGTGCGGCTGTTGGCTGTGCGTCTCGAGGACCGGGCAGGTCGTCTGTCAGCGGCCGCTCGGCACCCGGCGTTGAGATATCACGGCGTGATACCTCAACGCCGGGCGCAGGTGCATCAGACCGTGATCGCCCTACGTCGGGTGTCGCGATGTCACGCCGAGCTTCATCGGCGCCGACTGCCGGATTATCACGCCGTGATAGCTCGCCGACTTTGGCGCGCTTGCGTTCACTGGCAGCCGCCCGTGCGTCCGCTTGCTGGATCTGCTCCGCCGCGGTCAGCTTCGACAAGTTACGTACGTGCTCGATCTTGCGGCGGCCTTCGAGAAGGTCAGCCTGCAGCTGCGGATCGAGATCCA
The DNA here is from genome assembly GCF_001746415.1 of Streptomyces agglomeratus. NCBI lineage: Bacteria > Bacillati > Actinomycetota > Actinomycetes > Kitasatosporales > Streptomycetaceae > Streptomyces > Streptomyces agglomeratus. The sequence goes on from NZ_MEHJ01000002.1 coordinate 397,662, forward strand.
GGACCGACAGCTTCGATGAGATGGTGGACTGAGCCATGCCCAGCCTCCTAGCTGCCTTGCTCTGCGAGCCGTAAAAATCAACCAGCGTACGGAGGGCTTGCGCCTGCTCGAGCGGACTCATGTCGTCACGATGCACATTGGCGACGAACGCCGCTTCCAGCAGAGACTCGTCCGTAGAGACGCGCGCGTTGTCGACGCTCACTCGGATCGTCGTGACGCCCGCCAGTCGGGCTGCCTCGAGCCGACGGTGACCGTCAACCACGATGTAGCGCGTCCCGGCTTCAATGTCGGCCGCTCGCTCCGGTCGCTCCTGGAGGTAGGCATCGACCGAAGCGACGGTGATCGCGTTGACGAGTCCGATCTCACGAATGCTGTCAGCAAGGCCCTCCAGATCCCTGAGCTCCTCTCGAGGGTTGTCCGGGTTCTGACTGATCTGGCTGAGAGGCAGCTCGGTAGGGTCAGGGACCCCGACAGTAGGTGCTGCCGTTGCCGCGCCAATCGCCGCGCGGCGGGCGCTGACGGGGCGAGCCTGGCCGAACGACGCGCCGGCTCCAAGGTTCTTTGCTTTGCTCACTTGCAGATCTCCCGGGCCAGGGCGCGCAGGGCGACGGACTGTTCGCAGCGTGGGGCGTATGCGAGGAGAGGGCGCTTCACACGGACGGCTTCCTTCTGCTCCTTGAGATCGCCGATGACGCCGACAACGCGGGGATCCTTTATCTCCATCCAGGACTGCAGCGAAGAGGTGGCGATGTAACCGCGGCGGGCGTCGTAGTGGTTGACGACGATGCCGAGGTAGTCGAGGTCGAGCGCCAGGTCGGTGCGCATGTCTTCGATCTGCGAGGTAAGCAGGTCGTAGGCGTCGGCGCTGCTGTCCTCTGCCTGCACGACGATCAGGACGCCGGAGTTGCCAGGGACTTCCTCCGGGCGGCGCCGCCCGTAATAGGTCGCGGCGTCCATACTGAGGCCCAGGCTGGGCGGGCAGTCGATGAGGATCACGTCGTAGTCGGCTTCAATGGGCGCAAGGGCCCGTTCCAGAGCGGCTTCGCGGGCGCGCACAGAGGCGAGGCGTACGTCGAGCAGGAACGCGTCGGTACACGCCGGCAGGAGGTGCAGGTCTCCGCCAAAACGATCCTCGTCGATAGCGACGATGACGTCACGCAGTTCACCCTTAGCGTCACCGGCCATGTGGTTGGTCAGGGAGTCACCGGTCATCGGCAGCGTTTCCTGCCCGAGTTGCTTGGTGAGGTGCCCCTGGGGGTCGAAGTCGACCAGCAGTACGCGCTGGCCGAGGCCGGGCAAGTCCTCGAGGGCGAGAGGGTCCGTGTTCTGGTTGCCGTCGTCCTCGAGAAGAGCCGCGAAGTGCTTGGACACGCGGACCGGCACGAGCGCGTCAGGCCTCTCGGCCAGGGCCTCGCCGGCGCCGGCTGTGATGGCGGTCTTGCCGACGCCGCCCTTTTGATTGCAGACCACGATGCGGCGGACGATGGCAGGCCGTTTTACGGCCGGGCCGGGGTTGGTGTCCAGCCACACCTGAACGGACTGGGCCAGACCCTGGATGAGGGAGACGCCCCGGTCCTTGCAGTCGGCGCGGAAGCCCGCCCACTGCGTGCCCGGCAGGAAGGTGGCGAAGGATTCGGCGCCGGAAGTGTCGATGGGGGAGAGGTTGGATCCGAGGCCGCGCCAGGCCGTGATACCGGTGTCTACGGCGTCCTGGATGTCGATGCCGAGCTGTGCAGCTCGCACCTTCAGCTGCTGGCGGAGCCAGGAAGGGAGCTTGGAGACGACCTTCTCCCGGTCGCCCCTGGTTTCAGGTGATGTCATAGTGCGTCACTCTACTAACGTCCGAGATCTTTTGGTGCATCGACACGTTAGCTAACTGACTTCAGGGTCTTGCTGGGCTATCACGGCGTGATAACCCCCATCTCTGGGGCCCCAGCACGCCTGACCACTCCCCACGGATAGCCCCAAAGAGGACGGTCCCGTAGGAGGCGTAAGGGCCCTCGCTGGAGCGGCCGAGCGCAAGCTGGACATGACAGTCGACTGCCACGGGATTATCACGGCGTGATAGGTCCGCCTTCTTTCGCTTGTCGCTACCACGTGACGTGATGAGAAGGGCGGCTACAGGCAACGCCCGGGGCCCGTGCGTGTACTCGAGGGAGAAGGGATGTGAGCCGGGACGCCGGGCAGCATGCGCCGTGGCGATGCCTCCTGCCGGCCTCGACACTGCCTCGGTGCTAACAAATTTGAAAGTCAGTGGTTGGCCACCGGGGCAGGTCGACTACGGAACAGCAATGACGTGGCTTGCCCGGCGGTCAGAGGTCAGCGGTGGAGGGTCTGTCCATAAAGAGACGATGAGCCCAGCTATGCGTCCTTCTCGCGAAGGAGTCGTCGTAGGTGGGAGCGTTAGCACACCGACAGTCGACGCAGCGCCGCAAGTCCGCGCAGTTGGGACTATCCGGGTGCCAATACAGGTGCGGCACCGGAAGTACTGTCCGCCGTGAGTACTGGGCGCTTCTAGCTCGGGTCCGGATCGAACGGGCGGCGCACGTCATCCCGCGCAAATCCTGATGGGATGTCTGTCGGGCGCGCATACGTGCTCGGTGGATCACCGGCAGCGGCCCCTCGGTCTTGTCGCGCAATCGACTACTGAGGTTGAAGGCGTGATGTCGGGGCCGGAGGATCCCGCCAGGGGGTGTCGGGTAGGTTGGCCGTCATGGCTGAGCTTGGGCCCGTTGTCTGGCCGCCCGCCCCGTTGCGGACCGAGCGGCTCGTGCTCCGCGCGTCTGTGGCCCGGGACCGTGCGGCGTTCATCGACCTGCTCGCCTCGTCAGAGGTGCGGACGTACCTCGGTGGCCCCCGACCACGTGCTCAGCTTGAGAATGCCGTGCCCGAAGTACCCGGGCGGCGCCCCGGCGTGTTCGTGGTCGATCACGACGGGGCGATGATCGGCATCGTCACGCTCGACCGGCGGGACGCTGAGCGTCCTGGGCACGTCCATCCTGATGCCGGAGAGGCCGAGCTCAGCTACATGCTCCTGCCGGAGGCATGGGGACATGGGTATGCCCTTGAGGCATGCACGGCGGCGCTCGGCTGGTTCGCCAACGCGTTTCCCGGCGAGCCGCTGGTGCTCTGTACCCAGGCCGCCAACGACCGCTCGGTACGTGTCGCGGTGAAACTGGGGTTCACCGAGGTGGAGCGGTTCGAGGAGTTCGGCGCCGAGCAGTGGTTCGGCGTGTGGTCCTCGGTCACGCCGTCCGGTTGAGCTCGTGGTCGACAGCCACGAGACCACCGGCCGGGGCTCCGCGTCTGGTTGCTTGAGGCGGGATTTCAAGAGGTGCAGATGCTACGGCGGATCACATGATGGTCCTGTCGGAAGCTGGCGTGAGGTGAGGCCGGTAGCGCTGAGGCATCCCTCGATGAGTCGCTGCGGTACTGGATCCGGCGGAGGCCGTGTCGGAGCCGGCGCATGAGGTGGTCGGAGTCGGCGAAGGCCGTGTTGGCCTGGGTGGTCCGGCGAAGGATCGACCAGATGCCTTCCACTGGGTTGAGGTCGGGTGCATAAGACGGCAGGTGGTAGGCCGTGAGCCAGTCCTGTGCCTCGATGAAGGCCCGCATGCGGCGGTGCTTACGGACGTTCAAGTTGTCCCAGGCGAGGACGATGGGTCCGCCGAGTTGCTGGTGAGCGGCGATGAGGAGGTCGCGGTACTCGGTCCAGGCGAAGCTCTTACGGCCTCCGGCCTTGTGATCCGTGTGTCGTTTGGGCCGGTAGATCAGGCGAGAGCCCATCCCGGGTTTGTAGCAGCAGAGGGCTGCGATGGAGAAACGGCGCTGGGAACGGCCACGGACCCGGATGACCGGTGTGCTGCCGCGCCGGCTCCAGGTGCGGGAGGTCGGCGGCGTCGTCGAGAACCCGGCTGCGTCCTCGAAGACGATCCAGGCCCCGAGCGCCACCGCGCTTTTCCCACTCGCGGCCACACCTCCTTCACCCAGTCGGCCGCCGCTGCCTCGTCGCGCTCGAGGGCACGACGGGACGGAACCTGATGACTCCAGCCGTGTCTGCGTAGCATCTGCGAGATCCCCGTCAGCGTCATCGACTTGTGGAACCGGCGGCCGATCAGGGTCTTGATCCTGGCCAGCGTCCATCTCTGGTCCGGCCAGCCATGCGCGATCGGGCCCTTGACCAGCTCTTCCTCAAGCACGGCGAACAGTGCGTCGCTCAGCTTGGGCTTGGACGCCGGGCCGCGGGATCGAACCCCGATCAGGCCGGCCGCCTTCCATGCCTGCCGCCACCGCTGGACCGACCGGACGCTGACCCGTAACTCCTTCGCGATGTCCGTACTGCCCCGCCCGGCAGCGGACATCACCGCTGCCTCCAGCCGGATCCGCTCGCGGAAGGCTTGCCTCTCCGCGGTCAGACCCCCACCCTGCGGATACCTCATACACCTGGCATACCGCGACGATCACCGATCGTCAGCCCATACGACAACCCAGCTTCAATGTCAGTAACAGCAGAGATCGAAAAGGACGCCGTGCACTGGTCAACTTCGGCTGAGGGTCTGATTCTGCGCAGCCATTGGCGAGCTGCCAGCTGGCTTGTGGCTTCCGCGCGTTGAGTCGGGCAGAGACAGGGGGCGTTGAGACGTTCGGCATCGTCGGCGTGCTCTTGGCTGGGGCTTGTCGACAGGTTCCACCCGGGGACGGCGGCAGTGTACGAGGCACCTTGTGGAGTCGGCGGCTATGGCTGAGCGGAGGGCGGGGCCGAACCTGGCGGTCGCGGCCCGGCTGAGTGTGAGCCGGGGCACCGTCGCCAACTGGCGCACGATGGCTTCTACACGACCGGCTCGACGGGCTCGCGGGCGAGTCGCGGCACTATCCCCTCCCGCTTCGACCAAGACGTGCAAGGCCTCCTCTCCGTAGCGACAGATCCGTGATGCCGTCAGTCTGTATCTTGCTCCCCGGCGAACGAGATGCGTTCGCGGTGGACCAGAAGCCGCAGATCCAGGCCCTTGAGCGGACCGCTCCGGTGCTGCCCATGATCCCCGGAGTGCCGCAGCACAGGGAGTTCTAACTACATCCGGCACGGCACCGTCGATCTGTTCGTCTCGTTGAACACCGCGACGGGCAAGTGATCAGCAAGCTGGTTGGGCAGTGCCGGGGACTGCCCGCGACTTCCTCAACGAGATTGACCGCCAGCCTGAGCCGGGCCTGACGAGCCAAGCGATCAGCCACAACGGTGGCAATCGCGGTGAGCCGTTGGGGGCCGGAGCCTGACCCGCGCGACAACCTCAGCTGCCTTGGAGTGGAACTGTCGGCCCCCGGCCCCGGTGGTGCGTACTGCCGCTGGCCCCGTGAACGTGTCCCCGAATAGGGGCTTTGTCGGCGTACGCCTCAACGTGTCGTCTGTTGTGTACAGCTGAACGTGCACGGCTATCAGAGGCGGCTAGTCAGCCGCTGCTCGTACCACTCGGGGAAGGCCGGGCCCGGGCTCAGCGCGTCACCGCAGCCGAGTTCGTCAGTCTGGACCTGCTCGCGACCAGGTCCGGTGACCACCAGCCGGTAGTAAGAGGCGCAACCGATCTCGGCGATATCCAGCGAGCCGGTGAACCAGCACGGCGAGAATCTCTCCTCACCGGGGCGTGCTCCCCGCAAACGGACCGCTCCGGCGAGGGCCAGAACGACCCGGAATGGAGAAAGGGAACGGGCAGGGGATCGAGGTCTTCCTGTCAGTCCAGCCACGACTTGCTGCCGAACTCGTACAAGCCGAACGCCGACCCGGCACCCCCATCGCGCACCGGTCGGTACGGCAAGTGCGGCCAGAAGGTTCACCCCGCGTGCTCACACACCCGCATCACTAGGCCACTGTCTGCACCAGCATCGGAAAGGGCCAGCCTTCGTGTCCGGGGTGACCGCGGACCCTGTGGCAAGCCCTAAGCGTCCAATTATCACGCCGTGATAATTCTAGTGAGGAATGATCGGCAGCAAGCAGCAAGCGATGCTCCGCTCAAACGGGCTGTCACGGCCTCCGATACGGGAGGGGCCAGCCTCCACTGGTGCCTGCGAGCACCGAAGCCCCGGCACTCGGGATCGGCCTCAGCCATCGCCCGTATCCGTTCACGCACATCGTCGGCACCCCAAATGCCCTGCACGCTATCGCCGACAATCCCCAGACTGCAGCCCACGCCGCCCGCCAGCCTGAGTAACGGCTCGGTCGCTGATGCTGTGCGGTGTAGCTGGGCAGCCTCTGGGCGTGCGGTTCTGGGGATTTGGTGCGGTTGTATCCGCATGTGTCGGGTGTGGTGGTGGAGTCGATCTCGCGGGACCTGCGACACGCCTGATGAGACGCTGTTCGCCGCGATCATCTACATCCCGGTCAGCGGGTGTGCCTGGCGAGCGTTGACACCGTGCTTCGGGATACCGAAGTCGACCGTGCATCGCCGGTTCCTGATCTGGTCGCGACCTGGTGTGGTGGGCCCGGCTGCAGGAAGAGATCCTGTAAAGGCTGGACGACGCCGGCTTTCTCGACCTGTCCCGTGCGGTCCTCGACCCTGTCCATGTCCGCGCTAAAAGGCGCGAACTTGCAGGTCCGAGCCCCGTGGACCGGGGTAAGCCCGGTTCCAAGATGCACGTCCTGTCCGATGCGGACGGACTGCCCCTACGCGTCGGACTCTCCGCGGCCAACACCCACGACAGCCAGGCACTGAAGCCGATGCTGTCCCACTTCCACATGGGACACGAATCCCAGGCAGCCGAATCCAGGCCCCAACGCCTGCACGCAGACAAGGCATACGACGTCCCTCACCTGAGGCGATGGTTATGGGGCAAGCACATTGGAGTCCGGATCGCCCGCAAGGGAGTCGAGTCCAGCGAACGGTTGGGGCGCCGCAGATGGGTCATCGAGCGGACCATGTCCTGGCTGACCGGGTACCGCAGACTCAATCACCGTTACGAGCAACACCCGGGCAACGACCTGGCATTTCTTGGGCTGGCAGCCGCCATCTGCTGCTACAAACGCTTCCGCAAACTCACCATGTAGGACACGGTCTAAGCACTTCAAGGAGCGCAGACAGATTTGCTGCACAACGCATCGGCACAGGACAACGGGAGTCGCATCAGACGAGCGCACATCCGCCGGGCGCTCGCGGTGTGACCGACTCCGGGTTCCCCCTGGATCACCATGCCGTCGGCCGACAGCCGCTTCTGCCACCTGGCGGCGGGCTCTACCGCGGCGCCAGTGCCTACATACCTACTCTCGAGCGCCTGGCCCCCGGCCCTGGCGCCCCGCCCAACTTCCTCAATATCGCGGTTGCCCGTAGAGTCAGCCGCCGCAGCGCGCCGGTTCCGTCGCCCCCCGAGTGCCAGGACACGGAGCCGCGATCCGCCGGAGCCGCCCGATACCCCCGGTGCCTCGTCACCGCACCTATGGCACTCACAAGGCTAAGCGGCTATGGCGTCACACCGCCGGGGCATACGCGCGGGCGTTCATAAGGTCGAACGCGAGGCCCGAATACCCCGGTCGAGGCCCGCTCCCGAGGCGCCCGATCGATGCCGAAGCCGGGGGAGAGTCACTGGGGTCGCAGCGCCCACCCCACGAGCTGGTCAAGGTCAGATGGCGATACATCAGCTCCGCGGGGAGGGCGTGACGAAGTGTCTGCCTCATACCAGCGACACGGCACAAAGACTTATCACGGCGTGATAATTCGCAGCTCCTGGGGATCCGGTCCTAGACAACCGTAAAAGCCTGGCCTGGAAAGCCGTACTGGCCGACCTCGGAGCGACCGTCAAGCTCCCCCGGCCGAGTTGCCGCAGACGAACGGCAAGGTCGAACGCTGGAACCGCACCCTGCTCGACGAGCGGGCATCCTTACCGCCCTACATCAGCAGCACCGAGCGGACCGAGGCTACCTGCAGAGTGTGCACCCGTGGCCGACAGGACCAACGGTCCACGACGCCGGCGCGGGCCTAGTCGCGATGGAGGAACGCCACGCGTCGTTCGTCATCAGCATTCGCTGTGCTTCCAGCGTCAGTTGCGTCCCGTCGTCAAGCCATACGGCTACATCGGCCCGTATTCCGCCGACAGTCGGCTAGGTGACCTCCCAGTGCGTCTCCAGATCGAAGCCCACCACCCGCAAGTCGTCCAGCACGTCAATCCTCCTGGAGGACGGCCTGCAGCCTGCGGACGGCTCCTGGTGAGGGGGCGGTCAACTTGAGCGCCCTGCCTCTTGGAGTTGGACGCTCGCTCTGCCGTGAACAAGAGTGCGGTCACCGAGCTCGAGTGATCGGTATCCGCTGACGAAGAGAAGCGCTCGCTTCTCCACGGCCAGCGATCACCCGAACGCCGTACTCGAAGCCCATTCTCAGACCCCAAGATTGGCTGTGCGCCCTTCTCGCGGCCTGAAAGGCGGCTCAAGGTCGCTTCATGCCGGGGCCTCTGAGTTCGGCCCTCTACGCCCCCTTTCTGGGCCTCGATTTTTGACTCGATATGTACTAACAATTCATCTACATCGCGTTATGTACAGTCAGGTACGGCAGGGCTGTCACGGGGAGGCATGCTGGGGCCTTCGTGGGAGGAGACGGGCAACGCCGGGAACGTCCAACCCCGTTCCGGTAGACCACGTGCGTCAGCCGCTGCTCAGCCGCGAGCCGGTCAGCCAGGTTCAACGCGGCCTACCTAGCTGTGACTCTCATGACGTCAGCTCCACGACTGCGATCACTGCGCGGTCGCCACAAGACGACCCAGCAACAGGACGCTGCTTGCAGCGGTGCCGAGTATCTCGGTGGAGACGGCATCAATCATGCGGTCGGCGTAGTCCTGCGATGAGGAGTTCGACCAGTCGACGTGCGTTGTAGGGGGTTCGCTGGCCGCGCCGATGCAGAGGTTGCCGACGCCGCGCATAAGCTCACGGCCATCAATGGCGGAGCGGCATCTCGTCAGCGACGGCCGCGGCTTCGAGCAGCTGGCTGCGGACCGGCGCGGGGGGCGAGGAAGTAGTGGTGCAAGGTGTCGAAGCCGGCGCTGTCGACTGCCGCACGGGCGTTAGGTGCTATGAAATCGGCGAAGAGGTTGACCCATTGCTCTAGTGCGGCGTGTGGGATTGCGCTGGTCGCCAGCAGGAGTGGGCCGGGCCCAGGCGTCGACCTGGTGCCGGTAGACGGCGATGAAAAGCTCTCGTGCCAGCGGCGCGAGCGAAGAACGCGCGTGTCGGTGAGGCGCGACGATCACGTCAAGTCCTTCGACTACCTGGACGTGGCACGCATCCCGAGCTCGCATTCCGGACCCAGACCCTCAGGCGCATCACCCGCGGCATCAAGAGCATGGACCGGCTTCCGGTCACCCGCCCCGAGTTGCTTGATCACCGATCGTCGTCGCCCCGATCGTCGCCGCCTTCGCCGAACTCGGCAGGCCAGCGCAAGAACTCCCTGTTATGCCACCGCACCCCAGCCCCGACCTCGGCGACATTTAGGCTGGCCTCCTCGGCAAGTGCCTCGACGCTGATGCCCTCGGGGTGCTGCTGCATCACCCGGGCGATCTTCCCCGCCCACAGGTCGTCTTCCACGAACGGCCGACGCTTGAACTGCCTGATCAGCTCGTCCAGGTGTTCGGGCGAGCACGCGACGATCATGCGTTTCCCGTCGAACTGCGAGTCGTGAGCATGGATCGCGGACGAGTCCCGCACGAGGGAGTACACCTCCGTACTGTCCGAGATCACGACCCCGCACAAATCGCACAGCTCGGTCAGGGGGTCTTCCCTATCGCCGGCGCCCGGCTCGCTGTCCGTCACCTCGCCTGTCTACCCCTCGGCGCCATCGACCGGCCTCCTTAGTACTCCAGCCGTAGTTCGTGATCTCGATCGTGAGGGGCGCCGAGGAGGCAGCTGGCAGCGTCGATCATCTGGACGAGACCGACCACGCCGTCGCGGGCGTCCGTTCCTTCTCCGCCTACCCGAGTCCACCGAGACGGAGGGCGTTCCTTATCTCGCTGAGCTTCGCGGTCGTCGCCGGGGTCCACTCCTTCGCTTGCTCACCGAGACGGAGGGCGTTCTCAATCTCGCTGAGTTTCGCGGAGGACAGAACGCCCGCTCGCTCGATCAGGTCGTCCCGGGACACGGTGGTCAGCCACGTGCAAGGGGTGAGGCCCGGACGTGGCAACGCGAACCGCAGCACGCCTTCGAAGGGCAGTCCTTCCACGGCGCCTACTGCCACTTCGACGCCCAGACCGGTGATGTCGACACCCGCCCGAGCGACGACCTGCATCACCCGGATCCCGGCCGCGTCGTCTCCCGACAGCAGCACGACCGGCCGCCGCTCGTCGAACTCCACCCACCAGACTTCGCCACGTTGCACATGTCCTCCTGACACAGGAACTGCGGGCGGACGCTGCGCGACCCCGACGCGCTGTGGAGACGGGTGCGGCCACCCGTTGATCATCGGTGTGTGAAGACAAACGATCACGCGGTGGCCGCAGGTCACAGCGTAGACCCTGCCCGCTGGCAGGAGGCGTTCGAGGGCCTGATGAGCCGGATAGCGGGACGGTTCACACGGGTCGAACCCCGGTTCCGGGTCCGGAAGTTGGTGCTCGGACTGCTGTCGGACCTGCCGCGCAAGAACTGCTGGACCATCGCCGAATGGGCCGGGGAGAGGACCCCGGACGGCATGCAGCACCTGCTCGGCCGGGCCAAGTGGGACGCCGACCGGGTCCGCGACGATGTGTGTGGCTACGTGGTGGACCACCTGCACGACGACCAGGCGGTACTGGTGGTCGACGAGACCGGGGACGTGAAGAAGGGCACCGACACGGTCGGCGTCCAGCGCCAGTACACCGGTACCGCGGGCAGGATCGAAAATGCCCAGGTCGCCGTCTACCTGGTCTACGCTGGCCGGCGCGGGCACGCGGCAGTGGACCGGGAACTGTACGTCCCGCGTTCATGGACCTCCGACCCTGACCGCTGCCGGGATGCCGGACTCGACCAGGACACCGCCTTCGCTACCAAGCCGGAACTGGCCACTCGTATGGTTGCCCGGTTCCTGGACGCTGGCCACCAGGCCGGATGGGTCGCCGGCGACGAGGTCTACGGGGGCAACCCCAAGCTGCGAACCGCACTGGAGGAACGTGGCACCGGCTACGTCCTCGCGGTGGCCTGCTCGCACGAAGTCACCACCGGGGCGGGGAGGTTCCGTGCGGACACCCTGACCAAGAAGGTGCCCAAGCGGGCCTGGCAGAAGCTCTCCGCAGGGGCTAGCCGGACGGGCGAGGGCCTTCCCGGCGGCAGCAGAGCATGCTGCCCGTACGGTGCTGTCGGCCGATCAGGCGCGTAGCTGCTGTCCGGTACCTCTCGGGTCCGCGCCGCCGGGGGAGCGGCGGCGCCACACGCACCTGCGTGGACCGCGCTGTGCGCACGGCCCAGTCCTCCACCGCCTGTGCTCGCAGGGCACACCGCTGCGGACGTCGGCCGAAAGGCCGGTACGGCGGGTGTGGTGGTTGCGGGTTGCGGCGACTCCAGCCGCGGTGAAGGCGGCGGTCTGGCGACGAATCCCGCTGCGGTGAGCGTGCCTGGCAGCCGGCCGCGTGTAGAGAGGGCCGAGGTACTGGTGGAGAGCGCTGCGACGACGAACAGGGCGGCGGGCAACGCCCAGAGCACGGCGCGGGGCCCTGCCCCGGGCAGTTCTCAGTGTCATCGGCCTGCGTCTGGGCGGTTGTGAACCCCATCGATACCGTCTGACCATCAACGCACGCTGACGCGTTTTTCACGGCCTCTGGGCATATCAGATGGCTGCTCCGGAGGCGATTTCGTACCGATCACCGTAATGTCAGATACTGGTGCAGCTCCTTGTGCAAGGGACGACCAGCGGCCGCTCCGGCCGGGGCTTTAGTAACGGGCCAGGAGCGGCGTCGGGTTGACGGCCATGGTCGTCACCAACCCACCGGTGCGGGGTTGGTGACGACCATGGCCGTCAACCCGGATGCGGTACGGGGCAGGTGCAGGGGACCGCGCCGAGTCCAGTCGCCCCTGCGCGCCGCGCATGCGGGAAGGTCTCGTACGGCCGTGGCCGCCGCCGACGCGGTCCCGCCAGCCGCGCCGTGTGAGGACTGCAGGCAACGACCGGACGGTCGACTGTACGAAGCATGCGGTTACCGGCGCCGGGCCGATGCCCTGACGGTGGAGGCCGGGCTGGTTGCGGCAACGTGGTCGGCCGCCCTGGGCGACCAGGCGGGCGTCGCCGCCGTTGCCGCCGGCGTCCGAGCATCGTTGGAGGTTGGCATTGCGACCGCCCGGCGCGCCCGTCCTGGATGCCCCACAGGCGCCGCCACACGTACCAGCGAGGGATGGGTGCCGGGCTGCTCCCACGTCTCCGTCAGAGGGCCGACAGGGCGTTGTGGAGCGCGAGGCGGCGCGGAGTGCCAAGTCGGCCACCATCTGCCGGCGTCTTGGCAGAGAGAGGGGCCGCCGATGGGGCGCCTCTGGTAGTCCGCGCCGATCGGTAGCTTCCGGCTGGTCTGAGCAGCGCGGGCGGTGGCTCGGCTGAGGGGACTGTCCTTCAGTGCCGGGCCGGGCGGGGCGGGAAGGCGTACGTGAAGATCAGCCGGATGAACAGGCCCGTCTTCGGCCGGGGCGGGTTTCACCGGGTGTCCTCGGCTGCCGAGGCCTCTCTGTGTGCTACCGAGCCCTGAACCAGCGGCGTGAGCGGGAGAGCAGAACAGCCAAACACGAGGCCGGAGAAACGGGATCATCAGCTCATGGATCTCCAGGGAATCGGGTCTGTAGCCGCAGCGGCTATCGCCCTCATCGGCGTCTCCAGCACAATGGTCATGGGCCGATGGCAGCTTCGGGCGGGTCTCAGTGCAGCGGACGCGACCGCTCGTGCCGGACTAGCACAAGCAGACGCGAGCTACAGCGCCGCGCTCGACGCCGTGCGAGCACAAGGCCAAATAGAGCATGTCCAGTGGCGGCGCGGTATCCAACGGGAAGCCTATGCGTCCTTCTTGCAGGCAGTGCTCAGCCACCACGACTACGCCCTCAACCTGGAACCCTCGGCCGAGGAGGAGGAAACGCGCTTGCGTATCGCCGGGTTGAAGCCGTTGGCGGCAGACATGTCGCACAAGGGCTGGGTGGTGCGATTGGAGGGGCCTGAAGAAGTGGCATCGGCTGCGCGGGTATTGCAGACATCCGCCGAGGTGCTCGCGATCACGATGCAGAATCACGCACGTCGACGGAGTGCGATGGAGCAAGTTGCTGCGCGGACGAATACTCACAGACAGGATGCGAACCGCGCATGGGAGTTGATCACTATCGCGCAAGGCGCCTGGCACACGATCGGTACGCCTGAGGACAGCACCATCGAAGTCTTGCCAGAACTACGCCAGTTGTTCGCGCGCATGGGACTGACCGCGGCGTTGATCCCGACACTCTGCGGCCCAGCAGATGACGGCCCCGATCTGAACCTTCCCAGCTTCGACGAGGCGAGCAACGCGTTCCTTCTCGCGGCCCGCGCGGCTCTGCATCCGCGGTAGTCGTGGTCTGACTCGGGCGGGAGGCGCGGCCGGAACCGGGTCTTCGCGCCGAACGAGCTGCCCCCAGCCCAGACGTTGACGGTGTCCTCGCTCCGAGAATGCTGCGTCCAGACGGCCCGGCAGGCGAGCCCCGGCGTGCAGGGCGAACCTCAGCGACAGCAACTCTTCGGAGTACAGGCCGGCTGCGCGGGAGCGTGCGTGCCGTGGAGGAGTCGACTGAGATTGTTTTTGGCGGGAGCAGCAGCACTTGGCGCAGGTCCCGGTCCTGGTACCGGGCGCCCAGGTGGCGCACACGCCCGCGGTTCGGTAAGTGCTGCAGATGGTCGCCTGGTTGAACTGGTAACCGTTGTGAAGCGCTGGCGGTCACGCCCTGGGCGGCGCACTATGGAGATAGTGCTCTTACCCGCATGGACGCAGGAGAGTGACGGCCTTCTCGGCTCTCACGCCCATCCCAGGCGTGGTTGATGCCGATTCGAGTGCTCCATTACATAGACACTCAAATGGACGCATCACGGAACGAGAGACATCGTGGCTGAGCTCAAGCTTTCTCTGTTCTCGAATAACTTTCCGGAATTCTTCGTCATCGATCATACCGGGCTTGTCGACATCGCCAAGATTCAAACCGACGAGGACCGTCGTAACGCCACATTCCAGTGGACGGGTCCCAGCCTGAATTTTGGCGAAAAAGGAATGCTGGTACGAGCAGTTGCTCCGCCTGGCTTCTGTCTGCGCATCGCGACGTTCGACAATTTCCGCATACACAGCAAGTTCTTCACCGGGATCACGGACCCGCAGGTCAAAGCCGAGGTTATTGAAGAATCGACTTACGTTCTCGAACCGGCGGAAATCGACCCGAACCAGGCTTCATTTCGCTCCGTGAAGTTCCCGGATCGATTCATCCGGCACAAAAACTTCGAACTCTTCGCCGAGCCGGTGGTACCCCCTGGCGAGCTTCAGTCCGCATGCTTCAGGATTGCCCAGCCACTCCACCCGGACGCTTTCTAGACCTTTTCCTATGGGGTGAGTCGAGTGAGTCGCTTACAGCAGCAAAGGGCCGCGGCGAGGCCGAAAAGGTCAGATAGTTGCGGGTGGCGCAAGAACTCGTAGGCAAGGGGATACTCAGCCCTTACCAGCCGATCTGTATCCAAGTGCCCGAGTCGCCCATCTTCGGAGTCTTGCGCGCCAACACCGCTGGTGTGGCCCACGTGATCGAACAGCACAATCTGCGCAGCGTGATGGCCGTATTCAGGAGCGCCACACCTATGCGTTTACCGGCACGGCCAGCCGGCGATCCGTTGCCAGCGCATAAAGGACGCCCCCTGATCTCGACGCCATCGTCGAGGGCGGCCGTCGTTGTGACTAGTGTCAGGGTGCGTAGGAGGCAAGCAGCTCGTCGTACTGCTTGGCGGCGGTGTCCAGGTCGTTTTCGGAGAGGCCGAAGGCGGTGCCGTACAGCTTGACCATCGGCTGGATGTCGAACTGGCACAGCCGCAAGGTGGCGTGCCAGTTGCTGAGAAGCGTTTCGATGGTGGCCTGGTTTGGGCCTTCGGGGGGTGTAGTGGTCGGCGGGGACGCCTGGATCGCCCACGCGTCACCGATGACGCCGCCGCCTCCAGGGAGGGCGGACTGACGCCGCTGCCCCATCGGACCCGAAGTGTCATTGCGGTCATTTCCTTCCGAAAGGCTCCGGGCATTGACCCCACGGCCTCCTCGCGTTCTGGAGGTCCGCCTGACCGGGACCTCCACAAGAGGCCGCCGACCTTGCAGCCCAGCTGCCCGAACCGTTGCCCGAGCCCTTCATCGGCGACGGGCAGCGGCAGGTGGAGCGTTAGGGGCTGTCTGCCATCGCATCGCTGAGAGCATCGGCGGCCATCCCCGCACGGGAGAGTGGGACGCCAGCGCGGAGCTGACCCCCCTGGCCGATGCCGTCTTCCGGGGAGCTGAACCAGCTCATGAGCCAGATGCCAGCCGACTACACGGTCCTCTTCGGCAAGGTCGACATCAGAGGGCTGACCTGGCGGACGGAGGAGCGTGGACGTGTTCCCGGCTGGCTCAAGGCGAGCATCGCCTGTCCCACAGTTGGGGCCATGGCGCGACTGGATGATGTGGGCGGCAGCGGTCTCGTGGCGTCTTGGCGCGCTGCTTGTATCGGCGCACCAGGAGCAGGTGGCTGGCCTGGTCGCGCGAAGACCGGGCCGGCCACCCCGTGCGATCAGACGCCGCTCCCGACTCCTTCCCCGGGCGGGGGCGACGAGCTACATCGCTGCAGGCTGGGGCACCTGACACCCCTGCCTCCCGGCAGGCAGGGCAGGGGGCATCGTGGTTGTGTTTAGCGGTTGTAGTTGTGGAGGGCTTGGGCCATGGGTGACGTGCCGTCCGTGACGTAGGCACGGATCGAGGCCAGGTACGCGTCCCGGTCGATGAGTCCGTCGCCGTCGGCGTCGAGTGCGTCGAACGCGGCCTCGGCGCTGTCGATCGGGTTGCCGAGAGCTTCACGCAGCCGCGTGAACTCCGCCCGGCTCAGGGTTCCGTCCGCGTCGATGTCGGCGAGGTCGAACAGTGAGCCCAGCGCATGCCGGCAGACCTCATCGAATGCCTCTGCACCGGCCCATGCCGCGTATTCCTCGAAGCTCACCTTCCCGTCGCCGTTCGCGTCCATCGACGCGTACACCTCTTCATGAGTCGCACGGGCGACGGAGACAAGAGGATCGTCGACGTCGCGTCCTGCCACGGCGGCCGCGCGCTCGGGGCGGGTGAGGTACTCCTGGCGGGAGATGACTCCGTCACCGTCCACGTCCAGCATGGAGAAAATCTGCCTCTTGGCGGCGATGGCGTCCAAAACGATCCCTTCGTGAAACTTGGCTTCCGGTCGATACGTGAAGCCCTGCCACATGCAGCTGCACGCCTGTCATTGGGCTCTTCTGCTGGGCTCACGGCGCGGGGTCGAAGTGGACCTCGGTTGTCGGGCACTGTTCGGCGAGGCCGATCAGCTCGGCCTGTTCCTGCGGGTCGGCGGTCAGGTCCCAGCGGAGCTTGGTTGCGGTCCATTCCGCCGCGTACTGGCAGTGGACGTCGCCGGCCGGTGGCATCCAGGTGGCGGGGTCTTGGTCGGACTTGCTGCGGTTGGACCTGGCGGTGACGCCGACCAGCGAGGTAGAGGCGCCCAGGTCGTTGGCGTACGCCTCGCGGCGCTGCGCGGTCCAGGCTGAGGCGCCGGAATCCCAGGACTCGGCGAGGGGAACCATGTGGTCGATGTCGAGCCCGGAGGGACCGGACACGGTCGTGGCGTCGTAGTAGGAGAACCAGGTGCCGCCGGTCAGCTTGCACCCAGGGCCGACGGTCGGCGGCTCGACTGCTTCTGCGATCAGTACCTCATTGCGGGTGTTGCATCCGTCGGTGGGGTTCTGGCCGGTGTTCCAGTGGCGGAACTTGTCGCGCGTGTACCCCTCGCGTACTTCGTCCGCGACATCGAGCTGGTGGACCGCGACGCTGAGCGGGAGCGTCTCGAGGGCGTGCGCCGGGGAAGAGGCGGTGACGGGCAGGAGGGTGAGCGCGGCAGCCGTAGCGGCGCGCAGCAGGTTCTTGATCACGAACGTATGGATAGCGTGTTACGGCCCGCCGGTTGCCCGGGACGCCGTGCTGCTCACCCGCCAGGGTGGTGAGATTCACCGCAGAAACGATGCCCCCGGGCCGATGTCTGCGGCGAGCAGACCTCGGAGCGGCGCGCAGGCGTCAGCTTGTGATCGAGGAGCGGGCGTCCGGCTGCGCCGACTGCGGCTTGCGGCCGACGGTCTTCTTCGCCGGGCTCTTGGCCGTCTCCTGGGGCAGGCTTCTTCACCGTGCGCTGAGGGATGTCGTGCACGGTCGCGTCCTCGCCGTGGCTTTCGCCACGGGATTCGCGGGCAAGTTCCACGGACTGGCGTAGCGCCGCCATCAGGTCCACGACCGGCGCCGCGGCCGGTCACTCCATGCCAGAGGATGGGTGCCGTTGGCCTTCTCGGCGAGCAAGTTCTGCAGGGCCTCGCGGTAGCGGGTGATGTCGTCAGGCCATGGCTTCCATGAGGTCGATGGCCGCGTCAACCTCCGCATCGTCGACCTCCACCTCGGTGGTCTTGAAGGGGGTGGGTGAGCGGATGTCGTCGGGCCAGCGCATGGAGTGGAAACAATCGACTTGCCCGTGTGGGGTCGCGACCTGTCCGTCGGCGGCGAGGTAGTGGCTGTCGCCGATGCGTAGTGGGTCGATGCTGTCGGTCGGCATGAACGCGACCACGTCGATCGCCTTCGCCGTGGGCAACGGCGTCTTGTCAAGATCTTCATCGGTGATCTCGACGATGGTGTCCTTCGTGACCTCGTAGCCCCGGTCGGTCTTGCTTTGGTCGAGCACCTGGCCGTCGAGCTTGCGCACCTTCTGGTAGCGCGATCCTCGAGATGCACAACGTTCGGGGCAACCGATCGCCCCTACTCGGTTGGTTGAGGCCCGCCGGTCCCATCTGCGCAAAGCTAACCGACGAGCGGTGGGAGGCGGCCCAGGTGACCGACTGGGGCACCCGGAAGGCAGCCGCGACCACGTCAGCGAGGAACAACTCGCCCGCACTGCTCAGGACTTGAGTGAAGACGAACAGCCCGAGCGGCCCTGCTCCCGCTGCGGAGGCGAACTCCTGCTGCACTGGCACGGCCCGCTGATGACCGGTATCTGCATGAAACTCTGCCCGGATGGCCTCGGTTGGTTCGGCTGCCCACCGCCGAGCCACCGTGATCCCCCAGAGAAGCGGCCGCTGAACCACTACCGCGATCAGGTGCCGGATGGCCCGCGGGTTGGGACCCGGGCAAGTACCTGAACGGCCAGCTCCTGTGGGGTCAGTTCGCCGTCCAGGAACACCGTGTCGTTGGGCAGGGTGTCGGCCGCTGCCATGCACGGTTCGATCCTGTTCGTGCGCCAGCGCCGGACCCGCTCGTCCTGTGCAGGGTCATTCGGGGTGAAGCTCTGTCCGTCGATCCGCTTCTCCAGGACCTCTCGGGGGACCTTGAGGAAGAAGTGGTGAACGTCGATGCCTGCGGCCTTCAGCGCGCCGAGGATCTCACCGAGATACCGGGGATTGACCAAGGTCATGGGGATCAGGACCGGGCGGCGGTACTCCTCGACCAGCCCCACAGACAGGTCGGAGACCTGCCGCCGCCACAGCCGAAGATCCTGGAAGTCGCCGGTCGGCACTTCCACGGTCTCTCGCAGCGCGTTGTCGACGAAGCAGGCACACGCACCCACACCTACGCCCACAACCCCACTGGCCGCGCCTGCACCGCTACGAGTTCATCCCCCTGGACGGCGAGCCCGCTCACCCCAGCACGACGACCACAGCCAACGCGCCCACGAGTGAGTCGATCCGGTCCAGCAGCCCTCCGGCGCCTGCCAGCCACTGGCCCGAGTCCTTGGCCCCGGCGCCGCGCTTGACGAGGGACTCCAGCAAGTCGCCCGCCGGCCCGCCCACGGCCACCGCGGCCACGGCCGGCCAGCTCCACGCCGAGAGCAGCGCGAGTGCGGCAAGGCCCGCCGCCGCGCCACACAGCGTCCCGCTCCACCGCTTGGCCGGGGACAGCCGCGACAACCGGGGCCCGCCCAGCCGCCGGCCGGCGAAGTACGCCACCACGTCGGCGATCGACACCGCGGCGAAGAGTGCCAGCCCAAGCGCACCCAGCGGCGCCAACGTGGCCAGCACGCCCAGCCACACCAAGCCGAGCAGACCGGTGCCGAGCCGTCGCAGGCCGTCCTGGGCGTCACTGTCCGCCAGCGAAAAGGCAACCAGTGCGAGGGCTCCAACGGCGCCCACCCGCCAGACGTGCTCCGGCGCCAACGTGGCGGCGCCGATCAATCCTGTCACGGCCGCGGCGAGTACCGCCCGGTCGGTGCGAGGCAGCCGGGTCAGCGTGCCGAACTCCAGCACCGCGACGACCGCGACGACTACGGCGAGCAGGGCGATCCCGGGGCGTCCCCACCAGAATGCGGCGGTCACCACCGGCACGCCCACCGCCCATGCACACCACCGGACAATCAACTCCCGCCGCTGCGACGCCCCCACCGCCACACCGCTCACCAGCAGTGCGCCACCCAACCACGGTGCCAGCGTGGCCACCGAGGTCACTGTGCCGCCCTGACGGCCGGCAACACAAAGGAGCTCGCGCGCAGTTCACCGAGAGCGGCGCGGTAGGCGGTCACGATGCGCGCGTTCTCGCCGGTGTCGCGGACCGCGACGCGCACGGTCCGGCCCTCGTACGACGACGACAGCGGCGACAGGTCCCGCAGGTACACATCGTGGCGCCGGCACTCTGCGACCAAAGATGCGGCGCTCGGCCCGCCCGGCGGCAGCGTGAGTGTCAGGAAGTTGGCCACCGACTCCTCGACTGTGACCGACGCGTCCGCTGCGGCCAGGTCAGCGGCCAGCTGGCGGCGCAGCTCGTGCGTGCGCCGCAGCACGCTGGTGTAGTACGCAGGGTCGCGCAGGGCCGCCACCGCCGCGAGCTGGGCCGGCAGACCGACCGCCCACGGCGGGGTCCATCGGCGCAGCTCCGCCGCCGTACCCGGCTCGGCCACCAGGTATGCAGCCCGCACGCCGGAGAGGGCGTACGTCTTGGACATCGAGGTGCAGACCACCACGCGTGGGTCCCGTGCGGCGAACGGGGCGAGAGACTCGACGGGATCGACGTAGCCGAGGTATGCCTCGTCGATCCACCAGCGGGTCCGGGGCGGGGCGGCGGTGATTACCGCGCGCAACTCGGCGGCCGGTGCGTGGCAGCCGGTCGGGTTGTTCGGGTTGACGACAACCACGAGGTCGTACGCCCCGTCGGCGACGACCGCCGACAACCTGGCTGGATCGATGCGCCAACCCTCCTCGCGCCGCAGCTGAAACCGGTCCACGGAGCAGCCGATCACTCGCTCTGCAACATGGGCGTACTCGCCGTACCCGGGGTCCATCAGCAGGACCCGGCTCGTCGATGTCAGCCACCGGCCGAAGGCACGGAAGATTAGGTCGGAGGAGCCGGCGCCGACCGCGAGTGTCTGTGGGGGCAGGCTGCGGACCGCGGCGAGCTCCGCGAGCAAGCCCTCGGCACCGGTCGGTGGTGAGGTGCGGGAGACCCACCCGGCCTCTTCGGTGAGCATTGCCCGCGCTCCGGGAGCCGGCGGGAACCAGGCGTCGAGGACGTCGGCCGCGACCACTTCGTGACGCCGTTCGAGCGTGCGGAAGTCCGCGCCGATCGCGGTGAACGAGGCCCCACCGTGCTCACAGCCGTCGGGCCGGGGCGCGAACGGTGCGTCCAGTTGCCAGTCGACGCCGGCTGCCAACCGGGTCAGGGTTGCCGCATGCCGCCCCGCTGCACCCCGCGTCAGAGCCGCGACCTCCCCGGTGAGCACCTCGAAGTCGACCAGACCGCTGCGGACGGTACGGCCGACGGGACGCAGACCCGCCGCCCGGTACATGCCGACCAGGTCGGCGCGGCCCATCGCCACCACCCGCCGCCCGCCCCGGGACGCGATCCAGCGCAGCGCCGCGTACATCAACAGCGCGCCTGCCGTGCCGGTCCGCTCGTCGGGTTCGACGGTGAGCAGCCGCACCTCGAAGACGTCGCTTTCGTCGAGGAGCGGAAGCTCGGCCCGGGTCAGGTACTTGTCCAGCCCGTACCGGCCCGCCCACGGAGGCGTCACGCTCACGAACCCGACCCGGTCCGCACACCGCGCGGCGACCAGGTAGACGTTGTCGCCGTCCAACCCGTCGACCAGCCGCCCCTCGGCATTGGGCAGGTGTTGGCCCAGCTCCTCCGCGTAGACGCGGTGCCGCAATGCATGAATCCAGGACTGGTCGCCGGTGGTGGCGGAACGCAGGCTGAGGAGACGGCTCATCGGAACCTCTTCGTACGGGGACAAGGCGGTCCAGTGTGGCCGCGACCGGCTCGCGGGCAGCAGGGGCAGACAGCTCGGGCTGTTTGAGTACGCGTACTCAGGCGGTTCCGGTCGTCGATGTCCAGGCTGCTGTGCTCCCGTGTCCTGTGGCCCCGACCGTCGCGATCATTGCATCGAGCTGCCGGCTGTCTCAGGCTCCCCCTGCCAGGGCCGTTCTGCGCCGTACCGGCGGTGCTGTCTCGCCATAGCGGGCGGGCGGTCGCGAACGACCTCCATCGGTGAGCGGGCCCTCCGGCGCGGCAGGTTACGGTAGCGGTGCTGTACCCGGTCACCGGCCACAGCAACTTCGTACGCGTCGCCCCGAACCTGGCCTCCACGCCCGTAAATTGGCTGGTGCGGCTGAGAATGCCCCCTCCGCCCTGGTTGCTTGTGCGTCAGCATGGCCCGCACCCAGTAGGCGACGAGC
Organism: Streptomyces agglomeratus; assembly: GCF_001746415.1. NCBI lineage: Bacteria > Bacillati > Actinomycetota > Actinomycetes > Kitasatosporales > Streptomycetaceae > Streptomyces > Streptomyces agglomeratus. Next base: position 419,525 of record NZ_MEHJ01000002.1, read on the forward strand.
AGGGGACATCATGGGCAAGCACGAGAAGCCCCAGCCGGACCCAGGCCAGGGCACGCCGCCACCGGGCGGCGCCGACGTCCAGGTGCCGACGCCACTGCCGTCCAACGGGCAGCACAAGAAGGACGAGTAGCCGTGTCTCAACGCGCCGAGCAGCGCCGACGTTCTCGGTGCTGACATGGAGCAGCGCGGCGCGTGGCCGGCGCGAGCGCCATGGGTCCGCCAGGCCGCCGGCGACCTGCCCCGCGAGGCCTTCGCGCCGAACCCGGTTTGGTACTGGGACGGGCACGCCTACGTGCCGGTCGACCGCAGCGCCAACTCCAGCCGATGGGCCGCCCTGGTCTACCCGGACCCGGACGACGCCACGCCTCTCTTACGGCCAAGCGCGTGCGCTGCTGGACGAGCACACGGCCGTGCGCGGTCCGGGGACCGGCTGGGACCTGCACGAGTTCCGCCATTCCGCCTTGACCCACCTCGGTGAGCAGGGCGCCTCCCTGCTGATGCTGATGGCAAAGTCAAGGCATAAGAAGCCGGAGAATGTCCGCCGCTACTTCAAGCCGTCCCCCGAGGCGATCTCGGAGCTGACCAGTCTGCTCGCCCCCGGCGACAGCTGCCGTTGAATGTGCGGTGCTGCTGTGGCCGGTGCGTGTCCGCGTCCGTGTCGCCACCCGCTCTGATGATGGCGGGTCGTGGGTGGGCCTGGGGCAGATGCTATTATTCGCGAGTTGGCCTTCGGCGCCCCGGGTTGGGTGCGCGCGGAGGCTTTTTTCATGCCTTCTGACGCATCTGCCTCCCGAACACCTCCCACCACGTACCGTGACCTGCTCCGCAACCGTGAATTCGTCGGCTTGTACGCCAGCTTCACACTGACGGTCGCCGCGAGCACTTTGTCGGGCTTCGCGCTCGGCACGCTGGTCAGCCAGCAGACCAAGTCCCCGTTCCTGACCGCTGTGAGCATGTACGGCGCCACGTTCGCGACGGTACTCGGTGCGCTGACGCTGATGTCGGTCGCGGACGGAGGCCGTCCTCGCCGGACTCTCGTCGTGCTCCAGTGTGTCTCGCTCGTAGGTGTTGCCGCACAGGCGGTTCCAGGGCTTCCGCTCGCCGCCCGGTTCGGTCTGCTTCTTGTACTGGGGTTCTTCCAGTCCCTGGGAACGGGGGCGCGGATGGGGCTGCTCGCCGAGGTGGTGCCAACCTCCACCTATGCACTAGCACGTTCGCTGATGAACATCACCTCGGGAGGCATGGTCATCCTCGGCTACGCCATCGGCGCCGTCCTTGTGCGGTACCTGAGCTCGCAAGAGGTCTTCGCCGTCGCGACAGCCCTGACCGGCGTTGGATTGATCATTGTGGCGGTGACTGTCCGGGAACACTCGATCCGTCTGACCCGTCGCCCTGGACTGCGCCAGACCTGGACGACGAACATCGAGCTTTTCTCCCACTCCGGCCAACGCGCGCTGCTGCTGAACCTGTGGGTCCCCAATGGCCTGATCGTCGGCTGCGAGGCCCTGTTCATCTCCTACGCCCCCAATCACGCCGGCGTCTTCCTGGCCGCCGGATCGGCAGGCATGCTCCTCGGTGACCTTACGGTCGGGCGACTGCTCACCGCCGAGCAGCGACGCCGCTGTGCATTCGCCCTGCGACTGCTGCTCGCCGTCCCCTACCTGCTGTTCGCCATCCACCCGCCCGTGCTAGTGGCGACAGCCGCGGTGTTCATCGCCAGTGCCGGCTTCGCCGCCACCCTGCCGCTCCAGGAGCGACTTCTGGAGTTGACCCCTGATCCGGTCCGTGGCCAGGTCCAGGGAGTTGAGTCCGCCGGCCGGATGACGTGGCAGAGTATCGGAGCCGCGATCGCTGGCGGCATTGCCCAGCAGTTCACTGCTGGCACGGCCATCACTTCTGTGGCCGCCGTCTCCATCGCCATCACTGTCTTATCCCGGCCCTTGGTGGTCCGCGCCCGAGCCGTCCGCATCAAGGCGGCCAACACATAGCCAGCCCGAGGTCATAGTCGATCCCACGAGTTCCCCACCACAGGTCGAGTGGCGGGCGCATCCGGCCGCGCCCGCCGCGTTTCGCTACTCGTCGGCAGCATCCGGGGCACGGAGGGGCCGCATTCCGCCGGGCAGGTCAGGGAGCTGGAAGGAGTACCGGCCCAACACGTTGATGTGGTGGCGGACGAATGGCGAGAGACGGGCGACGTCCTCGTCGCGGACCTCGAAGCCGTCGGCGCGGAGCTGGGTGAGGGCGGCGTCCATGTAACGGGTGTTGAACAGGACGAGGGCGTTGAGGACCAGGCCGAGCGCGCCGATCTGGTCCTCCATGCCGTCCTGGTAGCGCTGGTAGAGCTGCCAGCGCACCGAGGTCTGGTACACCACCGCGACCGATCCACAAACCGGCAGCGGCCTGTGGCTGCACCATGAACTCATCACGCCGACGGACGGCTCTGCGGCCTATGCTCACGGATGGGCGGCGCACTTTCCCACCGACGGTCCCGTCGAGCACATCCGCTTTGGTCCCGAACCCTGGCAACCCGCAGTCGACGGCTTCGCGATGGAGAAGGTGTCCGCCCGCCCGGGCCAGCTGACCGGAAGCGCAGGCCCGTTCGCCTGGGACCTGACCGAAACGCTCCAGGGCGCACCCATTTTCACCTTCCCCCGCTGGTCCTGGCGGCACCCTCTGCTCCCGGCCACTCAGATGCTCCCGGCCGCCCGAGCCCACTACGACGGCACCTTCAGCCACCCCGCCGGCACCCTTACCCTTCGCCAGGCACCGGGCGCATCCGCACGGATCTACGGTCACGGCAACGCCCACCGCTGGGGCTGGCTCCACGCCGACCTCGGAGGCGGCGACGCCCTCGAAATCGTGGCCGCAGTCTCCATCCGGGCGGGCTTGCGCGCCCTGCTCCCACTGGTGTTTCTACGCCTGCGCCGCCACGGCCGGACCTGGCCCCGCCGCGCCGAGCGCACCGCCATCGGCTGGGCGGGCGTGGGACGGTTTCGCACCGACCTCACCACTCCCACATGGAGTGTGACCGGCAGATCAGGACTGCGCCGCATCCGGGTCAAGGTCACCCTGCCCGCCGACCGAACCCTCGCACTCGACTACGTCGACCCCGACGGCTCTCCCGCCGTGTGCCGAAACAGCGAACGTGCCGACGCCGAGATACGCCTGGAACGCTGGTGGGGACGGTGGCGGCCGGAAGCGAGCTGGAACCTGGACGGCACCGCGCACGTCGAGGTGGGAGACAGGTGACAGCACCTGGACTGGTCGCCGCCCTCCTTGCCGCCGACCCCACACAGCCCGGCCAAGAGTGGACCATCCACGTCCCCGAACGTCTGGTCGCGGTGCTTGCCACCATGCCGGTCCCCGCCCGGGCCGGAGTCCGCGTGGCAGCAGCCGCAGTAGATGGCTACGCACTCGCTCCCACCGGACGTACCCTCGCCACCCTCACGCCCCGAGAGCGCGAGTACGTCGTGACCTGCCTCGCCGGACACCGTCGCCTGGCACCCCTGCTCGAACTGCTGAAGGTACCCGTCCTCCTGGCCGCCGGCACCGAACGCATGTTTCACCAGCCTCCCTCCACACCGCCGATAGCCCCGCCCGACCCACCCCTCAACTGCGTCCCCGCCGAAGAGTGGCCCACCCGCAGCACCGCCTCTACCGACACGGCGGCGCCACCGCCGCCCTCGGCGGGCCCCCGCTGCTTCTGCCCACCGGCCGCGCTGTTGGCGGCACCACCATCGTGAACTCCGGCACGTGCTACAGAACCCCCACCCCAGTACTGCGACGCTGGAGCTCCGAGTTCGGCTGGAACACCAACGGCTTCGACACTCTCCTCGACGAGGTCGAACGCACCCTGCAGGTGGCCACCCAGCCCCGAGACGTCCTGGGCAACAACGGGCTGCTCGCCCTGGACGGCGCGAAGCATCTCGGTTGGAGAGCCGCCCCACTGCGGCGCAATGCGCCAGGCTGCAAGGGCTCCTGCCAGTGCGTTGTCGGCTGCCCCACCGGCGCCAAACAGAGCGTACAACTTTCCGTCCTGCCCGACGCCTGCGCCGCCGGAGCACGCATCGTCACGGGCGCCCGTGTTCTGCGGATCCTGAGCGACCCAGACCGCCCGGGAGGTCCGGCAGCCGTTGGTGTCCACGTACGGCGCGCGGACGGAAGCGAACTGGAAATACTCAGCCCCCTCATCGTGGTAGCGGCCGGCGCCCTGCAGTCCCCGCCCCTGTTGCGCCGCTCCGGACTGGGCAGCCACCCACGCCTGGGACAAGATCTGAGCGTCCACCCCGCCACCAGCGTCGCAGGACGGTTTCCACACAAGGTCACCGCCTGGGAGGGAGTGCTCCAAAGCGTCGGCATCGAGGAATTGCACGCAGAGGGTGTCCTGCTGGAAGCCACCGCCACCCCGCCGGGCATGAGCAGCTTCATCCTGCCCGGCCTCGGACGAGAACTCAGGGCGGGCATGGACGGTGCCGGGCACCTGGCCACCCTCGGAGCAATGATCGCCGACCACCCTTCAGGCAGAGTGCTAGGCCGCGACCGCACCCTCATCCGATACGACCTCCACCCTCACGACGCCACTCGACTGGTCACAGCCGTACGCGCCATGACCCGCGTCCTGTTCGCGGCCGGTGCCCAGGAGGTCCTCACCGGCATTGCGCGAGCCCCACGACTGCAATCGCCCCAGCAACTGGACTCCATGCTCGACCACGTCACCGCCCGTGACCTCCACTTGTCCGCTTTCCACCCCACTGGCACGGTCGCGGCAGGGCGAGACCCGCAGCGGTTCCCGGCCGACGAGCGGGGACAACTCCAGGGCGTTCACGGCGTACACATCGCGGACGGGTCGGTACTTCCCAGCTGCCCCGAGGTGAACCCCCAGTTGACCATCATGGCCGCAGCCCTGGCGGTCTCGAGGGCCATTGTCCAGTGAGACGGTCAACGCCCCGCCTCTAATAGATGCGCCAGCGCCCGGGCACTGACTGCCCGGGCGCATGCGTGTGACACAACATCCCTGATCCACAGGTCCTCAGCACCGCGATGGCAAGGCGAGGCAGGCCGCGTGCGCGACAAACCCTTGGCTGCTGCGCCCGCTTGAGGGGCCGAAGCCCCCAAGGAACGACGAGAGCACCGTTCAGCCCAGTCAGCGGCCAACCGGTGAAGCTCTGCTAACACCTTCCCGGCGGCGGACGAAGCATATTCCCGCGACGAGAGGGCTCCTTACCTTGTTGGCGAATTGATTCCGGTCCTTCGTACGATCGGGAGACCCGGGGGCCTGGGCGTGGCTTTATAGCGCTCATGCCGTGTTGTGGCTCGGCCATCGCCGGGGCGAGCATAGGCGCAGAACAGTGCCCCTTCCTTAATGCATGCTGCACAAGACAGGGTCGCATGCAGCGAATTTGGGCTCATCGAGTGAGTGAGCGGCACGGCAGCCCCGGTCCGGTGTCTCTGGCGTCCATCCTGGCGCTATCCGCGGATTGCGTCCTGGTTCGTGGCGGACCGCGTCAACGCACACAGAAGGAGATTGCTGTGCTTGCTTCCCTTAAAACCCAAGTCGCGCTGACCGTCGGAAGTCTGGCCTTGGGGCTGCTCGGCGCGGCCACCCAGGCAACAGCGGCCGACCAGACCCCCACCGCCGCTCCCACGGCGCATCAGACAAGTGGGGCGACGGCATACACCAAGTACGGCAGGGTCACCGCAAACACCGGAGTATGGATCCGTAGCAGGCCGACCACCCACTCCACCGTGCTGGGCAGCTTCCGCTCAGGAGCCAAGATCCCCTTGGCCTGCAAGGCGTACGGCCAAAAGATCGACGGCGTCCGCATCTGGTACAAGCTGGGCCACGGTAGCGGGTGGGTTACCGGCCGCTACGTCAAGAACCTGAACCCCATCGCCTGGTGCCGCTGACCTTCCGCGAGGGTTAGGGGTCGCTGATCAAAAGCTCGGCGCTTCTCAGCGCCGTGAAAGGCCGCCACCGCGGCTTGGTCGCCTGCGTCACCACCGGCACATCGGGCGAAGGAACCCTTGCCGCACTACCTGTCCGGTTCAACGCCCTGCGCTGGCTCGGCCTCGCCGGAAGAACAGCATCGACGAAGCGCACGCCTACGAGGCATACGGCCACGCCCATGCGCCTGCTCCAATGGCTCGGCGACATCGGCACCCCAGTTGTCCTGCTCTCCGTGCCCCTGCCGGGCCCCATCGCCCGGCGCCTCGTCGACGACAGGCGTGGCGATACGCAGGCAACGAGACCTCGTCCTCCCCGCTGACGGGGGCCTTCCGAGTATCTGCCCGTTGGTGTGGCGCAGCGCGCCGTCTTCCCCGCTTGGCGTGGAGGCGCCCAGATCGCTGGGATACGGCCGCTGTTCGCTTCCTTAGTCGGGTCCGCCAGCGAGCCGCCCTCCGGGAGACGGGCTTCGAATACGTCATCGACAGCGGCGATGTGTCGAAGTGGCCCGCCCCGCGCTTCGAGATGAAGCCGTTGGGCTTGCCCATCGGCCAGGAGCTGGCGACGCCCCAGGAGGCCACCCAGTCATGCATCTCGTCCCAGCCCTCGCGGGGGGTGTCGGGGAGGCGTTCGTACGTCTTGCCGTCGACCCGGCACCAGGGGAAGAAGGGCGCCACGACCTGGATCACGACCGAGCCGGTCCGGTTAGTCCGAGCGCCCCGAACCTTGTCCGCCAAGGACTTCGAGCATCTTTGGCCGGGATAGTCATATTTGTTGCGGGGTCCGAGGTTGTGACACGCCACGGCCTCCTCGCGTTCCGAAAGTCCCCATGACCCGGACCTTCGCTAGCCATAATCGGCCCATTACGACCGGTATTCCCCGGGGCTCGTACAGGCACCGGGTAAGAGCAGGCTGAAAGGGGACAGTGATGAGGTACGACGCGTTGTTGGCCCGGGTCCGCGGGCTGGGTGAGTACAGCGGCCGGGCGGGCGGTGGGCTGGCCGGGTTCGGCTCCGGTGTCAGGGCCGGGTTCGCACGGAGGTACTGGAGCGCGGCTCCGTGAGCCTTGCTGCGGGGCGCCCGGTGGTGGCGGATCCCCTGACGACGACGGCCCCGCGCAGCGGCTTGATCGTGCAACCTGGTCAGGGCCGTACGCTCCGTGCAGCCGCTCAGCACGTGACTTTCAAAGTGACCGGCGGGCAGTCGCGTTTCGCATCGAGTTTCGAGGTGCTTGTTCCCCCGGGTTTCGATGTTGGCGCGCACGTCCACGCGCGCAGCGAGGAGCTGTTCTACGTCCTGGACGGCGAACTCGACGTCCTGGCCTTCGAACCACGGGTGCGCAGCACGGACGGCTGGCGGGGATGGCAGTCGATGAAGGGTGAGCGGGTGGTCCGTGCCACGCCCGGCACCGTCATCCTGGTCCCGCCCGGCTGCCCGCACGCCTTCGCCAACCCCACCGGCGTCCCGGCCCGGATGTTTTTCCAGTCGTCCCCGCCCCCGGACCACGAGCGCTACTTCGAGGACCTCCTGGAGATCCTGTCCGCCGACGGGCCTGCGGACCACAACTCCATCGCCGAGCTGCGCCGCCGCTACGACATCGAGCAGCTCACACCGCTGCGCCACGACCAGCCGGCCAGGAGCCAGTAATGAAGGACGTAACCGCGCCGTTGTACGAGGTGTCGGACTTGGCTGCCCTCGAGTTCGACCCCTTCCTTCGCGAAGCATTGCAGGGCGAACCAGTCGTCCGGATCCGGCTGCCGCACGGAGCGCCCGGCGGCTGCTGGCTGGCGACACGGCATGACGCCGTCCGGTTCGTCACCTCCGATCCCCGGTTTAGCCGCGACATCGTCGGACGGCCGCTGCCCAGCATGAACAGATATCTCATCCCGCTGGACCGTGCGGTCAGCTTCGTCGACCCGCCCGACCACACCCGCGTCCGCTCCGTGGTCTCCTTGGCGTTCAACCGCTCCGGCGTGGCCGCCCTGCGCCCCCGCGCCCAAGCCGTACTCGATCAACTCCTCGACTCCATGGTCGCAGTCGGACCGCCCGCTGACCTCGTCCAGCACGTGACCTCCCCCTTCCCGATGCATGTCATCGGAGCCGTGCTGGGTGTGCCGGAAGCCGACCAGCCGCGTTTGCGTACATGGGCGGACGCCGTCCTGACCCGGGCGAAGGACGAAACACAGGTCGAACGCGCACAGCAGGCCAAAGAGGAAGCTCGCGCCTTCTTCCTCGAACTGGCCCGCGAGCGCCGGCTCCAGCCGCAGGACGACCTCATCAGCGAACTGGTAGCCGCTGTCGAAAGCGGCAAGATCGAGGAAGAGGAACTCCTCGCCCTGGCCACGCTGATGGCGCTCAACGGCTGGCACGCGGTGCGCAACCACACCTCCAACATGGTCTACTGCCTGCTCACCGACGACAGCCTGAAGGGCCGGCTGCGCTCGGACCCACACGCCGTACCGGCCGCCGTGGAAGAACTGCTGCGCTGGATTCCCCACAAGCACGGCGTGGGACAAGCCCGCATCGCCACCGAGGACGTTGAGGTGGGAGGCGTCCTGGTCCGCCGCGGCGAGGCCGTCTACGTCTCATACGTGGCAGCCAACTGGGACGAACGGTGCTACCCAGAACCGCACCGGATCGACATCGACCGCGATGGCCCGCCCCACCTGGCTTTCGGCCACGGTCCCCACCATTGCGTGGCACCACTGCTGGCCCGTATGGAAGGCGAACTGCTGCTGACCGCCCTCCTCACCCGCCTCCCCGACCTGCGGCTGGCCACTGCCCCTAAAACCGTTCCCTGGCAGAAAGACGTACTCATCCGAGGACCGGTGGCACTACCGGTCACCTGGTAGAACACCAAGTGCACCGGCCGGCACCGGCTTGCCGCGGCAATCGGCCGCCCTGGTGGCTTCTGCGTCCTGGTCTGTTTGCGCCTCACCGGTAACCAGTAGCGTTCGGCGCCCGCCCCGCAGCCACTGCTGAAGCACAGGGTCGCCGTGGGATACCAACGTCACCTCCTCGCTGAAGGGCCCGTGTGAAGGGGCGGTGGGTGGTGGTCGGGGTGAAGCCGGGCTTCCCGCAGATGCGCGCGTCGCTGCTGGAGGCGCTGGGGCTGCCGCACAGGTCTTGGTCTCACCGTGCGGGTCCGGGCCGTCCGGGCTCTGGTGGGAGGCTTGCGACCGTCGGGGGTGCTGTGCCCGGGACGACGGTCTGCTCGTCCAGTGCGGTGAAGATGTCTCGACGAGACGCTCGACCATCCGCGGCGCCTTGGGACGCATCAAGGTCACGAGCCGCCGGCGTCCTTGCGGAGCTGTGCCGGTGAACCGAACTGGTGAGGAGCTTGAGCACGGCCGGGTGTTGCACTCGCGGGCCCAGCACCAGTTCCGAGACGGGTGGATCTGCGTCAGCAGGCCCCGCAGCCGGTTGCTGATCCTCGTCGCTTCACAGGCCAGATCACATGCCGCAGGGTTCGATCATCCAGTCGGGCAGACGGACTGGCGTGCAAGATTTCAACGTCAAAGCCGCGGCTGGGTATGCGCCTGGAGAGAGGCTTCTATCCACTGACCAGCATGGATACGTCAGCGGTCACGAACTACAGCTGCCGTGTCAGACCCTCCTCTTAATCTTGCGCGCATGGGAGTCTCGATAACAGTGGGGTTGTTGCACGGCCTGGCCCGCAACGACCCCGAGGGATGGGCTCATCACCTGAGCGCCTTCGCCCTGCTCAACCGGGGCCGGGCAGGGCATCGCCTGGCGCGAACCGGGCACGGGTCCCGCTGGCGATTTCCTCTACGCCGGAGGCTTCCCCTACGGCTACCTGGGCCACCTGCGCCGTGCGTTCGTCCTGCGGCTGCGCGGGGAAGCTGTCACCCCGGCTCACGCCGCAGACGCCGAGCAGTACGCCCGGGACCAGGAGAAGGTCCAAGACGAGCTGGCCATGTTTTCGTCCCACCTGCTCTGCCATGCCGACAACGGGGGTTACTACGTGCCGGTTGACATGGGTGAGCCGCTGTTCCTGCCGGAAGAGGAGGAAGTGCTGGGGTACGGAATGCTCGGGTCCAGCCAGCGCTTGCGGTCTGAGCTGGTTTGGCTGGCACCGGGGATCGACATCCATCCAGACGGGGACGAACGGCTTTCCCGTGCGGAGCAGGCCAAACTGGTGGATATACCGCCTACCGACCCGCTCGAGCCCGAGAAGTTCGCCTGGGCCCAACTCCATGCAGCATGCCAGTCGAGCATCGCCAGCGGCCATGCCATCGTCTTCGGCTGAGGGCGCGGTCGGGGGTGAGGCATGACGTACGACTCACAGCCCAAACCCAACGGGTTGACCTCGGGCCTCCCGGCCCTGGGGGCGTGTCCAGAGGCCGGGAGGGAAGCTCTTCAACTGGCGACGTGTTCTTCGGCTCGGCCCGGGTGCTCGAGAGGCGGTAGGAGGTCGTGCCGGTCTCGATGATCGTGCCGCTGAATGTGAGACGGACGACGATGGCCGTGGAGAGGCGAGCATCAGTGAAGGTCTTGGTCCGAACCGGCCCCACCCGGTGGCCAAGCCGCTCTTCGCCAAGGGCGGGGGCGTCTTCATCCTGCGGAGCACCTTCCCCGACGCGCCCATCCCCCGGTCTCCCTCACGAACGCCACTGCCACCGTCCGGGGCAACATCGCGCAGGTCCAGAACTACACGTCCCGGGTCGCTCCCGGTCTCGCCATCCGCACGTGCCACGAGATCTGCATCCAGGACCTCAAGGCCCGCATGGAATGGACGGAAACCAACAACACCCCCCTGATCAAGGCCAGTACGCTGCGGTGGCCCTGACACCGAGGGGCGTGCTGCCGGAGGAGGAACGTTGCACGTCGCCCTGTTCGTCACCTGCGTCAACGACGCTGTTCCCGTCCGTCGCGAGCGCCACCGTGCGGCTGCTGGAGCGGCTCGGGCTCGACGTGGACTTCCCGGCCGAGCAGAGCGGTCCTCGCGGCGCTCGGCGAAGTCCTGGGGAAGGTCCTCGTCGGGGTTGCGCCACTTGTCGGCGCCGACGCCCCAGACCTCCTTGCACTTGAGCTGGTCGCGCAGGGCCTGGAAGGCGACGACCTCGTAGACCATGCGCACCACTCGGCGCCGGTCTCACCACCTGCGGCGGGGCCGGGGGTGGTGATCTTCCCTGGGTGGAGGTTCGCACCGATCTGGGGTAGCGGACAGTTGTGGGTGGCTACAGAGAGTGTCACGATCGCTTCTGTATGTAGTCGGCCTTAAGGGAAGCGCACATGACTGACGATCTTGCGACGTTGAACCTCCAGAAGATCAATAACTTCATGGCCACGGTTGGAGCCGAGGGCTTCGATCAGTCCATCGCTGAGCAGGTCGACAGGGCGAGGGCCGCCCAGGCTTCGGGAGACACAAGGGAGGCCATCGCGATCTCGTCGAAGGTGCTGCAGCGCCTGGGGAACATGGAAAGGGGCGGGGTCTAACGCTCGGGCCGGGGCCGGCTTACTGCTGGCCCCGGGTTGGACTGCGTAGCGACGTCTGTGTGCCCGCCAGGTCAGGTGTCCCGCCAGACCAGCAGCCGCCGCTCCCGGCCGGCATGACAGTGTCCGGTCGCGGAGCGGCGGTCATGCTGTGGTGGGTGGTCGGGCGGGCGTGGGTTCCGGGGCGGCCTTCGCGGCGGCCGTTGACACTGCGCGCCTGAGCGTGATGGGGGCGAGCCTGGACCACCGTGCCGCTTGCCCTCGTACATCGCCGCATCGGCCGCGCGCATCAGCACGGCCAGGTCGTGGGAGCCGACCGTGTACGGGGTAGCGGATCCGGCGGATACGGCGAGGGGCTGCTGCTCGCCGTCGTACGTGAGCGGCTGGGCGAGCGGGTGCGCGAGGTGCTCCAAGCGCAGGGGCCGGTGGCGGGGACGGGACGGGTGAGGGCGGCGAATTCGTCGCCTCCGATCCTGCCCACCGTGCCGCGCTTGCCCACCCACACGGTGAGCCGGGCGCCGATCGCGGCGAGGGCGGTATCGCCAGCGGCGTGCCCGAAGTGTCGTTGAGGGCTTTGAAGTGGTCAGCGTCCGCGAGGATCAGGACCGCGTCGTGGGGGTGGCGCTCGAGGAGTCGTAGCGCTCGTGCGAGGAAGGGTTCGCGGCGCAGGGTGCCGGTCAGCAGGTCGCGCTGGGCGGTGGCCGGGCGCCGGTGGAGGACGACGGTGTGGGCGGTCCATCCGGCCAGCGGCACGGCGGCCCCGGTGATGTGGAGGCGCTTCCTCGGTAAGGCGAATATGGTCATACTGGTTTCCTCTCGTACCTGACACGGGATGGGAAAGCCCGGAGCAGCCGTCACGCGTGCAGCGGCAAGCGGCTGTTCCGGGCATTTGCGCTGTGCGGATTCAGGCGGCCAGCTGGTGGCGTGGCAGGGAGCGATGTAGCTGGACGGGTCGGCCGGGGCGCCGTCGTGGCACTCCAGGAAGCTTCTCCGAACTACTGGGGTCGCCCCGTACTCAGGTGATGCGATCAGCCCCAGGGGCAGCACGGAGCCGGAGAACGGCCGCGAACGGCACGGGTGTTAGCTTCTTCCCCGTGGCGGGACACCAAGACGAGACCAGGGCGGCCTACGACGGGGTCGTCGAGCTCTATGCGTCGATGTTCGCAAATCGGTTGCAGACGCACCCGTTCTCACGGAACATGATCGGCACTTTCGCCGAGCTGGTGCGCGAGACGGGGAACCCGCGGGCAGCCGACGTCGGGTGCGGGCCTGGACACCTGACGGCCATGTTGCACGAAATGGGGCTGGACGCCTTCGGGCTGGACCTCTCCCCGGGCATGGTCGACCATGCCCGGCGGACCCATCCGGCGCTGCGGTTCGATGAGGCGCTGATGGAGGCCCTGCCGGTCGAGGACGGCGCGCTCGGCGGCGTGCTGGCCCACTACTCGATGATCCATACCCCGCCTGGGGAATTGCCCGCGCTGCTTGCCGAGCAGGTACGTGTTCTGGCACCAGGGGGCCTGCTCCTGGTCTCGTTCTTCGCGACCGACGGACCGGAGCTGGTCCGCTTCGACCACAAGGTGACGCCCGCCTATAGCTGGCCGGTGGACCGGTTCGCAGAGTTGCTGGCCGAGGCCGGGCTCGTCACGTTCGCCCAGCTGCTCCACGACCCGGCCTCCGAGCGAGGTTTCCTCGACGCCCACTTGCTGGCCCGCCGCCCCTGAAGACGCCTGCAGGCGACGTGCACACCCTCCGCGTGTAATTTCCCAGCGGCATAGCGCACTTGGACCGCAGGTGATGCCCCGGGCCGCTGAGCCTCCCGCACCCACGCGCCCGGCACATCCCGGAGGCGGGGGGCCGGGGCGACAGCGGACTGATAGCTGCAGCCAGGGGCGCAGATCGCAGTCGACGAGGTTACGACCCCTGCGAACCCTCCGTGAACGCGGCGGCGTGGTCGGCGGCCACTGGCGAAACGTTCGCGGCGCCGTCCCGAGGATGTCGGCCACCGCAGTGGTGATGTACGCGGGCTGTCCGACCGCCGCGCTCCACGCGGCGAGCAGCATGTCGACGACCGAGCTGGGCGCCGTGCCCTGCGACAGGTTTCGGAACTCGTCCGGCGTCATCTCTTCGAATGGGATCCGGCGCCCCAGGGCGTCGCCGATGACGCCCACTGCGCGGCTTGGGTCAGCGATTCGGGGCCCGTAAGACGTAGTCGCCTCCGGCGTATCCGTCCTGATGGAGCGTCCGCGCCGCGACGGCTGCGATGTCGCGGTCGTCGACGGGTGCTGTCTCGGCAGCGCCGTAAGGCCAACGGACGGCCTCGTCGGCCCGGATCGCGGGCGCCCACCAGGCCAGCGAGTTCGACGCGAGCATTCCCGGCCGGATGATCGTCGACTCGAGTCCGGTGGCCGCGATGAGCCGCTCGATGTCGGCGTGCAGCACCGCCATGGGATTGGGCTGCTGGAAGAAGGGGTGCGGCGTCTGGTGCGGGGAGGAGAGGAAAACGACCCGCCGCACGTGGGCTGCCAGCCGCTCGACGACTGCCGCGGCGGTCTGAGGCGGGCGGTCCAGACGAGGAAGACCGCACCGGCGCCATTCAGCGCCGGGTCGAGTGTCTCGGGCACGGTGAGGTCGCCGGTGAAGACGTCGACCTTCGCCGGCAGCGTCGCCGCCGCCTCGGAGCGATGGGTGAGGGCGCGGACCGGCACGCCCGCGTCGAGGAGTTGGTCGACGACGACGCGGCCGACCCGGCCCGTCGCCCCGGTTACCAGCACGGGAGGAATGTCTGTCTGGTTCACGACAGCCATGAAAACGTTACTCGGTTAAAAACGCAACCCGGTAATGAATGTTACGGTGGTCAGATGAGCGAGCCGACGGGACTGCGGGCCCGCAAGAAGGAGCGGACGCGCGACACCATCGGCGACGCGGCCATCTCACTGTTCCTGGAGCGCGGCTTCGACCGCGTCTCCGTCAACGACATCGCCGCGGCGGCCGAGATCTCCAAGCCGACCCTCTTCCGGTACTTCCCCACCAAGGAAGACCTGGTGCTGCACCGGTTCGCGGACCACCAAGGAGAGGCGCACGCGTCGTACGTGACCGCAGTCCGGCATCAAGCCGTGACGGCGCTGCACCGGCACTTCCGGGCGGCCTCGATCGGTACGACCCCGTCACCGGCCTCAACGATCACCCGAGGTAGTGGCGTTCCATCGACTGGTGTTCACCACACCGAGCCTGGCAGGACGGCTCACGCGATACCAGCTCGAGGACGAGAAGGCACTGGCCGACGCCCTCGGCGAAGACATCCAGGCACGCCTGCTAGCCGCCCAGGTACTCGCGGTCCAACGGGTGCTCGCCCGGACCAACTGGCAAAAGATCGCCGACGGTCGAACCGCCCACGACGTCCAACCAGAGGCCATAGCCGAAGCCGACCAGGCATTCAACCAACTGCGGTGACACGCGACATCCCCGGTCGAAGAAGGATGATCGTGTGGACCATGCCGCCGTCCTCGTCGTGGCCAACCTGGGTGAGGCTGTACTGCAGCCACCGGCTGCGGTGGCCGTCGGCGGAGCCGAGGGCCACGACTGCGGACGCGGGCAGCCGGAGGGCGTCAGCAGGCGGGTAGCCGCGCCAGAGTCCGGCGCTGGCCACGGCGTAGAGGGTGTGGGGGAACTGCCAGGCGAGGACGGCGGCGTGCCGGGCGGCCTTGTCGCCGCGCTCAAAACTTTCAGACAGGGGTTGGGGCACACAGCTTCTCTTGCTGCGCAGGTTCGGGTGGCGCCGGCCGGGGAGATCGACTGTCGACGACCGCCGTCCGCAAGCAGATCAGTCCTTCTCTTCGCGGACGTCCTTTCCCAGCTCGGCGAACGCCTTGAAGTCCTGCATGTGCTGTTGCGACTGCTTGCGGAAGGCACCGGGCATCAGGACCCCTACCAGCCGCATCAGCACGCGGCTGAACCGGTACTCGTTCTCGCTCACCCAGAGCGTCGTCTCCGGACCGGCTTCGGTCAGCCGGTCGCGCACGGCGCTCCACATGCCCTCGCCGACGATCTCGCGGTCGAAGTGAACGACGCTCCCTGTCGGGATATCGCGCAGGTCTGCCGGTTCCCGGCGCGTGATGGTCTCGGTGCACTCGATCTTCTGCCGCCCCATCTGGATCACGACCCGCGACTTGGTACCGACCTGCCCGTGCACCCCACACAGCGGCTCGTGCAGCACCAGACCCCGCAGCCACTTCGGCAGGTGTGCCGGGTCGGCGAGCAGCTGGACCACCTTCTCCCGCGGCAGCGCGATCTCGATCGAGACGGTGTACTTCATGGTGGTGCGCTCCAAGTTCCCGAGTGAACGGGCGTACGCTAGCACCCTCGCCTCACATAGAGCGCTGTCCCAACCTCGTTTCTGCTGGTCAGTCGTCGAGCGACCGCGCGCCCCGGGCGGTCTCGGCGACGATGCGCTGCAGCATCCGGCCGCTGATCTCTCTGGCGCGACGTATGGACGGATGGTGGGTGCGAAGCCCGCGCGAGCGGCTGCCGGTTCCGCGCCGGAAGGATCTCCGCGGACACGGGTCGGCGATGCTGCGCGCAAGAACGGCTTGGAACCCCCAGCGGGGGCAGGGACTTCCGGCAGTAACCCTGAACCATTGAGGGGTTCGGGCGTTGCACGTGGCTTTCGCCCATGCGATCCATGCCTCGGCTTGGTCTCTGGCCAGACGCCCACGAGCACCATCGGCAAGCGCTACAGGCATACCGCGAGAGGGGATCCCGGATCGCCGAGACCGCCGTGCTGAACAATATCGGGCTGCAGTACCAGCGGTCACGCTGAACTCGAAGACATACTCGCCGATCTACCCGTACTCGTCGTCCTCGGCGATGCCCGCGATGCTCTGCAGCATCCCGAGCACGCTTTCCACCAGCATCAGCACCCCGGCGAGCATCGTCCCCGCCGACGCCCAGCCGTTGCGGCGCGGTGCCGGGGCGGGAGAGCTGTGTGGTGGGCGTAGGGGTGGCGTGTACCGGGTTCCGTACCGCCGGTGGCGTGGCCGCCGCCGACGTCGGCCGGGCGGCTCATGGCCGCCCCTCTCTGTCCTGTGGGTGCGGTGGCTCTCGCCTGCGCCGCCCCGCGCGGCGCGGCGATGGGGCGCGACCGTCCGGGTGACGGTGACGGTCCAGGAGACGGCGGTGCGGCGCCGCCGTGCTGTGGCGACGACGCCGACGTACGTCAGTCAGTGGTACGACTCAGTTGTACGTGATGTCCGATACTGAGAAGCGGCACGCGGTGCCGTCGGGGCCGCTGCCCAGCTGGGTGGGCTCCTTGCCGGTGTTGTTGCCCTTGAAGCGCACGCAGGTCTTGATCTTCTTCCTCGCGTCACCGTGAATCCGGATCTTCGACAGCGTCGCGGTGTCGCCATAGTTCTGGTTGACGCCGACGATCGACTTGCCCGGCGCGGTCACGTCGATGTCGCTCAGCACGACCGTGCGTTTGTACTGCGTCTTGCAGTTGCCGCACGAGCGGACCAGCTTGCCGAAGCCCTCGACCTGGAAGCCGGTCACGGTGAGCTTGCCGGCCCCGTTGAACTGGAGGACCTTGTCGTCGGCCTCCTTCGCCCCGCCGCCGATGACGTTGTACGTCGCCGAAGCCGACTTGCCCTTGAACGTGGCGGCGTCCTCGCCGACGTCCAGCCACCACACGTTCTGCAGCGTGCAGCTGCCCTTGCAGTGGACGCCGTCGGCGGCGGGCGTGCCGATAACGACGTTCTTGAGGACGGCGCCGTCGGCCAGCTCGAAGAGGGGGGACTGGCCCTCGTCCTGGCCGCTGCCGCCCAGGGCGCCGGTGCCGTAGAACTTCTTCATCCCGCCGTCGTACTCACCGGAGACCGGGATGGTCTTCGGCACCGGCTTGCTGCCGGTGTCCGCGGGCCAGGACGCGGCGGCCCCGGCGGGGGACAGCATCGCCGTGGTGACAATCGCGGCACCGGTCAGCCCGAGGGCGGCGGCTCCGCTGATCACCGCACGGCGCGCGGTGACCCGGCGACGGTGGCGGACGCGCTGTTCAGTTCGTGCAGTCATGCCCATTCCTTGCGTGGGGAAGATCTTGCGCCTTCTGGTCGCCACGGGTGAGGAAAAGGTTGCCGCGTTTTCGTAATCAGTCGTCGTGCTGGGCGAAATCGCCGGCCACGGCGAGCGGTTCGCTCCGCGTCCCGGCGGTGGCCGCGTAGCGGTCGTCCCGGGCGTCCCAGCCGCCGCGGGCGTGGTTGTACTGCCCGGCGAACATCCACTGGCCGGCAGGGACCGTACGCCCCTGCTTCGCGCCTGCCCTGGTGCAGCAGCCACGCCCGCAACGTTTCCTCCAGCCGCCGTGCGGTCGCGGCAGGCAAGGTCCGCAACGGTGCGAGGCCTCGGGCACGCAGGTCTGCGAACGCGTCCGCGTCGGCGCTCAGCACCAGCTCGGGCAGGTGGTCCTCGATGTCGCGAATGTCAGAGGAGAGCAAGCGCGCGCGTACGGCTCGTGCGTACGAGGCGGACGCACGAGTCCATGGCCGGGCCGGGCGGACCACTGCGGTGCGCCTGACCCCGCGTTACCAATTACGGACATTTGCGTAACACGCGCATGCACAGCACACCAATGGACAGTTGGGTGTGATCCTGACCGCTGACAGCTACACCCATCCACTGAACCATTAACGGGATGCGTTTACGCCTTCCGGTGCGTCACCCACGCGCCACCATGCCAACGGGGCTGGATTTTGGTAACAGCCGTTGTGCATATTCTCTCACATAACCGAACATACATCGCAGAACTGAACAAACATGGCGTGACGGCGGCTCCTGCGGCGTCGGGGGAAGAACCGCAGGAGCCCGCTCTGAACCAGCACTTGCCCCGATCCCCGCTCCCATCCCCCCGCCGTCCGCAGATCCCGGTCTCGGCCTGGCTTGGTTGCTGCACACAGAGCTGCCCGGACACATCGCCGCGCATGAGTGGAGCCCCAACGGCGCCCAGGGACGGACCGACCTGGTCGGTCTCACCGAACTCCAACGTGACCCCGCCCGCCGCCACAGGGCTCGTTGATCGGCTTCGCAGCTCCATCCGAACACGCCTACCCGGTCGCACTCGACGCCCTGTTCACAGCCATGGCTCCGGATGGACGCGGCGATGCGGGCGGGGGCACTGACGTGAACAGGTACGACCGCCAGAGGAGTTACGTATCCCACGTTTCTGCCGCCGGATGAACAGTGACTCTCCGGGCCCCGTTGACCTCGATAACCGGTGACCAACCCCTAGACCGGTGAGTGAGCGAGGTTCGCACATGCCAAGGATCCTTCTGCACGACGCCCGGCGCCGCGCGACCGCGGACTGGTGCCCTGCCCGGTCGGCGCACCACGGTTCCTGCCCGCGACTCACGCACTGAACGGTCGAACCCATGGACTACTGCGTCCCCTGCCGCCGCACTCTCAACGGCACCGTGACGTGCCCGGAATGCGGGGCGTACGACTCCGGCCTGCAGCCGCCGAGCGATCGGGCCGCTGAGGCTCCTGCCATCGGTACGGCCGCGATGGAGGTCCTCCTTAACGAAGGACCGGGCCCGGTCGAGCCTCCCGACGTTCCCCGGCACGCCGCTGACCCGGCCGCTGTACCCGCAACACTGCCTCCCTCTGCCGCCGTACCCACGGCCCGCGCGCGGTCAGCGACCGTAGCCGTGCCCCAGCTTCAGCGCCACCGTCCGCCTCGCTGGAAGAAGTACGGCGGCCGGGCTCTTGCCGCGGCCACCTTCGCGATACTGGGTGGCCTGGCCACCGCATCGCTGCTGCCCGACCGCTCCGCCGGTGCCCCTCAGGCGGCGCCGAGCCCAGATCAGGCGTCCCCCGACGAGCCCCAGGAGGAGGCGACCGAACCGCCGAAAGCCTCGCGTTCCCCGGAACGTACGGCCACACGCCCGGCCAGAGGCACCGCCCGGGACCGGAACAAGGGGGTGACTCGCCGTCCTCTGGCGACGCCCACTCCGCCGAAGCCGCCGGCGTCCAAGGCCCCCACCTCCGCCCCCGCTCCACCGCCCGCGAAAGTCACTCCGACTCCCAGCCCCTCCAGTGGCCGGCCCAGCAAGTCGCCCCCGGCAACCACTACCCCTTCCCCGAGTCCCACCGGAAGTGTCAGCGCATCACCCACGGGCAGCCCCGCACCGAGCACGCCAGGCGCGCCGGTGACCGTCGCACCTGGGGAACGCGCAGCACGAACAGGGCCGCTGCTGGGGAACCTGCTCCCCATCGTAACGGGCGGTGGCCGGTAAGAGCGTTCCCGCAAGCGACTGCCCGGCGGCGATCCTGCCGAGGATGCTCTCGGCCAGGTCGGAGGGGTGGGGGCGCGGAGTCAAGCTGGCGGTCGTACGGCAACGACCTGCTGCGCTGCTAGCGACTCCTTCTCTGCACCAGTCAAGTCACCCCCAACGGGGGTAGCGCAAATGGCCGCCGCGCGGAACCGATGCCCGGCACGTTGCCAACGGCGAAGCGGTAGACAGGGGTGCGTCGCGGGAAGCGGCGGCGCGCTGGGAAGCCGCAGGCCGTGCAAGATCGATTGCCGTGCGCGCTCGGGAATAGCCCCTCAGGTTATTACGGGTGAGCTGTCGAGCCATCACCGGCGGGCGCGATGTGGGGTGCGAGGGGCTGGCGGTCGAGCCGACCTGCGCGGCCGCGAGCGCTTGGTGGCCGGCAGTGTCCATCGAGGACACGGTGATCGTGTGACGCAGGTAGCCGTCCCGCCGCCACGCCAGAGCAGTCTGCGCGGCCAGGTCCAGGGTCGGCACCACCACCAGTGTCAACCGCGCCTGGAGCGCGAGTGCGATCCCGATCGCGACCAGCGTCTTGCCTGTGGCTGAGATGTACTGCGCCCGGGTGCCGGGGCGGCGCAGATGACGCACCACCGCATCCCGCCCCGCACCTGATCAGGGAACAAAGCCCATGCAGGCACATGGGACACGGGGACGTCGGCAGGGGCGGTACTCACCGGCCCATCATCACCCACCGCCCGGGGCCGCTGCGGTCGAATGGGGCCAAGCCGCCCTTGCCCAGGGGGCCGGGGTGTTCCGGACGGGCAGGCAGAGCGCTCTACGCCCCCGGCACCCTCCTTGCAGTACTTGGCATCAGGCGTGGCAGGGTCGAACACGAGGGCACCCGCTACCTGATGTGGAGCGCCGGTTTCATCGACCAGCGCCGAACGTCCGCCAGACGCTTCAAGCCCCACCACGACGCCACGACTAATAAGGACACCCACCGGTGGGACACATCGACGACGCCCTCGCCCGCGCGGAACGCGAGACCGCGACCCGCCCGCTGCCCGCCACCACCTACGGCCAAGTCCAGCACCTGCTGAAACAAGCCGAGATAGCCGACCGCCGTGCCCGGCGCGGCACCGACCTCAAGCCCGCCAGCAGGACCGAGCTCGCCCGCCGGGTCGGAGCGCAGATCGGCGTCTCGGGGCGCACCGTGGAGCGCTACCGCGACAAGAAGATCAAGACCGCGACCGGTGAGCACGGCAGGCGGCTGCAGGCCGCGGTGGAGAAGACCTGGCAACCCAAGGTCAAAGAAGCCGCCCGGGCCAGGGCGGCCACCCAGAGCGGCATCACCGTCGAGACCCGCGCCCGGTTCGGCTTCACCGCCGCCCCAGGGAGCACCGACGACGGCCGTATCCGCCTCATCACCCACCACCTGCCCGCCACCTACGCCGACCGCCTCTTCCAAGCCCGCGAAACCGGCGCCACCGAAGAGGACCTCAAGAACATCGTCGCGCTGGGACTGCAGGAGCAGTACTTCAAGGACAACGGCCGCCGTGCCCAAGGACTCACCGTCGAGTTCACCAACATCGACTACCTCGACCTCAACTACTGACCCACCGCCGCGGGAGTGGTCATCGGACCAGGGCCCTGAGCCGAAGCACGATAGCTGACACAAAGGCAGGCTTGTTGTCACCTGCGAGGTGCGGCGCCGGAAGGTCGTTCTCTCAACTCTTGACGGCCTCTGCGATCTGCTGGGCGGCCTGGGCGGGGGTGAGGTGCGTGGTGTCGATGACCTCGGCCTCGGCGTGCAACCACGTGCGGGCCGCCTCGGCGTAGGGCTCGAGGTATTGGAGACGGAACGGGGAGTTGGGGCCGAGAACGGTGTCGCCCGCGATGCGCGCGCGGAGGGTGTCCTGGTCGGCGTGGAGGACGAAGTGCCGGACCGGAATGTCGTGCTGGTCAAGGCCCGAGCTGATCTCGCACCAGTACTGCTCGACCAGGACGGTCATGGGCATCACCAGGGTTCCGCCGGTGTAGTCGAGGATGCGTCGGGCGGTTTCGGCCACGAGGGGCCGCCATGGCGGCCAGTGCTGGAAGTTGTCCGTCGCGGGCAGTCCTGGCTTGATGTCCATGAGTGTCTCACCGACTTTCTCGGCGTCGAACACCCGTGAGTCTGGGATCAGCTGCTGGACGAGCGCACTGGTCGTCGTCTTGCCTGCGCCGTGGGTGCCGTTGAGCCATACGATCATGGATTTGACGCTAGCGTCGTGCGGGCCGCGGGGACAGGCAGAGTAGCGATCCGGTGCGGTCGATCGTCTTGGCGAGTTGCTTGGCGTGGCCAGCCGCCGATCCGTACACCAACATGCCCCCCTCCAAGCGTCAGAGCGAATTCCAACTGCTCAATGTCGATGAACTCCGCTTTCCACAGACCGTGCTGCACGACCCGCTCCAATCCGTCTCCCAGGGGATTCTCCCAATACAGCCGGGGGCGCCCCGCCAAATGTCCCGACGGGCCCGGGGCTCGGCATCGAGCCGCTGTCGGACGTCCTGAAGGAGGTCACCACGTCCACGGAGTGGATCGCGCTCCAGTCCTCCGCACGGGCAGCCGACCCTCCGAGTGCTCCTGGGCGCGAACGCGCCCAGGAGCCCTGCCGTACCTCGTCGGCCGTGACGGAAGGGCCCGGCTCGATTCATCCCGGGCACGAACGGAAGAGAACACCGCCCGATCTGGGGTAGCGGACAGCTGTGACCAACTACAGAGAGTGCAACGATCGCGTCTGCATGTAGTCGGCCTTAAGGGAAGCGCAGATGACTGACGATCTTGCGACGTTGAACCTCCAGAAGATCAATAACCTCATGGCCACGGTTGGAGCCGAGGGCTTCGATCAGTCCATCGCTGAGCAGGTCGACAGGGCGAGGGCCGCCCAGGCTTCGGGAGACACGAGGGAGGCCATCGCGATCTCGACGAAGGTGCTGCAGCGCCTGGGGAACATGGAAAAGGGCGGCGTCTAACGCACCTGCAGCGGTCCGCCCGCAGCACCTGCGGCGTGGCGCTCGTCGAGGCGGGCCTCAGTACGCGGCCGGCCTGGTCCAGGGAGTCAAACCAGGTGCCGCCGAAGGTCAGGGCGGCGATCAGGTGTCGGCGGCGCTACTTGGTGGTGACGGTGATGACCAGGAGCTGGTGCGTGGTCAGGTCCATCACGACCGGGCGTCCGTCGTGCCCTGCGCGCGCTGGGCGGCTGCGTATTCACCGGCGGGGGTCCATGGATGCCGTACGCATGGCTCAGCGGGTCAGGTTGGCGAGGAAGGACTCGGCTGCCGACCATGGGGTCAGTTCGATGCCGAAGCCGCTGTGTGCGTCGGGGCCTTGGATGTGGACCAACCGGCCGGACAGGTAGACGATGTCGCCGGTGCGGAACGCCCCGGTGTACGCACCGAGGTAGCTGCGGAGGTGGGTGATCCGGCGGGCGAACACGGACGGCTCGTCGACCGTGGATTCCGTGACTGTGTCTACCTCGATCCCGTAGAGCGCCGGTGTGACCAGGCCCTCGGAGTGATCCGTGATCCGGGCAAGGACGGAGATCGCCCCTACCTCTTTGGCAACCACCCCGGCGAACGTCTTGTCCCCGTCGGCCCTCAGCGGCTCACAGTTGATGTGTGCCCCCGCGCCGGCTGTCAGGCCCTGTAGCTTGCGGGCCTCCTGGCGCATGAGCGCGTCGAAGCTTCCTCCCAGCATGTACTTGGCGCGCCGCACGTACAGCCGCGTGAGGGTCTCGCCCTCGTAGGGGTGGATGAGGGCGCGTTCGGCGAACAGTGCTCGGGCCGCTTCGTAGCCGCGTGGCCCGTAGCAGACCAGATCGATGTCGGAGCGGGCGTTGCAGGCGCCGACCAGGAAGGACCCGGTCACGCCGATGACGTCCGCAGCGCCGGCCGCGACGATCCAGTTGATGATGGCGAGCAGGTCCTCACTGACCGCCGTTTGGTCCAGGAGGCCTGGGGTCTGGTGCAGTGAGGCGAGGGTCTGGCGGCAGGAGTAGTGGGTGACGATGTCCTCGCGGGGCACGCCAGTGATGACGCACCCACGGCGGGGGAGTAGATGTAGCACTCGGGCCGGTCGGCGAGGATCCCGAACGCTTTGGACACGACGCTGTTCTGCCGGTACGTCCGGCCGAACAGCACGCGGTCGCCGCGGGCGTCCGGGTAGTACTTGACGTATCCCAGGAAGTGCGTGCCGGGACGGACATCACCGATGACTTTGAAGATCACTCCGGCGCGGTCCAGGAGGTAGTCGCGGTCACGGATGGTCGCCAGAGCGGTGCCCAGCGACGAACTCTTCGAGGCTGGGGAAGAAGGCGGTATCAACCGTCCCGGTGTGCTCATACTGCTCGAGTCCCTTCGTGAAGAGATGACGGCGGTACTGCCACTTCAGGTGCTTGTCCGTACGGGAGGGGTCGGTGGGCCGCATCAGGGCGAGGAAGAACAGGGCCTTGACGAGCAGGTATGCGCCCAGGTTCTGGCCGACCGGCTGTCCCGTTGCGTTCAGGCTCGCGTCGTCCAGCACGGCGAGGTAGCGGCGCCGCTGGCCGGGGCTGGCGGTGTAGCCCTTGTTGCCGCCCTTGAAGTCGATGATTTCCAGAGCGGGCAGGACGTCGTATCCGAGCGGCACCAGGCCGTGGTGCTGCCAGTCGATGACTCCGGCCGGCAGGACGTTGGGCAGCCCGTAGTCGAGGTGGCCCCGCACCAGCGGAACCGTGCCAAGGCGGTCCAGGGCGTGATCGAGCGCAGCACGCGTCCGGTCGTTGTCCAGGTCTGGGTTCTCCGCAAAGACGTTCTGAGTGAATCCGGCGCTGTCCAGCCACTGCCGCAGTGAGCCGGGCGCGGGCACGACAAGGTGGGCGGCCTGGGCGCGCAGCAGCCGGGCGGCGACCTGCGCGGCGGCGTCGGCGACGTCGTCGTGCAGGGTGCGGCCGCCATCCAGTGACGCCACCGCCCGGTCGTGCAGCGTCTGGCCGCCCAGCGACTCCTCCACGACGTAGTAGAGGCCGTCGCCAGTGACGCCCTCCTCTAGGACGCGGGGGACCGGATAGTCCAAGTCCGCGATCCGGCGCTGGAAACCTGCCTCCGCCTGGAGCTCGGCTCCGCCGGTGCGCCGGTAGCGCGTTCCGTCGGCGGAGACGTACACCGCTCCATCGGCGGCGGTCCGCTTCTTGACGAACCGCCAGTCGTTCTCATTCATCAACTCGCTCCTTCCGGTCCCTTCGCGGAACCGTCGGTGACCGGGTACTCGGGAATGGCACTGGACAGGGTCCGGACGTCCATGACCCCGCGCATATCACCCGCCGCGACGCGGCGCCGCAGTTCGCCGAGGACGTCACTCCCGGGTATGTCCGGCCGGGCCAGGTGGGCGCGGCGCCAGAATTTCAGCAGGCCCGGGAGCTGTGCCCCCGTGATGCCCGCCCGGAAGTGCAGTGAGCACACTGGCAGGAACCAGGCGAGGAACAGCTCTCGTAGCGCCGGGCTTACGCGATGCACCTCGCACAGCCGCTGCAGCGCCGCAGTGTCGTCGTACGGGATGCGCCCGTGCAGCGCGCGTACCGCAGCCGCGTTCCGTTGTGCCGCCGCAACAGGGCTCCGTAGGCGGCGACGTTCGCCGCGGCGTTTTCGGTGATCGTCATCATGGCTGGTCAGCGTTGGACCGGGCAGCAGCGGCCAGTACGGCGATGTGCACGCCGGTTCGCGGGTCCAGGACCAGGCCGTTGAGCCCGAGCGGAGCGAGGCTGATGCCGTGGTCGCGGGTGCGGGACAGAATCAGCCGCTTCGGGACGTTGTGGGCGATGGTCAGCAGATGTCCCGGTACCCGGGCTTGGGGGGCGTGGAAGTCGTCCCGTGCGAGTACGGGTGTGCCTGGGGGTCGGTCCCAGACCACAGCCGCCGGGTGTGAGGCCGGGAGCCCTCGTGCCCGCACGCCCAGCAGCCTCGCGGGTCTGCGATATATGGCACTGCTGTGCCTGCGCCGAAGCTCAACGGTGTGGTTGCCCTGGCGATTGGGACGGTTTTTGGACTGGTGCTGCGGGGCGGGGCTCGTACGGGTAGCTGGAATGGCTTACCAGTTCCGTCACCGGGAGCTACAGAATTTCTTGCCCGAACCACTCCATGATGACGGGTCCGGAGGCGCCAGGCTGCGGCCGCCCTCGCGGGTGATTCGAGACCAGCCGCGGATCCCGTCAATGCGGTTTGGCTCAGGAGATGTGGAGTTCCGTGCACGCCGGCCCGTGCGGCGTCCTGGCAGCGCAGTCCCCCGCCTCGGACTTGTCGGGGTTGACGGCCGAAATCGCGACCACCAACGTTCCTGCCGGAGGCGCAAACGGGATATCGATCTGCTGCGTGATCTCCCCCCTATCGTCAGGCCTGAGCACACTCCAGTAGAGGTCCCCCGACTTCTCGGACGGAAGATTCACAGGGGTTACGGACACCTCGATGTGCGCCCACTTCTGGACGCCGTCGGCGTGCACGCCGAAGCGCAGCCGCATGTTGGAACGAGGTCCGTCAAGTTTGACGTCGGTGATGGTCGGGCGGCCGCTTCCGGCCGCGGCCTGGGCGGCGCCGACCACGGCAATGCTCAGTGATGCCATGTAGAAGATGACGCCGAGGACGAGCACCCCCGTCTCCCACAAGACCCCGCGTGCGGTGGGGCGGATGAGTAGTGCGGTGATGCTGCAGACGATGGCGATGATGGCGCAGAGCGAGGCCACGTAGATGGGCCACGACCTGTTGTTGAGAGCGACGAACACGAACTCGCTATTGAGCCCCAAGGTGGTCATGATACCGGCCACTGCCACGAGGGCACCGGCAAGGATCTTGGCCACGTCGTCCAGCCGCTTTCCCAGCGTGGCCTGAATCTCTCCGATGGTCGGGGGCATGGATTCCCTTGGTTTCGAAGGCTCTTTCGCACCGCCCATTGCGCGCTACCCGATCGTTGAGCCCTGCCGGACAGGACAACTGCTGGACAAAGTCAGATTCGCATCCAGCCCAGGACGGGCCGGTGATTGGGACTGCGGGAAGCCGGGCCGTCGGCGGACGTTTCCCCAGACGGCCCAACCCGCAGCGCCTGGCCGGTCTAAGGGCTGCCCGGCAGGTCATGGGCGGAGCCAGAGCCGGATCGTAGCGACGGTGACCGCGCCGTAGGAGACATACGCTCTCTTGTCGTACCTGGTGGCTACGGCCCGGGAGCCCTTGAGAGTCTGAGGTCGTCCTCCTTCCAGGCCTGCGGGTTGTGTGACCGGCCGGGGGCGGGGAGCAACAGGGCCGTCAGGGGCGGCCGTACGGGAGATGGGAGGATGGGAGCCATGCGAGAGGTGAGGTGCGGGAAATGAGCATGGCTGTGCTGGTCCTGTCGGGGGTGCTCGCGCTCGCTGCTGGCGGATGTGTCTGTGTGGTGTGGGCGGCGCGGGGTGGACCCCGCTGGGTGCGTGCGGTGGCAGCCGTGACTCTGGCGGCGGCCGAACTGGTGTCCTGGATGGGCCGCACGAGCAGGAATGCGGGCTCTCGCGGCGGCTCCGACGACTGACCTCCTCTTCAGCCCATGGCAACGTCCGGCTCACGGGTCGAACGGTGGCGGCAGCGCAGGCGTTTGTCTGTCGGTGGGGCAATGGGAGGCTCCTCCCTTGCCGCGGCGAGCGCCTCGATGCATGCCACGGGGCCAGACCGATGCCCGCCGCCGTCGGGTGGCGGGCCTTCTGGTCGGGTGCCGTTCTCAGCTGACCTTGTCGAGCAGCAGCTTTGCGGCCACCGTCGCGCCGTCGGTGCGGATCGTGCCGGCCACAGCGGCTGCCCGGGCTCCGGTCTCGGGAGCCAGGGCGACACCGAGCGCGGCCGACAGGGACTCGAAGGTCGGGTTCGGGCCGTCGTGT
Source organism: Streptomyces agglomeratus (assembly GCF_001746415.1). Lineage (NCBI taxonomy): Bacteria > Bacillati > Actinomycetota > Actinomycetes > Kitasatosporales > Streptomycetaceae > Streptomyces > Streptomyces agglomeratus. Next base: position 447,097 of record NZ_MEHJ01000002.1, read on the forward strand.
GCCGCGCCGATGCCGAGGTCGGCCACGCGGCCGGCCCAGTACGGCTGGTCCGCCAGCTGGGGTACGACCACCTGGGGCGCACCGGCCCGGGCGGCCGTGGTCGTGGTGCCCGCGCCGCCGTGGTGGACGACGGCGGCGACACGCGGGAACAGGGCGTGGTGGTTGACCTCGCCGACGGTCAAGCAGTCGTCCTGGTCGTCGGCCACGGCCAAGTCGGCCCAGCCGCGGGAGAGGAGCACACGGCGGCCCTGCGCCCGGACCGCCTCGACGGCCGCCCGGGCCACGTCGTCTGCGTCGCGCATGGGAATGCTGCCGAACCCCACGTACACCGGCGGTTCGCCGGCGTGGAGGAACGCCTCCACGCCGGCCGGCAGCGGGCGGTCGTCCGTCCGGAACCACGCGCCGGTCTGCACCACGTCGAGGTCCGTCGGCTCCTGCCACGGGCTGAGGACCGGGTCAGCGGCCAACCAGGGGCGATCGGTGAGGACGTGGTCGCGGAAGTTGCCCACCGGCGGCAGGCCGATGGACTCCCGGTGGGTGTTGAGACCAGTCCCGAACAGTACGTTCATGGTCTCGGTGTCCAGGTCCCACAACATTCGGTTGTCGGCCACGCCGGGCGGGAAGGGCCGGCCCGGCCGCTCGAACGGCGGATGGTGCGGCGAGGGCAGGTAGGCGGGGAAGTAGGCAACGAACACGTAAGGGACGCCCAGGTGCTCGGCTGCCGTCCTCGCGCCGGCTGCGGCCGGCAGCAGACCGGTCGCCAGGATCACGTCGCATCCCTCGGCAGCCGTGACGACCGCCTCGTACGTCGTGGCAGTCAACGCGGCCGCACGTGCGGGCAGCCCCTCCGCAGGAGCCTTCGCCTTCCCGGTGAGCACCCCCTTCACGAACGGGCGCACCGGCTCGCCGATCGGCACCAGCGGGAAACCGACGGAGTCGAACAGCTCCGCAAAGTCCGGAGGCGTGCACATCCGCAGGTCCACTCCCAGGTCCCGCAGCTGCACCGCAACCGCCACCAGCGGTTCGACGTCTCCGCGCGACCCATAAGCCATCAACAGCACACGCATGTAGTAAGTCTCATTTCGTGGGAACTCGGGCTCGGCCTGGCAGCGGCCCGGTCTTGCTGTAAATGACAGTGGTCAACGTAGGTCAGCTTGCGCAAGAGCTGCTCGTGCTTAGAAAGGGATATGAGTACAAAACAGGTCGCGCCGGTAGGAGCTGCCTGGCCTCGTGATTCTGGGTTAGGTGGGCGATTCTGCGGCACCCCAGGTGTCTTGCCGCAAGCCCCCCTGCGCGCGATACCTTGATCGTGGAATGCGGCTACTCCGCTTTCCCGCTCTGGTTCGCTGATGATGGACAAGCACACGCAAAGCACCGCCGCCCCCGTGGGCCGGCTGGAACCGCTGGCCGAGAGGGATCCCTTCCCGCCTGCCTCACCGGCTGAGCTTCGGTGAGGAGTACTCAACCTTCCCTACGTACTCCTGTAGGACGGGGTCCGCCGCCGCGCGGAGCGGGTACGCGAGACGTCACGGGTGACGGATCGCTGTACCCCTCCGCTCCGCCGACCGGCGCTGACGCCTACTGGAGTAGGCGGCGGCCCGGCTTACTCGTGCTCGGGAGTGTTCTTGGCGGCCCCGCCCCGGGCCGTACCGGGGGGTGGAAAGTTCAGCGGGCCCAGTACCACTGGTCGAGCTGGTAAGCGGCGAGCGTACACAGCGGTATCTGGCTGCGCCGGCCGTCCGCATCTTCGACGGTGAGCTGTGTGGTGTCCCGGCTGACGATGAACAGCAGCTCGGGCTCGTCACCGGCCCCGGTGTCGGGGCGCAGTGTCCACAGCTGCCCGGCTTCGGCGAGGAGCCAGGGGTCCCCGGCGAGGACGCCTTCACAGACGAGTCGGTAGGCGACGGGTTCGGGAAGCAGGTCGGAGGTGATGAGGTCGCGGACGAGGGCGCCGACGACCTGGCCGGCACGCTCGGGTCCGATGATCAGATCGAGGGGAACGGTGCGCGATTGCATGAGGTGTCCTTACTCGGGCAGGCTGTGGGTGCCCCGGGGATGGCTGGCTGGCGACTTGCTGGTGACGGAACAGCCCGCCCCGGGGCATTACTGTGCTCAGGCGTGATCACGCTTCGTGCGGGACTTGGGCTCCGCGTCGGAGACGAACCGCACCTCGGTCGGATGGGCGGTGTTCCAGTCTTCGGCGCAGACCTTGTGCACCGGCTCCCCCCTGTGGGAGCGCAGCGGGGTGGGCCGGTCGCACACGACGCACGGCTTGTCTTCCCACCGGTTGAAGTGGCAGCTGTCGCGCCAGACAAGCAGCCGCCGCCCCGGGCCCGTAACAGGTGGGTGCGGCTGCCGGGCGGCGGTCATGCTGCGGCGCTGGTCGGACGGGCGTGGGTGCCGGGGCGGCCTTCGCGGCGGCCGTTGACGCTGCGCGCCTGTGCGTGGTGGGGCCGGGCCTGAACGACAACGCCCTGGTGCTTGCCCTCATACATCGCCGCGTCGGCCGCGCGCATCAGAACGGCCAGGTCGCGCGAGCCGACGGTGCCCTGCGTCGCAGCCCCGGCTGATACCGCGAGAGGCAGCTGCTCGTCGTCGTAGCTGAGCGGCTGGGCGAGCAGGACGGCGAGGTGCTCCAAGCGCAGGGCCTGGTGCCGGGGGCGGACGCGGGTGAGAGCGGCGAATTCATCACCTCCGAGCCTGCCGACCGCGCCGCGCTTGCCTGCCCATTCGGTGAGCCGGGCACCGATCGCGGCGAGGGCGATGTCACCGGCGGCATGTCCGAAGGTGTCGTTGAGGGTCTTGAAGTGGTCGGCGTCCGCGAGGATCACGATCGTGTCGTGCGGGTGTCGCTCGAGGATCCGCTGCGCTCGCGTGAGGAAGGGTTCGCGGCGCAGGGTGCCGGTCAGCAGGTTGCGCTGGGCGGCGGCCAGGCGCCGGTGGAGGACGATCGTGTGGGCGGTCCATCCGGCCAGCGGCACGGCGGCCGCGGTGATGTGGAGGCTCTTCCTCGGTAAGGCGGGGCTGGTCATACTGGGGCTTCCTCTCGTACTTGCTGCGGGATGGGAAGCCCGGAGCAGCCGACGTACGTGGGCAACGGAAGGCGGCTGCTTCGGGCACTGCACTGCCGGGTTCAGGCGGCGAGCTGGTGGCGTGCCGGCGGGGAGCGATGTAGCTGGCCGGGTCGGCCGGGGTGCCGTCGTGGCACTCCAGGCAACTGCTGAGAGAAGTCGGCAGGACGAAGTGGTATCTGTGGCGGCAGGTGCGGCAGGTGCGGCAGGTGCGGCAGGTGCGGCAGGTGCGGCAGGGGCGGCAGGGGCGGCAGGTGCGGCAGGTCTGTCTGGCTGCCATGGCCTGTCGAGTGCGTATTCCTTGGCGATCATCGGCCGGACCGGCAGGGCCTTCGCGATCTCGAACAGCAGGCCGTTCTTGGAGCCGCGTGTCTCAAGTTCGGCGACTGGATCGTGACCGTCGGGCCGCAGGCCCCATGATCCGCAGCTGGCGTTTTGTCGCCAGCCCTGAGAGTGCGCAGTTCCGCTTGAAAACCGAAACCAGCGGTGCGGTGGAATCTCAAGGTTCACTTGCCAGGACCCGCTGGTGGGGTGTCGGTTCTGGAGCGTGGAGGCATGCGGGTTCGTGCGCGGCGTGTCAGGCAGGATGGGGCTCCAATCGGTAGGGGAGGCCGCGGGGTGGGTTACGAATTGCAGGCAGTGATCGCGGCAGACGAGTTGCTGCGCGTCGCGTCGCGGGTGGTTCCCGGGGCCCGAGTGGTGCCTATTCGTCAGGGCCTGTCGCTGATGCCGATGACCGATGAGGTCTTCGACGCCGTGACAGACGGCAGCGATGGAGGGGATCTGGGGTTCTGGCGGCTGCCGGGGGGCTTCGAGACGGTGCTCGCTCAGTGGTCCTCCGCAGGACCAGTCGCCTATGTGGAAGCTGAGTATTTCGGAGGAGTTGGCGAGCAGCGAGCCGCCGTCTGGGCTGGCGGCTCGCTGGCGCTGGGACCACTGGACACGCCCACAAGGAAGCGGTTCTCGCGGGCGGTCAGCCCGATCTCCCAGGCCCTGCAGCGGCTTGGCGCACAAAAGCTCCTGGGAGAGGACGAGTTCGAGGCCGCAGGACTTGATCGCCACCGAAACAACGAGGACTGGATCTCGTCCAGCGCCCCTTGAGTCCGCGATAGACGGCGGCAACTTCCGGAATCCCGCATAGCCCCGCAAGGTGCAGGCCGAACTCGCAGACTCCGCCAGCAATTGGGAAAGGTTGACATGCTCGGATGGCGGACAGAAGTAGGGCTCTGACCTGCTCACTTGCGCTTCCCCGTACGCTGCGCCTCTCACGGAACCCGCGTGAACTCCAGTTGGGATCTTCGTCTCGGGTTCGGACGGGGCGTGCGGGTCGGCATCGACCAGGTTCTCGTCCTGGCCTCTCGCTACGGGGCCCAGGGGCCGGGCAGTCGGCGGGGCGGGAGCGGGGTAGCGGGGCCCGGGCCGTGTGGGGCGCGGTCGGCCTGTTCGGCGCCGGGGACGCGGTGGGATCATGGAGATACTCCCTTGCATGGAGTAGAGGAGCGGGGCGGGCTCGTGGCACCTGGGGAGGTTCGCGGGCACGCCCCGTTCCGCATGTCGCGAGTGGGTTGGTGTCAGCGAAGCGCTGCGTTCTAGAAGGGCGGTTCGTCCAGGACGCTGGTGTGACGCCGGTCGGCGATCGAGGTGCGGCGGTTGCGCAGACGCCAGTCGCACGGCACCGGGTGGCCGGGGGCGGTGTCAAGTTCGTCGAGGATGACGACGAGCGCGTCCTGGTCGGGCAGTTCGATGTCGATGTAGATGCCGCAGGCGCACGGGCGATCAGGGTGATCGTGTGGACCATGTCGCCGTCCTCGTCGTGGCCGACCTGGATGAGGCTGTAGTGGAGCCACGACGACCCACCTACCCCACCGGGGTACACCAGGACGCCTGCTCCCCGCGCACGCGGGGATGGTTCCAGGGACAGGTCCGGGATGACGATCTGGCCTTCCTGCTCCCCGCGTATGCGGGGATGGTGTCGGCGTACACGTGAACGTTCACAAGTACGCCGACAAGCGGGTACCTGGGCCGGTTCCGATGCCTGACCTACATTGCAGCACACCGCACCAGCCGCCTCGTAAGGCCGCGCCGAGCGGGCCGACTTGTCTGAAGGGGCACGACTACAGACGGTGCCCCTTCGTAGGCCGTTCGGCAGAGCGCGATCGATTGCAGGCCACTTCGCAAGCCACGACAGATGCTCGTCTCGGGAGCTGCGACGCCGAAGGCATTCTCATTCGCTTCCGAGTTGTGCGTGGATCGCTCAAGCTGCTCAGGGTTCCTCAGCCTCAGCCGAACTGGCTGAGGCGCCTGCTGCTTTCGCCTGTCTGGGGAGCTCAGGTCGCTTGTAGCTCTCCGAGCTGCGGAATCATCCATTCTTCCGCTTGATCACGCCAATTGATCGTGGTTACCGGACACAGGCTATGAACATCACTTGGCCCCGCCACAATCACGAGTAGACATGCGTTCGACCAGTCGCTCGTATACGGGGAGATCCACCCAATGCGCAAAAGACGCTTGTTATCTGTCCATGCCATAGGCACTGCCTCACTGGCCTTGGCTATGGTCGGTGCCTCGGCTCCTGCCACGCAGGCAAAGCCAGGCACTGCGTCGCTGTCATCTGATGAGACAGCGGGGCTCACACAGATCACGGACGCCTACCTTCAGCGGCGTGCCGATGCGGTGACGACCACCGGGGTCCAGCGCAGTCTCCGTGCCGCGCCGGCGGGCACGACCGCAGCCCTGGCAGTGGAGCTCGAGGATGACTTCTCGGCCCTGGCAGAGCAGGGGCGCATCCTCCAGGGTGTCAATGGCGGTTACACGCGAGCGGAAGTGGAGGTGACGCCGGGGGAGAGCAAGGTGGAGGGGGACACCGCCACGCTTGAGGTTATCGAAGACACCCGCCTTTACTACCCCGATGTTCAGGAGGGGGACCCTGAGTACGAGGAGTACTCGCTGCCTCACTCGCTCAAGTTCAACCGCACTCCTGACGGCCAGTGGCTTCTTGCCGACGACCAGGCACAGGTCGATACGACGGGCCCCGCCCCCAGTACGCAGATCACGGAGCCGCTCGACGCGACGGCGGAACCTGACTCCGAAGACGAGGGCCCCAAGCCGCCGGCAGCCTCCACCGTGCAGCCCATGGACACCTCGGTCGAGGAAAAGGCAGTCATGGCCGCTGGGTACAACTACGGCAAGATGGCCTCGTACGCGGACAAGCACTGGAGGAACACCAACTCCGACTACCGCGTCTACGGCAACGACTGCACAAACTTCATCTCGCAAGCCATGCGAGCCGGCGGCTGGCGTGCAACCTCCGGCAGCGTGGCAAGCCGGCGGGACAACAGGAAGTGGTTCTACGCAAGCCACACCTGGAACACGAGCTACACCTGGGCCGGCGCGGAGAACTGGTACTGGTTCGCGGCCAAGCACTCCGACAGGACCAGAGTGCTCAACAACATCTGGCAGATGCAACGATCCGACGTGCTCCAAGCGGACTGGAAAAAGGACGGGATCATCGACCACACGATGATCGTCACAAAAAGGTCCGCCAACGAGATCTACATGACGTACCACACCCCGAGCATCCACAATAAGAAGCTCAGCACGATCCGAGCGCAGTACCCCCGTGCGGCCTGGTACGCACACCGCACCTGATCTCCTCAAGGGACAAGGCTATGAAGAAGTCTCCTCTCGTCGGTGCCGCAGCAGCCTTATGCGCTCTGCTGACGGGCTGCTCGTCAGACGACGGCTCGGATGTGTCCAGGACGGAACGCGACACGGCCAAGGCGTACGTGGCAGCGCTCAATGCCCGTGACGCGGATGCTCTCGCGAAGCTGGGTGAGCCTGGATATGAAGGGGTCAAGAAGGACGCCTCCGAGATCATCGCAGCCGATGGCGGACGTGACCTGAAGGTCAAGAGCGTTCAGGTGACGCATGACTTCGGGCCCGACGTGGCCAGCGCGCACGTCACGGCCACTGATGACCGCGGTAAGCCGTTCAGCACGTACATCCAGATGTCCCGAAGCAAGGATGTCTGGGTTGTCGCACTCGGGCAGGCACCGGGCTTCGGGAAGGACGGCAAGACCCCAGCGTCCACCAGCACTCCCAAGTAGGCGCCGGGAGAAGGCGTGGCACAGCCGGCCTCCCGGATAGCGCCGCAGCCGCCCCGAACCTTGCAAGGTGCGGGGCGGCTGCCGCATGAGGCTGGACAGCTACGATGTGTCCCCGTCTCGATTGGTCAGGTCCGATGCGCTTGCCGTCTCAGCTGGACCTCGCCCGCGGCCTGACCCTGGCCGATCTGGCGACGGCCTGGAGGCCGCTGGTGATGACCAGCGGCAAACTCGCCTCCGCCTACGCGCTTGAACGCCGGTCCCCCTACCTCGCCCGCGAGCTGGTCGAGTTCGCCTACCGGCTCCCCGTCGAGCACAAGATCAGCGACCCGGCTCAGGGCAAAGGGATCCTGCGGGATGCCGCGAAGGCCCTCGGCCTGCCGAAGGAGGTCTGGGCCAGCCGGGACAAACTCGGGTTCGCCTCCCCAGTCCCCTCCTGGCTCAACGGGAACCTCGCGGCCTGGGCCGATGCCCAGATCAACACCGCCCTCGCCGACGCCCCGGCCGCATTCCGCCTCCTCCTCGAGGGGGGTTTGAAGCCCGGAGGCCGGTTCGACCGCACCCGCATGCAGGCCCTCATGGCAGCCGCCTGGTTTTCGGACTAGACGGTCCGGGCTGCCGCGTGATCCTCAACTGCCCCACTAGCGTGTCGGAATGCAATCCGACACCACCACGGCCGAGGAGCAGGCCGCCGCCGCCCGCGGCGCCGTCGCGATCATCATCAACCGCCGCGGCGAACTCCTCCTCCACCTCCGCGACGACCTGCCGAACATCGCCTGGGCCAACCACTGGTCCGTTCTGGGAGGCGGCTGCGACCCCGGCGAGGCCCCGGCCGACGCGATCGTCCGTGAGCTCGACGAGGAAGCCGGCCTCACCGCGGAGAACCTGACCGAGCTGTTCGAGACCCGCGACGAGCACGGCTCCGGACAGATCATCACCTTCTTCTCCGCCTCCTGGGACGGCGACGAGACCGCCCTGCCTCTCGCCGAGGGGGTCAAGCTCCAGTTCTTCGCCCCCGAGCACCTCGACATCCTCACGATCCCGCCGTTCATCCGGAACGGGATCCACCGCTATCTGGCCGCCAGGCCCTCCTGACCACCCGCTCTTCCGGGCGGGGCAAGGGTGGGGCCACCGACGGCGGCCCCACCCGAAGGGACGACCCGCACATGAAGATGACCGTGATCGGATGCGGCTACCTCGGAGCCACCCACGCCGCCTGCGTGGCCGAGCTCGGCCACGAGGTCCTGGGCATGGACTCCGACATTGACAAGGTCCACACCCTGAACACCGGCAAGGCCCCGTTCTTCGAACGCGACCTGGACGACCTCCTCGCCAAGCACACCGAGTCCGGCCGGCTGAAGTTCACCGCCTCCTACGGCGAGGCCGCCGACTTCACCGACCTGCACTTCATCGGCGTCGGCACCCCGCAGCAGCCCGGCACCGACGCCTACGACCTCACCCACCTCTTCGACGCTGTCACCAAGCTGGCCCCCGGCCTCACGACCCCGGCCGTCATCGCGGTCAAGTCCACCGTCCACGTCGGCACCGCACCCCGCGTCGCTGAGCTCCTGTGCGAACACGCCCCCGCCGGGGACCTCATCGAGGTCGCCTGGAATCCGGAGTTCCTCCGCGAGTCGTTCGCCGTCGAGGACACGCTCCGGCCCGACCGACTCGTCCTGGGCTTCAACACCACTCACTCCTGGGCCGAAGCGATCCTCCGGCAGGCGTTCGCCAAGATCATCGAGTCGGGCACGCCGACCCTTGTCGCCGACTGGGCCACTGCCGAGCTCGCCAAGGGCGCCGCGAACTCCTTCCTCGCCACCAAGATCTCCTTCATCAACTCGATGGCCGAGGTCTGCGAGAAGTCCGGCGCCAACGTCGCCGAGCTCGCCGACATCCTCGGCCAGGACATCCGCATCGGCCGCCGCGGGATGCGTCCCGGCCTCGGGTTCGGCGGCGGCTGCCTGCCCAAGGACCTCGGCGGCTTCATCACCCGCGCCGACGAGCTCGACGCCGGCGAGGCCGTCGGCATGCTCCGCGAAGTCGGCGCCGTCAACGCCCGCCGCCGCCAGCGTGTCATCGACCTCGCCCGCGAGGAACTCGGCACCGACCTGCGCGGCAAGCGGATCACCGTCTGGGGCGCCGCCTTCAAGCCCGAGACCGACGACATCCGCGACTCGCCCGCCCTCGCCGTCGCCCAGGCCCTCCACGACCTCGGCGCCACCGTCACCGTCACCGACCCCAAGGCCCTCGACAATGCCCGCAAGCTCCACCCCGAACTCGACTACGTCGAGGACCCGATCACCGCCGTCGACGCCGCGGACCTGCTGCTGCACCTGACCGAGTGGCCGCAGTTCACGCACATCGACCCCAAGCGGCTCGCCACCCGCACCAACAGCCCCAAGGTCATCGACGCCCGCGGCATCCTCAACACCAATCAGTGGCGCGACGCCGGCTGGATCATCCGGTCCCTCGGACTCGGCTGACACCAGCGCAGCTCAGCCACGAAGACGGAGCTCAAACCGACTGGTCGCCCCCTGAGGTTCCCCCGAGATGCGGGGCTGGGTGACAGAGGGTCAGATGGGTTTCATGAGAGGAGCCCAGACGATGCCTGCCCCGAGGAAATACCCGCTGGAGTTGCGTGAGCGTGCGGTACGGATGTACCGGACCACCGAGCCGAAGGCCGGCGGCCGCACCCTCGAGGGACGGACCTGGGATCAGATGCCGTTGACGGTCCCGGCCTGACCCTTGGACCGCCCCAGAGCACTGGCGGTGACGGTGTCAGATTAGGCCGCGCGGTTCCTGGGGTAGAGGGTGATCTCCCGTGTCCGGCGAACTCCCACACCGTTGCTGGGCGTCTTGCCCTGCCCGTGCAGGAGCTGCACGGCCTTGCGCACCACCGGCTCGGTGACCTGCCCGTAGAACGAGCCGAAAATCTCCAGCGGGTGGTCGACCAGTTTGACCGGCCGCCCCGTCTCCAGCAGGAGCTTCTCCGGGTTGGTCGCGATCTGCGGCACTGCCCTGGCCTCAACCTCCTTCGGGTCCGGGCGTGTAACTGAAGTCACCGAGAACAGGGCGTCGTCCTCGCGCATCTCGAGCGTCTCCCACCACTCGTTCCGGGCGCGGGCGACGGTGTCGCCGAAGACCCACAACCCGTAGGGGCTGCGAGTGGCGAACACCAGCTGGTAGACAGCGCGTTTGCGCGGTGAATGCGACACCGGCACCGCTTGCACGAGCATTCCTGTATGTCGGGCCAGTCTCTGACGGTACTCAGCCGCCACCGCCTCGATCGCGTCCTGCGCCGCCTCCTCCTTGTCGCGGGACGCCACCGCGTCGGCAAAGTACTCGCGCCACCAGGTCCCGCCACACACATCGTCGAAGCGCTGCAGCGACTTCTCGTTGCCCTGTGGGGAGCGGACGTGGCCGCCCAGGCGCCAGACGGCCATCATGCTGAAATTCATCAGCAACTCAGTCGGGGGCCATTTCTTGTGCGGCAGCTTGCGGGCCAGCACGTCCACCAGCCGGTCCTGGGGCAGGAGCAGCCCGCACGGATCCAGGAAGAGGAACAGCGGTTTTGCTCGGCCCGGTCGACGACCTGGTCGAGGACGCCATCGACCTCACCGCGGTGCGCGTGTGCCAGCACACCGCTCGCGCGGTACTGCTGGACGACCTCGTGCAGGAGGTCGAACGACTTCGGTTGGGACTCCGAGAAGAAGCACAACAGCGTCAGTCCTGCCCGGGATTGGAGGTCCGCGGCGATGCGCAGTGCGAGCTCCGCCGATGCAGGCTCTCCGTTCTCGTAGCGGCCCTCGCCCGCGTATCCGTCCAGATAGACCACGCGTTTGTCGTGCGATCGCGAACCCGTCATCCCGCCGAACTGCGGCAGGTAGCGCTTGAGCAGCTCGTGCTTGAACACGCTCGGCAGCGCCTTGTCGGCCCAGTAGCTCCCGCCCGTACCAGACGACATGCCCACCCCCGGCTTCGCAGTACTTGCCTGGTTCAGATGGTGAAGCACGGCGAGGAGCTCCGGCAAGACCGTCACGGGGCGGGCCAGTGAAAGGCCGGACCGCATGAGGCCTGCGGGTCTGGATCACTTCTCGGAAATGTCGCTGACCCTTCAGGGAGCGGATCAGCGGTTGGGCACGGACCAGCGCGGCGGTGTAGCCGAAGGCGCCTAGGAGCAACCGACTGGCGATGGCCTCAGGTGTATTCGCTACGGAACACCCCTCTGCCGACCACCGACGCCGGAGCCGAAGGCGGTGAGCACGAGGCCGCTTCCGCGCTGTTCGCCGGTGCCATGGGCGCGTACAAGAACCCTGCCAGCCACCGAACCGTCGACTTCGACGACCCGATCGAGGCGGCCGAGATCATCCAGTTCGCCGATCTGCTGCTGCGGCACGTCGAACGCGCCAGGCGCCGACAGTCCACCGCGACGCCGTAGCGGCGGCAGGCGCCGGATGAACCGCTCCGGTCGGGGTTCTTCGGTCGCGCCGTTCCGCCGTGGGCAGTGACTCTTCCAGGCCGCTTATTCCCTCTGCCTCGCAGAACCCTCGCTTTCCGGCTCGACCTGGTGAAGCCCCCCGACGTACTTGGTCCATGACCGCTTATCGGCGCCGGTCCCTGTGCGGACGTTGATGACGGATGCCACGCGCACCCTCAAGTATTCCTCAGGAAATCAGATAAGTGCTAATGAGGTCGCGGGAGTTGCGTAGGTTGTGCACTGACCCGCCCAGTTAATGGGTGTCAATCATTGGGGGAATTGTCGTGCGACATTCAACGATGCGGTACGTTTTCGCTCCGGCCACTGCCTTGGTTCTCACTGCCGCACTCGCTACCGCTGCCGGCGCAGCTGAGGCCTCGGTTGACGTAGCACCTGAAGCTCTCAGCGCCGACCAAATAGCCACGCAGAAGCCAGCTGACAGTGTGGTGGAGGGCCCTTCCAAGTCGGCCGCCGACGCTGCTAGCGACCGCGCTCTTTCCGCACTGCCCGAGGTGAGCGACGACGGCGAATCCGTGGTCCCGCGCTGCGACAACCCGTACAGGAAGTGGTACACGGTGAGCGGCAAGAAGAACTATCACGTTCCGTCCTGGTGGAACGGCACCAGCTTCAAGGACGGGCCGGGCGGAAGTATGAGAGTCAGCGTCGAGAAGGCGGGCAAGATCGGGGTCGAGGTCAGCGGCACCGCTGGAGCCAGCGCCAGTGTCCTCCTCGCTGAAGTCAAGGCGGAATACAGCCTCAAGGTGGTTGCGGAAGTGGGGGTCACCGTGGGACACGCATACACGCGCCCCATCCCCGCAGGAAAGTACGGTCACCTGCAATACGGTGCCTGGGGATACAAGGTGAACTGGACGAAGTATGCAACCAGCTCCGACCGATGCGGCAAGGTGAAGATCGGCTCAGGGACCGCGAAGCTGCCTACCAGGGAAACCGGTTGGCGATACTGGTCGACGAGTTCATGACTCCTCGAACGCGCCCCTTGTGGCGCAGCCTCGCACTCTGTTGCGTTTCCGTACTGTCCGTTGCCCTCGTCGCCGGGTGCACGAGCGACTCCGGCGGGCCCACCGGCCCGAGCGCTCCGGGGAGCAGCCCACGGCCTCAACCGGAGCGTCCTTCCGAAACATCTGATGGCGCTGAGGAGAGACTTGGTAGGCAGGTCGAGGAAGCTCTCGGCACCCGGGACGTCAGCGACATCGATCCGCTGCTTGTCGAGGCCGGCCTTGAGCGAGTTAGCGACGGACTCCACACTGAGCCGGAACTGACAAGAGGACGCTCGTACAAGTTGGCGGTCGCCTGCGCCGGAAAGGGCAAGATCACCCTCTCCATAGCCCTGAAGGACCCCATCCGCCGGACCATGGAATGCGACGGCGTCCCACTTCGCCAGCGCCTCACAGCCTCAGCGGCCAAGGTTCGGATCGACACTGAAGGGATGCCAGGCAGCACAGGGATGGTTGCTTGGCGCCTGGACAAGGCCGACAAGTAAGTCGCCACTTCGCGCGAAAGCAACACGGTCTGCCGCTGCGAACACGTCTCGCAGCGGCAGACCGCTTCGCCATATCGCTGCCCTTGATCGCACGTCACACGTGCGAGGAAGCCGCCTTCGAGGGCCACCGCGGTGGCTACTGAGGTTTCCAGGGGTCGGTGGGGTGAGTAAGCCGGTGGCGGTGAGACAGCCGGCGGTCAGGTGGGGTCGAAGCCGGGCGCCGGCAACGCCGCCGCCCGTGGGCTCAGCATGACAGGCGGCCGAGGCGTCGCCGCCTCCACCGCAGTGAACGGCGGCATCGGCGCAGGGCTCTCCTGGGGCGTCAACCAAGCCAACTGCCGGCCAACCGATCCCTGGGACCTGTTGTTCGGCGCCGCAGGCGGGAGCAGCAGCAGCCTTGTGGGACCGGTATTCAGTTGGATGCGTGGCCTTTTCGCACCCGGAATCACCGTATCCGCGCACACCGGAGTCTCCGCAAATGCCTTCCGTGCCCTGCGGCCCGGTGAGGGCCCGTCGGCAAGCCTCGTCCGCCCCGGGTCCAATGGCAACGTGGCCCCGTGGCAGCACGTGATGGGCGTCCCAGACTCACCGTGGATATCGCTGACCAGTGATCCCAGGGTCATGTACGACATCTGCGGGGAAGCAGGCAACATGGCTGGGGCCGGCGCGAACGGCTACATCGCGGTTGACCTGAGCCGAGTGACCTCAGAGACCGTCGACGCCGCCGCCCGCCTGGACGTACCGGACCACATCAAAGCCCTTGGACTCGACCTCGGGGAGACCGCCTTCCGCGACAAGGAGTTACTCGTGAAGTTCTCCCTGCAGGGCGATGCGGTCGTCAAGTACTGGCCGTGGGCACCAGCCTCGAGCAAATCATGAGAGACCTCGGACGGGCTCTGTAGGAGGAGTTGTGCAACAGAGAGATGAGAGCACCGACGGACCAGTCTGGTGGGTGAGATGCGGCGAGGATGTGCTCGGATCACTGTCTGCACCTTCCGGTGATCAGCCCTGGATGGTGGCTCGCTTTGAACCGTCCGAAGGCTGGGAAAGGGTTCGCCACCTCTTTGAAGCTCAGGCCGAGGCACGCAGGCTCGGTTTTCCTGAGGACGAAGTGGGGGCTCTCAAGGCGGTTCGGCGCGCCCGCCAGGAAGGCGCCAAGTACCTCGCGGCTGGCGCCTTCCTCGGCCTGCGGAACGTTGCCGCTCACGAGATGAGGTGACCTGGACCGAACAGGAGGCGTTGGAGCACCTGGCGACCTTGAGCGTCCTCGCCCGCTGGATCGAGCAGTGCGCTGTGGAGCGCGCCGCCTAGACCCAAATCTCGTGCTCGTTGCGGTAGTGAGGCCACGGCCGCCCGGCCTGCCGTGCGGCGAGGACACCCTTGATACCCGCGACCCACGAGCCTGGTTGCAGTAGCTCAATCAGATAGCGGTCCAGCTCGGACCGGCGCATCTGCAGCGTCCATCCCCGCGTCATCGTCAGACCGCCCGGAAGGGCCACGGACCGCAGCTGTTCCTGCTGGTGGATCTCCATGATGACCTCGCCCTGCTGGAGGTCCGCATTGCCCGGCGGGCGGACCCAGCGCGCGTCCAGGCCGGCGGCCTGTAGCAGGCGGGTCAGTACGGGACCGGAGGTCTCTACAGTCGCCACGGCGTAGTCGCCGATCAAGCGGGCACAGGCCACCGGATGCAGCGGGTAGTTGGCCCAGGGCACCCGCAGCGGGTCGCGTGCCGTGCTGTCGAGGCTGGTGGCGTTGATGTTGTAGTCCTCGCGGCCGGCCGCAATCCCTGCCCGTTGCAGGGCGGTGCCGACTGTCCGCTGAAGGCGCTCGTTGAACTGCGCGGCGGAGAGTCCTTGCTGGGAGCAGCCGTACTGGTCGACGACGAACAGGGCCCGGCTGCCTGGCACCGCGGTGGCGTAAATGCCCTCGGTCGCGGCCCGCTCCAGGGCATCGCGCAGCACGTCCAGGTGCGTGCGCAGTGGCAGGTTCAGGTCGTAGAGAAGCTCTGAGGCGTTGGTCCCTGGCAGCGGCCCGCCGTCCAGCACCGCTCCGCGGGCCTGGTTGATCCGCCGTAGCTGCGCGCTCTTGCTGTTCTTCGGGTTGGTCTTGATCTCTTCCGTGCGGGGCGGGTGCACACCGTCCCATACCGTCATGTCGCCGATGCGCAGGCAGTTGGTCAGGTCGTGCAAAAGCGCGAAAGCATCGTCCTCCTTACAGGCCCTCTCGAGGTGTTCGAGTTCTGCTGCCAGCCCCGCTTTGCCGTACATCGGGCCGGGCGACTGGTTGCGGCACAGAGCGAGGATGAACGGGCGGTGAAAGTCGAAGACGCGCCAGGCCAGCGCGTCACCGACCGAGCGCAACTGGCGGGCCAGCCGCTCGCACACGTCGTGCTCGAAACGCCAGGTCGCAATGTCGGCGGGGTCGCGGCCTGATTGGAGCTCCGGGGCCTGCAGGTGCGGCTGCTTGCCGTTGCGCATCCGGGTGACGGCACGCTTGAACTCCCAGCGGTCCTTCTCCACCTCCAGCAGGCACGTGAGCAGGGCGCGTTGAAAATCGACCCCGGCCTCCACCGTCTCGCAGTCGCGGAGCTGTTGGATGAGCTGGACCAGGACCGGCTGCATCGCCTGATGGCGAGGGTGCATCACCATGTCGTCGGGGCTGTAGGAGTCGGCGCGGAACAAGCTCATCCTGCAAGTGTGGCGATCACTGCGTTCCCCTGCTGTCGTTTTCCGAGCAGCCGAAGCCATGTTCGAAACCCCTGCGTACGGAATCAAGTTCTTCTGCCGCGCTACACAGGAAGCACAGCCGGGGTCCCAGAATCCTCCGCGAGGTCCAGCGCCTGGTTCAGAGTCAGCTTCGGCGCCCCGGCAGGTGCTTCCTCGCAGTCGACTGCGTGGATGACCTCACGGCCGGGACCGCGGCCGCCGTCCAGCTTCTGCAGGACCCAGCCCGACGGCCGGCGCTCCCCAAGGATCTGCTGCTCCGTCGACGGCGGCGGCAGTCAGGTCGTGGGGACATCGTCGTACGAGACGCCGGGCACGGGCTTCACGTGGTCAGGGGCGTCCTGGAGGCGGCCGGTGACCTCCTGCCCGTCGGGCAGGACCACGGTGATGGGCGGCGACTCCTTGGGTGGCGTGTCCGCCACGACTACGCCGCCTCCTGGCCCTCGCCGTCCTCACGTTCGAGGGCGTGCTTGAGCTGGGAGCGGGACATCGAGCCGTTCCGGCCCGGGGACCTCGCTCCAGAAGGCGTGCATGAGGATCACACTCGTGAGGTCGCCTTCCCCTTCCCGCAACATGGCGACCTCCTGCTGCTCCGGCTCCGATCAGCCCGGCGAGTCCGGGGATGCGCGTGAGGTGGCGAGCCAGTAGCCCTCGGGACGCTGCCAGGCCTCCATCGGTTTGACGGAGTACGGCAGCCGCTTGTACAGGGCGGTCGGTCGGCCCGTACATGGAGCGCGTCCAGCTCCAGCAGCTCGACAGACCCGCCGCTGGCTGCACGAAGAACAGCAGCGGCACCCGGCAGATTCGAACCGCGACACCCGTTTTGCGCAAGAGCGGAGCTCCTCGCAGGCAAACTCACCCGCCGCCACCAGTACTGACGTCCAGCCTCGCCCGCCCTGCTCACGTGATCCTTCCTGACGATGTGCGGCCCTCTCCGGCATTTTGACGCCTTGCAGGATCCCGAGGGGCGGGCCACGTCCCCTCGCGAGGAAAAACTGAGTTAGGGCATGCCGGCAGCGGGGGCACCGGTGAGCCACCTTAGGGACCGTGCTCGTCCCAGCTTCAGTCCCTCCGATTTAGTCCCTCCGTAAAGCGCCAGGTCAGAGCCCTGCTCTCGAGCGCCAAGGGACTGAAGGGACCCAACCTGAGGATTGCATCCAATTGTGTGTGCGTGTGTATGTGCGCGCAAGGTAAGGCAGTAGGAACGCTGGGCAGTTCATAACTGAGATTTTCAGTCCCTTCAGTCCCTGGTCCTGAGTGTGTCCCTGCTCTGACCTGCATTTTCATGGGGGACTGAACACAAGGGACTGAAACTGCCAGCCCTTGAGGTTCAACCCCTGACTCAGCTGTTCGGTCAAGTTGCCTCTAGTCAGAGGGCTCGGGGGTGAAGGCCGTTATCCGTCCTCCTCGGACTGCCCATCAGGTGCAAAATGCGCCAAACCTCGCACTCGTAGGGACTCAAGGGACTGAAGATCTGATACAAGAACAGCCCGGGCGACGGCTTGCGCTAGCATCTGAACCTCATGCGGAAACTCAGTCCCTACAGTCTCTGGTAGGGGCACTGAAAGGCCGCTGAACTGGGATTTTCCTCCTGGACCGAACGCATAGCCACAGACCCTCGACTAGGATTCTCGCGTGCAGCGCCACGGTAGAAGCAGTTCCACAGCCCCGTCAGGGACTGTGAGGCCGCACGCCGTTGCCCGCTGGTGCGTCGAGAACGGGTGGCCGGTCCACCCGCTCGCTCCTGGCCGGAAGACCCCGGCTGCGAACTGCCCGGGATGTTCCGAGAGCTGGCACCCGGTCCAGGAATGCTCGTGCAGGGCTGCCGGCCGCTGGTGCCACGGCTTTCACGCGGCCACAACCGACCCGGTCCGTATCGACGCCTGGTGGCAAGAAGCCCCGGGCATGGGGGTGGGCGTCGCCTGTGGCCCTGCCCGGCTGGTTGTCATCGATGTCGATGCGCACTGCGCTGAAGTCCCGGACCGCAACCGTCTCCTGCCAGGCATCCCCATCCCCGAGCAGGTCGACCTCACCGGTCTCACTTCTGGCTTTGACACCCTCGCGTTGCTGGCCGCCTTCCGACAGCAACCGAACCCCGCCGAGAACGAGCAGACACTGCGAGTACGGACGCCTTCCGGCGGCCTGCACATCTGGTACGCGATTCCGCATGACGGCGTCCGCTACCGCTCGTCGGCAGGGTCAAGCCCGAAGGTCGCGCTCGCCTGGCAGGTGGATATCCGAGCGGATAACGGCTACATCGTCGCGCCCATGAACCGCACCCCGGCCGGCACGTACACCCCCGTGGGCCCGGCCCGACTCCCCGGCCCCCTCCCGGCCTGGCTCGCACAGGAACTAGGGCGCACCGGCCACATCCTGACCGATACCCGGCCGCGCCCCACTGCCCTCCCCATCCCGCGCAAGGCCGCACGCCGCAGCCCCACAAAAGCCCACCGGCTGCTCGACCCCCTGCTCACGGAAGTCACTGCATGCGCAGTCGTCCCGCACGGCGCCAGCTTTACGGAGAAGCTCAACCGAGCTGCCTACACAGCTGGAGGCCTCACCGCCGCAGGCCACCTGACTGAGGCCGAAGCGAGTGAACTGTTGGAGGAAGCAGCGCAGTCGGCCCGCCCGCATCAGATCCAGCGCAACCGCACGATCATCGATTCCGCCCTCGCCGCAGGCGCCACCCGCCCGCTCCATCTCCAAGGACACCCATGAGCAGCGCTGAGAGCCCGAGGTTCGACGCCATTGCCGCCGCTCAGCAGATGCTCGAGTTCACACTCCAGGAACAAGCCCGGCAGAGCGACGGCGTGGTAACCGCGAGCCTGCCCTCTCAGCAGGCCGCAGCCGTTTCCACCCGTGTGCACGCAACACCAGCGCACTCCGAGGCTGGGCTGCTGCCGGCGATACTGACGGACCGCGGCAACGCGAAGCTGTTCGCTCAGCTCTACAGCGACCAGTTCCGTCACGTTGAAGGGCTCGGCTGGTACTCGTGGGACCAATACCGCTGGAAGCGCACCGGCGGAGAGAAGGCCGCTCTGTGGGCGGCGGGTGACATGGCCGAGCAGATGCCGGTCACCGACCCCCGCGGCGTCTTCTCCGACCGAGAAGTGCACCTGCACCGGCGCCGCACCATGTCGACCCCGGGCATGAAGGCCCTCCTCACTCAGGCCAAAGCCTCCCCAGCCCTCACCCTCGACCCCGACGTCCTCGATGGCGATCCCTACGCCCTGTGCACCCCCGCCGGGGTCGTCGACCTACACACTGGCGAGCTGCGCAAACCGGACCCCTGCCGCGACATGCACTCGCGCGCCACGAGCGTCGGCCCCGAGAACATGCCGACCCCGCGCTGGCAGCGCTTCCTGCACGACACCTTCGGCGACGACGCCAAGGGACAGGAGACCATCCGCTTCCTGCACCTGCTGCTCGGCTACTCCATCACCGGCGACGTCGGCGCCCAGGTCCTGCCGTTCCTCTTCGGAGCCGGCGCCAACGGCAAGTCCGTACTGCTCGACGTGATGATCCAGGTCTTGGGCGACTACGCGGATGCCGCCCCGCCCGGGTTCCTGATGGAGAAAGGCAAGTTCGCCGAGCACTCCACCGAGCTCACCGAGCTGCACGGGCGCCGCATCATGGTGTGCAGCGAGCTCAAGCCCAACGACAAGTTCGACGAATCCCGGGTCAAGCTCTTGACCGGCGGCGACCGCATCAAGGCCCGCCGCATGCGCCAGGACTACTTCTCCTTCGCCCCCACCCACAAGCTCTGGCTGCTGGGAAACCACCGCCCGGAAGTCGGCACCGGGGGCCACGCCTTCTGGCGCCGTATCCGCCTCATCCCCTTCGAGCGCGTCGTCCCCAACCACCGCAAGATCGACAACCTCGCCTTCGAACTCGTCCGCGACGAAGGCTCCGGTATCCTCCACTGGCTCATAGAGGGCGCCCAGAGCTACCTCCGCACCCGCGACCCCCTCACCGGCCCCGCCTCGGTGCGCCTGGCCACAGAGGCTTACGAATCGACCGAGGACCACATCGGCCGCTTCATCAAGGAGTGCTGCACCCACAGGCCCGAGAACGCCGCTGAGGTCCGCGTAGAACAGGGACTCCTCTACGCCACCTACTGCACCTGGTGCAACGCCGGCGAAGGCATCCGCCCCGCCACCTCCCGCTCCTTCGCCAGTCGCATCCGCCAAGAGCTCGGCCTCGCCTCACCCGCGGACATGATGAAATCCAGCGGCAGAAAGTACTACCCCGGCCTCGGACTGCTCACCGACACCGACGACGTCCCGCCCGAGAACGGGGCTGACAGCCGATGACGACCGCAGACCCATTGGGACGCCCGGCAGGACAGCCGTACGATAAACACCGCGTTCCCACCCCCACCCCAGGCCGGAACCCCGCAGGCGACCTCACACCGCTCGCGCACCACCGGCTGGCAGGCTTCCCAAACCAGAAGCCAAGGAGCGCACACAGCAACCACGACCACCACACGGTCGGACGTCATGAGGAGGGGCTGCGGCCATGAGCTCGCTACTGAACGAGAGCGATCTCGCCCACGAGAACGCAGTGGTATGGCTCGAGAGCCCCGACAACCTCGACTACGTACGCCAGGCCCTCGACAAGACCCCCCGACGCCGCGGCAAACCCCGCTACGCCCGTGACGGGCGACTGGTCGGCTACACCGAACTCGACGACAGCGCAGAGGCCGACCCCGACAGCGGCCTCCAAAAACGCCGCGTGTTCTTCCTCCTCCCGCACGACCGCGACACCGAACCCGAGGGCTCCTACAGCGTGGGAGCGCCAGGCGAAGCGGTGGACCCCCGCACCATCGCGCCGAAAAAGGTCGGAGACAAGACCCCCCGGTCCCAGCGAGGCACTGCCGCAGCCATAGCGCTGCCCTAGGAGCCAGCGCCCCTCGCCCTCGGCCGGCACCGCGCTGTGCCAGTCGCCGCCACGCCAGCCCCAGGGCTGACAGCCCACTGATCGCCCCTGCCGTGAACCCGCGAGGGTGATCACGATGTGCCTGTAGAAAGGAGCGCTCGGATGGGCATCATCGGTGACAGCCTGGACAAGGCTGCGGCCAACGTCTTCACTCGCCCGATCCCGAAGTCCGCCGGTGCCCAGGTCCGGTTCCTCGTCAAGCGCGAGAAGGGCTCCACCCGCGCGGTCGCGCAGCGCCTGGGCATCTCCCAGCGCACCGTGGAGCGCTACCTCACCGGCCAGATCAAGAAGCCCCGCCCCGATCTGGCCGCCCGCCTCGTCGCAGAGGTGCGCAAGGACTGGCAGCCGCGCGTACGGGAGCGGGCGAAGAAGCACGCCGCGACGTCGACCGGCATTGTGATCGAGACCCGGGCGAGATTCGGGTTCACCGCGGCGCCCGGTACGACGGACGACGCCCGGATCCGGCTCGTCACCCAGGCCCTGCCGCCCGAGTACGCAAGCCGGCTCTTCCAAGCCCAGGCCGCCGGCGCCGGGGAGCAGTCGCTGCGGCAGATCGCCGCCGAGGGACTGCAGGAGATTTACTTCCGTGACCGCGGCCGCCGCGCGGAAGGCCTGTCCGTGGAGTTCACCGACATCGACTACATCGAGCTGAACTACTAGTCGGGTTGCGAGAAGAGATCGACGGTCCCCGGATACTGGACTACGTGCTCGGTACTCCTACGCGCTCCGTGTTCCGGCCCGGTCCAACCGTTGCTGCGCGCGTACAGCTCGGCAGTCGCATGACACCACCGCGTTGCGACGTCGAACGCCTGGCCCGGCTCCGCGATGCGGGGCCGGGCCAGGCGGAACGTACCGCGGGCTTGCCAGGGGCGGCCTCGCAATCGAGCACGCCGGGAGCTATGACGCCTTCGGGCCTACTTCAGTCCCCACTCCTGCTTTACGCGCTTGCTGTTGCTGTCGTTGTACTTGGTGATGGTCAGCTTCCTGCCGCTGCTGCTGGTCTCGGCGGTGAGGGCCTTTCCCGACCACTTATTAATGATCTTGCTGCCCTGTAGTGCCCAGCGCTGCTTCGTAGAGGAAGAGCTGCAGCCGTATTGCTTGACCTGTGTGCCCGACGCCTTTGAAGTCACGCCCATGCACTTGGCGGACTTCTTGTTTTTGATCGTGTAGAAACCCCTGCTGTCGCTCTTCAGCGTCCAACGCTGCTCCGAGCCGCTACCGCACCGCCGAATTATCAGAACGGCGCCACTGCTCTTCTTGCCATCGTTGGAGATGCACACGTCCTTGCCAGGAGGGGTCCCCCACACCTTGGCCAAGCGGACGTTGGTGTAGCTTCCGGTAGTCCCCGTCTCCGCGGCCACGGCCGGAGTTACTCCGCTACCGAGGATCGCGGTGGCCGATGCGGCCAGAACGAGCGTACGGGCTGTCTTCTTCACGAGAGGTTCCCTTCTGTGGTGCGTATGTCCCGGACGCGGATCGCCGTTGTCGCGGCGGCGATCGGTGCCCTATTGGTTGGTTCGCTGGTGGCGCGTCATATGAGTGAGCCTGGGTACGGCATCGCGTCAGCCCCGCGAGCAGAGCGGCCTGAATGCGAGCAGGCCGCTACCCGCTACCCCGATCGTCTTGCCGGGCAGAAGCTGAGCTTTTCCGGACGCCCTGGAGTCGCGGTGTGGGGCGACAACGCGGTCGTGCTGCGATGCGGACTCACGCCGCCTGCCCCGACCCTCGATCCGTGCGCCACCGTCAATGGCGTGGACTGGGTCTTCCGCGAGGGCCGTTCCGAAAATGGCAAGAAAGTGATCATCACGTACGGCCGCACGCCGGCTGTGGAGGCCGTGGTCTCTGACGAGGTCACCGCCATCGACACCGTCCTGGTCGACCTGTCCAAACTGGTTGAGCCGATCAAGAAGTACACGAAGTGCCTGAACGCTGATGACCTGTGACCTTCACTTTTTGCGTCGGCAACAAGCCCGCTCTATTGCTGTTCGAACCTAGGCGCGGGGGCGCCTTGCCCGCGACAGTTCATAAATCAGTGGCTCGCCAAACGATCGCGAGAGCTGGAGCGATGCCTCCGGCAAGTGGTCCTGCCCTTGCGTCTGATGTCGGAGCATCGGTGCTTCCGCAAGCGAGGAAAGGCCGACAACGGGCCTGCGCAAGAGAAGACCCGGCAAGACCGTCATATGGCCAGGAGATTGGGCGCCTGAGAGCGCCTTAGGGATGTCGTTGTTGACCAAGCTCTCGCACCGGGCGCTCCCCTCTGCAGGTGACCGTTCGCCATCCATGCGGCAGGTGGCGGATCAGCGGTTGGCGAGCTTGGCCTTCCAGTTGCGGGTGTTGGCGGTGATCTCCTGGACCTTGTCCACGCCCTTGCCGAAGGACTTCACTCGGGGGACGGCTTTCCAGACCGTGGAGGCTGTGGCCAAACCGGTGTGGCCGGTGCGGGCGACCTTGCCCTTGCGGAGGGTGATGGCGGCGTTGACGTTCTTGATCTCGCTGTTGGCGCTCGGGGTGCCGGTGACCTTGCCCTTGAAGACCTGATAGCGCAGGTTGAGCGTCTCGCTGGTGACCGGGATACCGAAGATGGTCTCGGTCACGGTGAACGAGATCTGTTTGGTGCTCTTGCCCTTGAGGGTCTTGGCGGTGACCTCCGTGACGAACTTGACGTCACGGTTGTAGGGGTCGACGACCTTGAGCTTGCGGTTGAGGTTGCCCTTGGCTTGGTCGATAAGGGCCTTGTAGATGTCCCGGTTCTGGAGGTACTTGACGAACTTGGCCTGCTTGCCGGCCGGGAGCTTGGCAAACGCGTTGAGGGTCTTCTTGGCTTCGGGTGTCTTCTGCTGCTTGAGGTAGGTGGTGTAGCTCTTGACGGTGAGCTGGGCGGTCGGCTTGGCCTGGACCTGAGCGACCGTCTGGGTGTGGTGAGGGGCGTTGGCTTCCATGGCGGATGCGGTCGGTGCGAGGACTGCGAGGGCGGCGGTGCCAGCGACGGCGGAGGCTGCGAGGCGGCGCGTGGGTATGCGGCTGTGCATGGTGTCTCCTGGTGGTTGGGGTGTTCGCTACTGCGCAGAACGACACTATGGATTTGCTGAGTTGGCCGAAATTGTCTTTAGGGGCACTGCCCTTCAGGGACCTGGCGATACTGGCGTGCCCCTGTCAGTGGTGGGGGATAGGTTGGGTCGTGATCGCCGCCGCACCCAGGGCGCGGGGCTCTGCTGGGAACAGCGGCATCAGGGAGGACCAGCATGTCCAAACGGTCCGATGCGGCAGATGTGGCTTGCGCCTACCGGCGAACCGGAATTGCTCCGGTGAGTGGGATCGGGAGGCTCAAGGAACTGACGGGCCGGGAGAAGGAAGTCCTTCTCCTGCTAGGGACGGGGTTGGGCAATCGGCAGCTGGCGCGTGAGCTTGGCATAGCAGAGCGGACAGTGAAGGCGCATATCGCCCGTATAGTGGATAAACTCGGGCAGCACACTCGGCTGCAGGTTGCAGTCTTGTCCGTGCTCGCCCACGGCACGCTCTGCGTCGACTCTTGCTGCCCGTGTCGGCACTTCGCGCTGCCGCCTGGCATCCGGAATGCGTTTGCTGCATAACTGCGGGGTCGCGCCATGCCTTCCGACTTAAGGTCGGGCGCGACCTTCCGGTAGGTGCCTTGTGTGGACAGTGCCTGGCGCATGCATCTCGCTCCTCAGCTGTCCCAGCGAGTGACGTCCGCAGGTGCGCGCATGTCGCCGAGGCGTCCTCGCAGCATCTCCATAGCGGATTAGTTGAGCGTTGCACATGAGAAGTGGGCAACTTCGCCGAGACTTCGCATGATGTAACCGCGCCAACGCAAGGGCTGCCTATGCCTGACCGATCCATACGTGACGGCAGCAGTCCCCTGGGACCGTCCCGATGAAGCCTTTGGGTGGCAGGGCAGGTGGAAGACCGCGGGTAAGACGCAGGCCACCACGGCCACGGCGTCAGGAAGGTCAAGCACGTCGTACACATCTATGGTCACGGCAGGACCGGCATTTTTGCCAGCGAGGACGGAGGCGAACGGACGAAGGCGGCGGCTATACCCAGTTTCGTTTCCGTCCTAACGCGGTGCTGTCCCTGCCTGGTTGTGGTGTGGAGAGGGCGCGTAAGGCGAAGAAGTACTCCAAGACCGTCGTGGTCTGGCGCTCCTTCATCCGCCAGAAGTGGGCCACCATCCCGAAGGCGCTGGGCAGCGCATCCGGCTACAAGTACAGGGGCGACAATCGCGGATACTCCACCAAGATCACCGGGCCCTCCCAACGGGTTGACGTCCGCGGCATCATCAATTGGAACAAGTCCAAGTACGAGTACTTCCCGACGACCGGATGGACCAAGGTCTACAAGGCCAAGTCCGGCAAGTTCGTCGCCAAGCGCAAGGCCAGCACTACCTAAGTGAGCGGTTCGTGAGTCTTTAAGTGGATCTGCTGTCGCCTAATGGTGTGGTGGCAGGGCGGAATCTGCCGGTCCGCGGTTGTTGATCTGGTGATGTGATCGGGTGAGTGAACGCAAGCGGTATCCGAGTGACTTATCGGACGAGCAGTGGTCGTTGATCGAGCCGGTGATCACCGCGTGGAAGGACCGGCACCGCTCGGTCAGCGGCCACCAGGGCGCCTACGACATGCGGGAGATCGTGAACGCGATCCTCTACCAGGGGCGGACCGGCTGCCAGTGGGCCTACCTCCCGCACGACCTGCCGCCCAAGAGCGCGACCTACTACTACTTCGCCGCCTGGCGGGACGACGGAACCGACCAGGTCATCCATGAACTCCTGCGCTGCCAGGTCCGTGAACGAGCCCGCCGATTAGAGGACCCGTCCCTGGTGGTCCTGGACACCCAGAGTGTCCATGCGGCCGCCGGGGTCCCCGCCGCCACGACCGGCCATGATCCGGCCAAGCGGGTGCCCGGACGCAAACGCGGACTGGCCGTGGACGTCCTCGGCCTGGTCATCGCGGTCGTCGTCCTCGCCGCGAACACCCACGACAACGCCGCGGGCATCGTCCTGCTGGACCAGGTCGCCGAGCACGCCGGCAAAACCGTCCGCAAAGCCCTGGTCGACCAGGGCTTCAAGAACCAGGTCGTCATGCACGGCGCCGGCCTGGGAATCGACGTCGAGATCGTCCGACGCAACCCACAGGACAAGGGGTTCGTGCCGCAGCCGAAGCGGTGGAGAGTCGAGCAGACCTACGGGATCCTGATACTGCACCGGCGCCTGGTCCGCGACTACGAGCACCGCCCCTCCTCCTCCGCCTCCCGCGTCTACTGGGCGATGACCCACGTCATGACCCGACGCCTCACCGGCGCGAACACCCCCACCTGGCGCACGGCGCAGGCGGCGGCAGCGTGAACATCCGGCCCCTGCTCGACGCCCTGGACCTCCAGGAAGACGCCGCCCAGGCCCTGGCCGACGACCTCCGCGCACAGATGGACGACCTGCAGACCCGGTTGCGGGAGGCCGAGACGCACCTGGAGCACCTCGCGATCACCCGCAAGACCGTCATCGGCCTCGCCGACCGGCTCCCGGCCGGCCCGCCGGATCTGCCCGAGCACCCGGACTACCCCCGCATCCTCGACGCCTTCAACCACGCAGCCGGGCCGCTACGGGCCAAGGACGTCTGCGAAGCCCTTGGCCACGAACTGCTGCCGAAGAACGTCGAAGGCACCCGCGCCAAGCTGAAACGACTGGTCAAACTCGGGATCCTCACCGAGGCCGACACCGGCAACTTCGCCAGGAAGCAATAGCCGACAGAACCTCCACCAGCGGCCTTGCTCCCACCTCAGCCAGAAACGGACATCGTCTTACGAACCGCCCACTAAGAAGATCGACCTCCGCGCGATGACCCGGCACGACGGCAAGACCCGCACCGTGCGCGGAACGCTCGACGTCACCGATCCGTTCTGCCCCAGCTCCGGACTGCACCGGGCCGGCATCGGCGTCACCTTCGATATGCGTCTGGCCCGCAACGGCGACTTCTATGCCTCCGGAAGGTATCGCCAGGCCCTCGACCATGAGCTGTACCTGTACGGCTACACCGGCAAGAAGCTCTCCACCAAGGTCGTTCACCGCTCCAAGATGAGCAGCCTGCTGTGCCTGTCCCAGCCGGCGTGCGAACGCGGCACCACTGGCAACAGCGGCGGCTACTGACCCACCCCGGTTGAACGCGTTCAAAAGGTTGATGGGATGCTGGTCGCGTAATTGACCGGCATCCCGCCGGCCTGTGTCGCACAGGGGGACTCGTCCATGTTCACACCCATCCGCAGCGCCGCCGCCTATGCCGCGATCGTCACCCTTGGCGCCTGGCTCACCGGGCTAGTGGTCAACGTCGCCTACCACCTGACCACAGCGTTCGGGGAAGATTTCCAAGCAGCTCGCCTGATCACTTGGGACGACGCCGGACTAATCGCCGCCGAACTCGCGGCCCTGACCACGGCACGCAAGTTGCTCCCGGCCATGCCCCGCTGGAAAATCACCGTCTTCGACGCCCCCCTATACACCGCAGTCATGCTGGTCGTCGCCGTCGCTGCCTCCGCATCCGAAGGACTCGCCTATGCCGTCGACGGTGGCTTCGTCTACCTGATCTTTGCCATGCTCACCCTCCACCTCCCTGCGGCCTACCTCCTGTCCTGGTGGGCCTCCGGGCACCTCACCCTCGCCATGAAGTCTCCGGGCGACCGGAGCATCCTCGACTGACCCCCTCCTCCCCATTGCGGAAACTACTTGCCCCGGATACAGAACTCCTGACGCCCGATGTGCTTGCCGCTGGCCTTCGTCATCACAAGCTGCGTCCCCGGCTTGTCGCTTGCACACCGGCCGACCCTACCGGCGGCCCGTGCCGGTGCCAGCCCGAGCAATGTGGGGGGCGGGGCTTTCACGCGGTGTCCTTCGGGTGTGGCGGCTACCCCCCAAAGGGCAGCGTCCTTGCGAACGCTGCGGATCTGGGTAGCTCGCGCGTAGGTTCGTCTCGCCATCGGGATCTTTGCGGGAGGAGTCTTACATTGAGCTTCTTCGATGTGGCCACCGATCGGGTGACGGTCCGTGAAGCGAAACGAGCGAGGCCCCCGGGCTGTTGATCGAGATGTCTGACGTCTCAATTACGTTGCTCGGGGGCCTCGTTGGTCGTACATCCTGCCGCAATCGACCTGCCGCACGCACTCGTGGAGTGGGTCACCATGCTGATCGTCACCCGTGAGGGCGACCGGCGCTGCAAGCTCCGTCCGTCCCAGCGCGCGATGGTGGCACTGGTGTACCTGCGCGAGCACACCACTTTGGCGAAGATCGCCGCCGGGTTCGGGATCAGCGAGTCCACCGCCCATGCCTACATCAGCGCGGTCGTCGACCTGCTCGCCGCGCGTGCGCCGGGTCTGCTGAGGACGCCGCGCGAGCATGATCCCGACTTCGTCCTGCGCGAGGGAACCCTCGCCGAGTGCGACCGGGTCGGCGACGGCCGGGCCGACTACTCCCACAAGCACCGGCGCCACGGCGTGAACGTGCAGGTCGTCACCGATCCCGGCGGCCGACTGCTGTGGCTCTCGCCCGCCCTGCCGGGCCGCACTCACGACCTGACCGCCGCCCGCACCCACCGGATCATCCGCATCTGCGAGCGCCAGGGCGCTCCCATCGTGGCCGATCTCGCCTACCAGGGCGCCGGTCCGTGGCTGACCACGGGCATCAAACGCAGGCCCCTGCAGGAACTGACCCCCACTGAGAAGACCCGCAACCGTGCCCTGGCCGCCACACGGGCACCCGTCGAACGCGGCGTCGCCCGCCTGAAGTCCTGGCGGATCTTCCGCAGGTCCCGATGCAGTCCCAACCGCATGACGTCAATCGCCAAGGCCGTCCTCACACTGGAGCTGCAACGCTGAAGAAGCTCAGTGATGAATTCGGAGACCGGTCGGAGGCAGCGGACAGGCCGCCGGCCGCCGGAGGGATTTCCGGCGGCCGGCGGCCTGTTGAAGGGCTGGGGAACGGTGTCCTCGGCGCGGGTCCCTGTCACTCGCAGGGATAGCTGGTGATGCGGACGAGGTACGCCGCGGAGACCCAGCGGTTGGTGCCCACCTTGCGGAAGCCGTTGGTGGTGGACGCCGACGCGAGGATCGTGGCGCCGTTGGGATAGGACCCGACGACCGAGTAGCTGGTGCCGGGACCGCTGCGGACCAGCAGACCGCCGCTGGCGTTGACCCTGTAGTAGCACTGGGTGGCGAGCACACCGGCCGGCGCGAGCTCCACGGCCGCGCCCGTCGTGCGGGCGGGTGCGGCGGCCTGGGCCGTGAGACCGCCGCCGAGGAGCGCGGCGGCGGACAGGGCCGCCACGGCCGCCGTGCGGGCGGCGGAGCGACGCGGTGACATGGTGCGGCGTGCTGCTGTGACGGTCATGGACTCGATTCCCCTTGCGTCGTCGGTTCTGGGTGCGGAACACGTACGTAGGAGCAGGCCCGGGCCGGCCGAGCGGTGTCACCGAAGACACCGGAGCCGCGCACGACGTTAGCGCCATCGGGGCGAACAGCCGCCTGATACACGAGAACTCCCCAACCGGAACGGGGGAAGTGGTCCGTTCCGGTTGGGGAGTCCGTAAGACGCTGAATCAACGTAATTGAGACGTCAGACATCTCGATCAACAGCCCGGGGGGCCTCGCTCGTTTCGCTTCACGGACCGTCACCCGATCGGTGGCCACATCGAAGAAGCTCATTCATACAGCGGTGAAGAGTCCCGTCCAGGACGGCAGCCTCGCAACCTGGGTGGCGCGCACATTGCATATGTAACATTCAACTATCGCGCTGCTCGGCGCCTGTCTGGCAGGTTGAGCGGTGCGCTCAAAGGTGATCCGACCTCGCCGTGATGCCCAGGAGTGCGGTCCATCGGGCACGGGTGGCCACCGTGGGTCGCCCCTGCCGAAGAGGCCGCGTCCGACCCCGGGTCGGGGAGTCGGACGCGGCCGGCACTCAGGCGGCAGACGGATTCCGGATGCCAGGAGTGAGCGCGTGGTGCTGGCATGGGCAGTGCGGATCGGCACACAGCGCGTTATGGGAGAGCACGGACAACACTGCGGCCTGCAGTCGTGTCTCTTGCCCCAGTTTCTCCACTATTCGTGCTACGTGAGCCTTCACTGTCCGTTCCGCGATACCCAACTCCCGTGCCAGCTGCCGGTTACCCAACCCCGTGCCCAGCAGGAGAAGAACTTCCTTCTCCCGGCCCGTCAGCTCCTTGAGCCTTCCGATCCCACTCGCCGGTGTGATTCCGGCTCGCCGGTAGGCACAAGCCGAATTTGCTGCATCGGACCGTTTCGACATGCTGGTCCCTCCTGATCCCGCTGTTCCCAGCAGAGCCCCGTGCCCTGGGTGCGGCGGTGATCACGACCCAACCTAGCCCCCAGAACTGACAGGGGCACGCTAGAACGCGGGACCCCTCAAGGTCATTGCCCTCGCAGGAAGTTTCGGCCAACTCGGAGGATTCATAGGCTCATTCTGCGCAGTAGCAAACACCAGATTCCCATGGGGGGCTCTGTGCACAGCCGACCCACGCGCCTCCTCCGCTACCCCCGCCGCCCTGGCCACAGGCCTCACCGTCAAGAGCTGTCAACACCACCGGCGCCCGATCGCCGCCCTCGAACCGCGTCACGCTCAGCGGGTACGCGCCGAGCTCTGCATCCGAAGCGCCCGCGCCCACCGGCCTGCGCAACCTGCCCGTGAACGACAACACGCAGCCCAGATCGTGAACGCCGGACGCCGCAGCTGGCTAGGCTGCGCCCACCCGATGGCTGTGGATCGACCTCATCACCCACACGATCGACAGCCTCCACGTCCTCCCGAGCCAGGGATGACCAGGAACTTTGGCCGTTCCCGACAACCCGCACCACCAGGGCTTTAGAGAGTGAGAGCGTCGCAGGGCTCGCCACACACATGCGTGGCGGGCCCTGCGTTGTTCGCGTGCGGGGTTTCAGCCTCCGGCTCGGGAAAACAGGTCGCGTGGCTGCTTGGGGGCAGGGACGGCGACGGTGAGCCGCCTGGAGGCCAGCCAGGAGATGAGGTAGGCCGCGGGGAGTTGGAGGGTGAACATGCCGATGACGAGGTAGTAGAAGCCGGCGTCGACCGCTGTTGCGGGTCCGTCGCTGGCGACGAGGGAGGAGATGATCACGCCGGTCAGGAGGACGGCGGTGTAGAGGGGGCCGTCGAAGGCGGTGACCTTCCAGCGGGGCAGCGATGTGCGCAGCTTGCGGGCGAGGGTCAGGGCGGCGAGCTGGGCGGCAAGGATCACGGTGTCGGTGGGGACGAACAGGGACAGGTTCCCCCAGCCCTGCCAGAGCTCAGTGGAAAGCGAGTAGGCCGCGGCGACGATCAGGGCGATGGACCAGGAGCCGAGGGTGACTCGGGCTGCGTAGGCGGCGGCGGAGCGCCAGGGGGTGATCATCACTTTTCTCCGTTTTCCCCGTGGCCGGTGGGAGACCGGTCTCTGGTGAATCAGTCTCCCACCGGCGAGTGGGACGGGGTCAGCGGGGCGTTAGTAGCCGCCGCTGTTGCCGATGGTGCCGCGTTCGCAGGCGGGCTGGGACAGGCACAGCAGGCTGCTCATCTTGGAGCGGTGGACGGTCTTGGTGGTGTGCTTCTTGCCGTAGTGGCCGTAGAGGTACAGCTCGTGGTGCGGGGCCTGGCGGTACTTGCCGGAGACGTAGAAGTCGCCGTTGCGGGCCAGACGCATGTCGAAGGTGGCGCCGATCCCGGCGCGCCTGATGCCGGACTTGGGGCAGAAGGGGTCGGTGGCGTCGAGGGTTCCGCGTACCGCGCGGGTCTTGCCGTTGTGTCGGGT
Organism: Streptomyces agglomeratus; assembly: GCF_001746415.1. Lineage (NCBI taxonomy): Bacteria > Bacillati > Actinomycetota > Actinomycetes > Kitasatosporales > Streptomycetaceae > Streptomyces > Streptomyces agglomeratus. The sequence continues at coordinate 478,727 of NZ_MEHJ01000002.1, forward strand.
CATCGCACGGAAGTCGATCTTCTTGGTGCTCGCCTTGCGCTTGGCGACGAACTTGCCGTTCTTCTTGTAGACCTTGGTGACGCCGGTGGTGGGGAAGTACTCGTACTTGGACTTGGTCCAGTTGATGATGCCGCGCACGCCGGCGCGGTGGCCGGTGCCCTTGCCCGTGGCCTTGGTGGTGTAGCCGCGTCCGTCGCCGCGGTACTTGTAGCCGTTGGTGTACTTGCAGCCGGAGGCGTCTTCGAGGATCTTGGGGACGGTGGCCCACTTCTGAGAGATGAAGGAGCGCCAGACGACGGTGGTCTTGGAGTACTTGCGTGCCTTGGCTTCGATGGCGGCGGCGGTCTTGGCGAGGGTCGCGGGGCTGGTGTCGGCGGGGACCGTGGTAGTCAGGCCCCACACGCCACCGTCGGTGGCGGTGGCTCCGCCGGTGATCTTGTAGCCGGTTTCGGTGCCGGGGGTGACACCGGTGTCGCGGAAGCTGTTGTTCTTGGTGGTGGCGATGAGCTGGTCGCCCTTGTAGATCTGCCAGGTGGCGCCCCTGGTGGCGGGCCAGGACAGGTCTACGAAGCGGTCGGAGGCGGCCCAGGCGGCGCGCTGGGCCTTGTCCGGCGAGGAGGCCAGGGTGGTGTCAGCGAGGACGCGTCCGCCGGGCCCGGAGAGTATCTGGGTGTCGGTCGCGGTGCCGATGAGGTTCTTGGTGACGGTGATGCCCCGTTGCTGACCGGCGCCCAGGGCACTCTTCCCGCTGGTGGTAAAGGAGCCGGTGTCGGTGTTGAGGACGAACGCTGCCTTCGCGGCGGCGGGGGCGGCTCCTGCGCCGGGGGCGGCGGTGAAGGTTGAGGCAAGGAGCGCGACGGGCAGCGCGGTCATGGCCAGGGCGCGGGGTATGGGCTTGATCGTTGGCATGAACGCGACCCTAGCCAGATCGAATGCAGGTGCGATATTGACCATTGGGGCAGGTACGGACGGCGAGTTGCGGCCGGCTGTGAAGCGAGCCTGAGACGCATACGGATGCCCCTCCTTGCTAAACCGTGTCCTATGTGGTGAGGCGATTGCCGCCGCCGGGCGGCCACCTCGGGTCTGGCTTCAGATGAGCACGGCGACGATCTACGCCCACCGCTTCGACGCGGAAAACGACGAGGCGACTGGGGAGATCGGCGGCTCGGAAGCCGGGGTGCCCGACTACTGGGCGTACAGCGTCGAGATCGCCGAGAACTGGGAGCGGGCGCAGGCCGAGGCTCCGACGCCCGCCACCCGCAAGGTGGCACTGCGCTCGGCGATGGTCATGAGCCCGGACCGCGGTGGTGTGTTCAACGTGCTGTCGCGGCTGGCCCACCTCGGGCTGGGGGGTCCGGTGGCCGGCGGCGCACAATACGTCTCCTGGATCCACGACGAGGACTTCGTGCGAGCGGTGGAGTTCCTGATCGACCGCGAGGATCTCGACTGGCCGGTCAACCTCGCCTCCCCCGGCCCTCTGCCGCAACGCGACTTCATGCAAGCGCTGCGCACGGCCTGGGGCGTCCCGGTGGGGCTGCCCGCGACGCGCTGGATGGCCGCGATGAGGGCTTTCGCGCTGCGCACGGACACAGAACTGCTGCTCAAAAGCAGTCGGGTGGTGCCGGGCCGACTGCGTGAGGCCGGGTTCGGCTTCGCCTATCCCGAGTGGGAGAAGGCCGCCACGTCCCTCGTACGGCGGGCCAGGCTGGTTCGGACCCCTGCCTGAGCCGAGTGATAGTTCAGCGCCACCGGCTAGCGGCGCGTGCGATGCCGGAGTCGCGACTCCTCCGATCGCGCGCTGACGTCGGCACCGGGGCGTGTTACGGGCGCACGAAGGCGGCGTCCAAGCTGTCGTCTATCCGGATTCAACTCCGGTGGTCCGGCTGGCCGGGGCAGTGGAGTCCACCAGGCGACGAACTGGGCACAGTTTTCATCCGCTGCCACCAGGACGAGGCCTGTCAGGGTGTGGCCAGACGGCGCTCGCAGCTTTGAAGTATCTGATTACAGGTCAGGCCCCGGTCGCCGCGAGACCGCTGCGACCGGGGCCTGACGTACCGCTGTTCTGGGCGCTACGCCGCAACAGTCAGTGTGTCGGAGCAGATCTGCCCGTCGTTACCACCCAGGCAGATCCAGAAACTGTACTTGCGACCCTCGGGCAGATTCCCGGTCTTCGTGGCTGTGTACGGGGAGTTGTGCCCGTACGTGCTCGCTTCGCGTACAGGGCTGGTGCCCAGATAGGCGGCGATGCCGTATCCGTCCCGACTGGGGTCGACCGCCTGCAGCTTGTCACCGTCGGCGTACCAGTATCCGGTGCCGACAACACTGTTGCCGCTGTACCCGATTATGCCGTAAGTGCCGCCACCCAGGTTATTGTAGTAAAACTTGACATTCGGCGGAATGTCGGCCGCAGCGGCAGTGCTTGCTCCTACTGTCATGGTGCCGCCCACCATGATGGCGGCAGCCGTAAGTACGGTTGCCGCACGCTTGCGCATGGAGATGTTCACTGTTCCCCCTCGATATGTCACCTACTGGTCATTCAAGATCATAACCGAACTCGAACGAGAGTGCGAGACAATTTCGGTCAGTCGCAGGGCAGTTGGCTAGAACTGTTGACGTCTCAAGAGGGCTCCGTGCCGGAACGTTGTCTGGCTTCGCGGAAGCACTTCCAGACTGGGGGCTCCGGCGGAGCGCGGCGCACAAGGCGGATTTCTGACGCTGCCCGATGTCCGGCGGCGCGGCGCCCGAACTAGCCGAGGGCACTTCCTGGCGACCTACCGCCGCGGCTTTGCGTCTTGCGGGAGGCTTACCTCTCATAAGCGAATACTTGGCTTCACCGGCGCAGCGTGGCAGCGGCTGCTGTCGCGCCTATGCCCAAGCTCGGATGGTTGCCACAGACCGACACACCAGCCCGAGTTGTCAGATCACCTTGAGGGGCAGACCGCTTATGTGCACGGTCGGAAGCACAAAGTGCAGCCTGACGCTGCTGACGTCGCTATGGCTCAGATCCCTACGGTGAAGCCCTGCGACCAGACCTGCATGTACTGGATCATGCTGGCCCAAACACCCGTGAGCAGCAGCAGGCCAGTTATGATCATCATGCCCCCCCCTATCCGCATCACCCACACGTATCGCTGCTTAATCCAAGCGAAGGCGCCGAGCGCCTTACGGAAGGCCATCGCCGTCAGTACGAAGGGCACCCCGAGCCCTAGGCAGTACGCGACTGTAAGCAGCGCCCCACGGCCGGCGCTGGCCTCGTTCGCTGCTAGGAACGTCACCGAGGAGAGCGTGGGGCCGAGGCAGGGTGTCCAGCCAATACCGAACAAGGCGCCAAGTAGTGGAGCCCCCAGGAGTCCGGACACGGGGCGCTTGTGAATACGAATCTCACGCTGCGTGAGCCACGGCATGAGGCCCATGAAGAACAAACCCAGCAGGACCATCAGCACGCCGAGGGTCGTGGTCAGCACTTCCCGGTGTTCCTGAAGGGTGGAGCCAAAATATCCGAAAAGTGCCCCCCCGGAGACGAAAACGGCGGTGAAACCGACTACGAAAAGGGAGGCGCCAGCTACCATCCGACCGCGGCGGGCCTGCGCCAGGTCGGTGCCGGTTATCCCAGTCACGTACGAAAGGTAACCCGGAACAAGAGGTAGAACGCACGGCGAGAAGAAGGACACCAGACCGGCGAGAACGGAGATGGGCAGTGCAAGAAGGAGGGCACCGCTTACTACCGTCTCGTTCTGCCCGAGGACTGAGGCAAGGTGTTGCATGGCGTCACTTCTCCGCAATCAGTGGGTCGATCATCCTGCGCAGATCTCCACCACTGAGCGGCCGCAGCGCGCGGGCCGCAATCTTCCCGCCTCTGTCAAGAACGATGGTAGAGGGGATGGCTTGAGGGTTGAGGCTCCCCTTAGGGAATCCGTTGAGGACCAGATTTCCATTCGGGTCGTACAGGCTGTCGTAATCTACGCCGTAGTCATTCTCGAAGGCGATGGCTGGCTCTCTGCTGTTGTCGCGGGTGTTGATCCCGACAAACTCGACCCCCTGAGCCTTAGTCTCCTTGGCGACCTTAGCGAAACTCGGAGCCTCGGCGCGGCAGGGCGGGCACCACGAGCCCCAGACGTTTATCACCACGACTTTCCCTTTATAGTCGGCGATATCAAGGCGCTTGCCGTGAAGGGTTTCGCCCTTAAGGTCGTTTGGGAGCCGCCGCTCACTCTTGGGAACGGAAGAGAGGTCTTCCCCACCCGCCGCCAACTCCGTCTGATCGCCACCTGAGGACTTCCCAGCTGCTCCTTCACTGCAGGAGGAGAGAGAAAGCGCCGCTACGGTGACCAGCGCCGTCAGCAGGGCAACTTGGGGTGCGCGGCTAAGACTCATGTGAATAGCTTCGCATGGCCCACGCACCGAGATCTCACCGCCCCGGGCATGTCAACGACCAGTTAGCACATTGAGGATGGCCCGGTCTGGCGAGGGTGCGAAGGACCAACTTGGAAGGCTGCCGGGGCGTAGGCGATCGGGGAGACGTCAATCCGCAGGGTCAAAAGAACTAGTCCACGCATGGAGGTCCGGTCCCGTTCGCGCACGAGTACCTCGAGGGCGAGCGGCCACTGCTGGCAGCGCTGCCGGAAGAGCCGTTCGAGACGTGCCATCCCTTCACCTTGAGCGTCGACCGACGGCCAGACACTGTTTTCGTCGCCAGCCTCACCGTCAGCACGATGAACCGTAAAGTTGTAGCCCCATTGCTGCCTTGCCGCCAGGTCACGTTGGCGGTGCCCGTCAGCGGGACCGACGAGACGGCCGTACGCGGGATCTTCGCGGCCGGTCTTCTGCCTGGCGGGCGGGACGAACCTGCAGCCCGGCGACTTAGTGAAACTGGGGCGGTCACGGCACCGACTCCGACGCGGGCAACGTCGTCTACCGCGACAACTGCAACTTCATGTGGAACAACGACCGCGACGCGATCTACTTCTACGAGCCCTCCGGCAGCCGCGCGGACGTCCACTCCTACTTCAAGAGCGGCAACGACCGCGACAGCAACGGCTCCATCACCTTCCACTAACCCACCACCAGCTTCCCACAGGCGACGCGGAGCGAAAGTTATCGAGGCGGCTGACCAAGTCCTGACCGGCAGCCGGGGGAGGGAGCGCAAGGACTGATCTGCCGGTCTATGCGCCGTCCACTACGAGACCAGATGCGCCAGCCGAGCTGAGTGCCCCGGGGCATTGGCCGACGGATAAGTCCCAGACCAGACAGCCCACGTTGACGGCGCTCTGGTGGCCCACGCCGGCTTGCCGCAGGGGGTCGGGGGCGGGGATGCGGCAGTGGCCATGCTGTGGTGTGCGGCCCTGCGCAACGTGCGAATGGAACGCAGGGCCGCAGCCGCCAGTCCTGTCAAAAAGCGGCCTTCCGCCAGACCGTACGACGGCTGGCAGGCCGCAGCGCGCTGAGTACGGCTGAACGGGCGCACCCGTCTCCTCGCTGAGAGGAACGCTGCTCCGACACCGGCGGGCGCTTCGCGGTTGGTTCACGGTGCGGCGGAGTCGGACGACCGAAGCTGTGATCGGCGGCGTCACCGGCAGTCTGCGGCGCCCGCAGTGGTTCGTCCTCGGACGCTACGACGCAGGCCAGCTGCGCGCGGTGGGTCGGACCACGTCGTTGTAGCCGGACGCCGCTAAGCAGTTGGCTGGGCATCTCACCGAAGCCGGTCCCGTCCCGGGACCGGCGTATGGTTCGTCGCTTCCGGGGGCAGCCGCGATGCTCTCGAGCCGATCCTCGTCGTGCCCAACGTGGACGCTGAGGTCCACGTTGGCGCGGCAGGCGGGGGCCTCGCTGCGTTACTTTCCGCTGCGCTTGGACGTCACGATGGCCGACGTATCGCCCTTCGGCCAGGGTGCGGCCCCTACGGCCGGACGGTGACGTCGGAGTGTGTTATGCGTCACAGTCGTTGTGCGGGGTGGGCGCTCTGGTTTTCCAGAACCTGATAGTTGAGCGTTGTCCGTTCTGACGGACCGCCAGGTCAGGGGGTATGGCGTTGGGGTGGTCAGTGGGGTGGCGCAATCCAGCGAGAAGGGCGGACAGCGTGGATGTGAAGCCAGCTGTTCATCGGGCGCGTTGCGCGCCGTCAGATTTTCGGGTTTGTCGTTGCACATTCGGGCTGCCGAAACGGTCTTGGGTATCGGAGGCGCACGACGGCGCACTCTCGGGGCCCGCTGGGGGTACAGGCCTCGCCTTGCTCAAGGGAGGGACCTCAAGGCTCGTGACGATGGAGCTCGCAGGGGATGTGGTCATCGCGGCGGTCGCGCTGCGCGTGTTCGGCCGGGACGCGGCAGTGCTGGTACGCCGGCTCGCGGCGGCCGGAGTGAGGGCGGGCATCAGCGAGATGCGCCGCAACAGCCGAGACGAGGGGCAGGCGTGAGCCAGGACCAGGACACTCCCTACCGCCCGCCCGGGACCAGGCCGATGACGACGAAGCTGCCGGTGGACTTCTCCGCATTCCACCAGATGCACCGCCCCGCATACATCCGCTGGGCCGAAACCATCCTGAACAACCGATCCGACGCTGAGGAAGCGGTCGACGCCGCGTTCGAGCAGCTCCTCAAAGTCTGGCCGGACGTCCTCACCAAGGAAAACCCCGCTGGCTACGCCTGGCGGGTCCTGCGCAACATCACCATCGACACCGGCAAGGCCCGCGGCCGCCGCCCCGTGCTCCTGGACATGGCCGCCTTCGAGACCGCCGCCCTCCTCCAGGCCGTGGACCCCATTGGCCAGCTGGAGGAAAGCATGAACCTCTTCCGCATCATCGGCGAGCTTCCGCCACGCCAAATGGACGTCATGCTCCTGCTCCACGCCAACGACCTCAGCGTCGACCAGGTCGCCGCCGAGCTCGGCATCACCCCGGCCGGCGTACGCTCCAACGCCCGCCACGCCAAGCGCCGTCTGCGCCAGACCCTGGGCCTGGACGCCGCGAACCTGGAGGAGGGCCACGCTGATGACATCGCCCGTTGAAGACCTGCTCTCCAGGGCGCGCCTGAACCACCGCCCCTACACCCAGACCGAGATCGACGCCGCTGAGGCACGCCTGGCCGCCCGCGTATCAGGCGCCCCGGCCGCTGCTCCACCGCCCGCGACGGCCGCGCCGGTCGAGGAGCGCTCGGCCGCACGCGACCTGCGCACCCTGTGCGAAACCGTGGTGACCCACACCGGCGCACTGTCCGACCTCAAGCGCTTCTTCGCCCAAGCCCTCCCCGAGCCATCTGGCGCTCGCGTGCTCGGCTGCCTCCTGCAAATGTCCCACCGCGAAGAATCCGCCCGTTTCTGGTGGCAGTACGCCGCCGGTGCCGGCGACACCGCCGCCACCTACTGCCTCTACCTCCACCACCGCGCCCTGGGCGAACACGGCGAAGCCGACTGGTGGCACACCCAGACCACCGATACCACCACCGACCCAGAAGACATCAACATCCCCGCCGCCCTGAGGATCCTGCGCAACCTCAAAACCGGCACCCGCCCCGTCCCCGACCCGGTCACCGCAGTCCTCGACTACGTGCCGGTCGCGGTCGCCTTCGTCGACGACGACCTCGACCTGCCCCTGCCCGACCCTGACTTTCCCGAACGCATCCAAGCCCTGACTGCCACCGACACCACCACAACACACGCCGAAGACAACTCCGACACCTTGCCCGAACGCACCTTCCCCCGCCCACCCAGCCCACCTGGGCGGCGCCTCACCGATCGCGAGGAAAGGCTGCGCACACTCCTCACCGAACTGGTCAGTCGCTGCGGAGCAACGCCTGGCAAGCCTCATTGACGCCCCAGAGGTCGGAGCCGAAGTGCACGAGCCGGGGCAGCACCCGCGGCCGACCAGACGGCTCTCCATCCTGTGTGGCGACAGCTGAGCGGCCCGGCGGCCCGCTGCGCCCCGCAGACAGTTTCCCGATCACCGTGGTGAACTTGCCTAGGTAACCTGAGAATCTCGGTTCAGACCGCCCCGACGCGGCCCACGAACGCAGCGACCGCCCGCGCCACCACGGCAGCTTGCTCTTTCGTGGCGGCCCATTCTAAGGCGCTGACCAGCACCCGTAGCTGCCAGCCGACGTCGCCGCGCTGTGCTGCGTCGCCATGGACCAGGCATGGTGCGGTATATGCGTCCGCGCCTGGACCAGTGGATGGAGAGCGAGAGGTTGCCACCCGGACGACTGCAACATCTGGTGTCAGAGGTGCAGCGGCGGCTCGTGGACGCTCGCAGTACGGCGTAAACGCCTTGAGCTGTCGACTCAAAGCCAGGCCCGTGGGGGGGGAGAGACGGGCGCCGTCGGCACCGGACCCGTCAGTCCTCACCTGGCCTTTAGGGGGTTTGCCGAGGGCCAGGGGAAAGCCCTGCGCCACTGGCTCCAACTGGATGACGGGCAGCGCCAGCTCGCCATCATCGGCACGCACGGCGGTGAACTGCGCGAGTACACGCCTGGACTGACGCGATCTCCGAACGGATGCGTGCGACGCGGCCGCGGCCGCCCGTCGTGCGGCACCGACGCCCGCGTCGCTTGTCGTCAGGAGCGGTTGATCATTTTTTGATCTCGGGAGGCAGCTCCTTGCCGGAGTCGATGACGACCAGGCGGACGTCGTCTGCGTCGCCCACCGCGATGGCGAGGGTGGGTCTACGCCTCGACTGTGTAGGCGGTAGTCGACGAGGCTGTGGTTTCGTCGTCGGAATTGTCGTTCGGCGTGTCGTCGCACGCCGGACGGGTGGCGGTGCCGAGTTCGTCCCCGACAGAGATGTTGGTGTTGTCGGTGCCGATGTACCTGTGCTTGTCGTACTCGACCAGGAACGCACAGGACGATGCGGAATCACCGCCGTCGCCCGACGAGGACGCGCAGCCCACAGAGAACGTGGTGATGGCTGCCGCCAGGAGTATCCACACAGACTTGCCATTGCCGAATGAAAGTACCGGCTTCATCGGTACATCTCCTCCTGGAGCCTCAGCTCCGGCTCAGTAGTTGATGCGAAGACCCAGGACGTAACCCCTGCCGGGTTCTCGCCTTCACAGCTGGGGAGCCCACAAGCCGGCCCGTCCGCGCGGCGCGCCCGCCACGATGTGGCGGGGGACAGGGGCGCTTACCTGAGGGCCGATCCGGGGCCGCGGGCGGCCCCGGTCTTGTGGTTCGTCAGTCGTTGAGGGCGTCTCCGAGGCCGGAGCCTCGTGCGATGCCGTAGTCGGCGGGGTCGAAGACGTCCGCGCCGCTGGTGGTGAGCCCGTTGCTGGTGCCGTGGAGCTGCCAGATGGCTCCGCTGCCTTCGTTGTTGTAGGGGTTCTCGTACGGTGCGGAGACCGCGAGGTCCGCTTTGCCGTTGCGGTTGAAGTCGGCGAGTCGGACCTTGTAGCCGAAGACATCGTTGTTCTCGGCGGTGCCGGGAATGCCGGAGGTGTTCTGAGACAGCCGCACGGAACCGGTTGTGCTCACCCCGCGGGCTCCGCCGCGCAGGACAAGCACGTCACCTCCGCGCAGGGCGCCGCCCAGAGACTCGTAGGGGACGCCGACGGCCAGTTCGGCGTATCCGTCGCCGGTTACATCGGCGATGGACATGGCGGCACCGAACCGGTCCTCGTTCTCGTTGCTCCCGGGTATCCCGGCCGTGTTCTGGTGGTAGGTGTGGCGTGTGGCGTTCAGGCCGCCAGGGGCAGCGGCACTGCCGTAGTGGACCATCACGTAGCCGGACTTGCCGCTGGGGTCGGTGATCCCGCCGGTGACGGGGAAGGGGTCGGGCAGGCCGCTGGCCAGGTCCTGGCGCCCGTCTCCGTTGAGGTCACCTGCCGCGAGGGTGGTCCCTCCGGCGAGGACCTGGCGGTCATAGAAGCCTGACTCGTCGGCTGCGTAGATCACGGTCGTAGCGGGGGCCGTTACGGCCATCTCGTCCTTCCCGCTGCCGTTGAAATTCCCGGCGGCCAGGCGCCCTTCGCCGAGCCAGTTGTCCCTGCCTCGGGTGTCGACCCTGACTGAGGCTGATCCTTTGGAGTGGACACCCTGACAATGGATCTTGATGGTCCAGGGAGGGATGTCCAGGTGGGACGCAAGTCTCCGTATCCGGAGGAGTTCAGGAAGGACGCTGTCGCGCTCTACCGCGCCGCAGCCGGGAATCGGACGTACGCCGCCGTGGCCGCGGATCTCGGTATCACCGCGGAGTCGCTGCGGACGTGGGTCCGCAAGGACGAGGCCCAGGCGGTGCCCGAGGGCCGCGCCGGAAGCGTCAGTGCGGCAGAGGAACTGGGCCGGCTGCGGGCTGAGAACGCCAGGCTGCTCAAAGCCGAGCAGGAGTGGCGGCTGGAGCGCGAGATCCTGCGCCGGGCAGCCGCCTATTTCGCTCGGGAGGTGAAGTGAGATCCCGCCGCTGGGACTTCATCTCCGACAACCGCGCCGACTTCGGCGTCAAGCGGATCTGCCGGGTGCTCGGGGCGTCCCGCGCCGGCTACTACCGGCATCTGGCCACCGAGCAGGCCCGCGTCCGAGCGCCAAGCCGAGGAGAAGCGGACCGTGAGTGAGATCCGCGCCATCCACACCGAGCACCATGGCGCCTACGGCGCCCCGCGCGTCCATGCCGAGCTGCGGGCGAGAGGGCACAGGATCAACCGCAAGCGCGTCACCCGGCTGATGCGGACCAATCACATCGTCGGCCGCCACCTGCGGAAGAAGAAGCGGACGACGATCGCGGACAGGACCGCGGCGCCCGCGCCGGACCTGGTGATGCGCGACTTCACCGCGGACGCCCTGAACACCAGGTGGTGCGGCGACATCACTTACATAGCCGTCGGTTCGACGTGGCTCTACCTCGCCACCGTGATCGACATCTACTCGAGGAAGGTCGTGGGCTGGTCGATCGCCGGCCCCATGCGCACCTCGCTGGTCACCGACGCGATCGAGATGGCCGTGGCCGCCCGCGGCGGCCGGGTCCACGGCGTCGTCTTCCACACCGACAGAGGCGCCCAATACAGCGCGGCCGCCTTCGCCGACGTCTGCCGCCGGCACGGCATCCGCCGCAGCATGGGCCGGGTGGGCTCGAGCTACGACAACGCCCTCGCCGAGTCGTTCTTCCAGGGCCTCAAGCGCGAATTGCTCCACGGACGCCGCTGGACCTCAAAGGCACAGACCCGACTCGAGCTGTTCCGCTGGCTTTCCTACTACAACCGGCGCCGCCGCCACTCCGCGCTCGGCTACCGCACACCAGCCGAGTTTGAACAACAACTGATCACGACACGTACGCTGTCACTCATCGCATGAAACACGGTGTCCACTCCCCGGGATCAACCTCAGTGATCAGGGTGGCCCCGTCGATGCCGTCGCGGCCCAGGAGCCCGCGGGTGCGGGGCCCTGGCGGAGGCGGCGATCTCCAGCGGCATGGCGCGGCTGGCCCCGTACAGGCGGGCCGGTCCGTCGCGCAGCTCGGTCGTGGGAGGGGACACGCTGGAGACCTTCCGTCAGCGGGCTCGGGTGGTCGGGCGGGGCAGCAGGTTGCGCAGGAGCTCGGCGGTCTCGGCTTCCATGTCGACGCCGCCGAGCAGCTGCTCGTTGATGCGGGCGAGCTGCGCAGCGGCCTCGCGGAGGGCGTCGATGTCGCCGGCGGCGTGGTGGGCGAGGAAGATCTGGCGGTGCAGCATCTCGCTTTCCTCGGCAGCGAGCAGACCGCGGCGGGCCGCCCACAGGGCACCGGCAATGTCGCCGGCCTCCCTGCGCCGGGTGGAGAGCTCGTACGCGACGTCCACGACGGAGGAGACCATCTCCTGGATCATCGGCTCGGCCCAGGCGTAGCGCTGGGGGTCGATCCCGATGAAGGGCCGGCCGCGGACTAGAGCGAGCGCGCGGCGCAGGGCGAGGTCGCCGTCTTCGTCGTGGCGGGCCATGCCGGTGAGGGAGAAGCGCTGGAAGCGGGTCCAGTCGCAAGTGACGGCCGAACCAAGGCGGTACCGGCTGTCGCCGGTTTCCTGGACGCGCGGCAGGTGCGCGTTGCCGTCGGTGTCCTTGCCCAGCCAGGAGCGGGTGCGGGAGATGACGGCGTTACGCATCTGCTTCTTGACCAGGCGCCCGGGCCACAGGGCGTCGTCGATGGCGTGGTGGTCGACGCCGGGGTTGAGGGCGAGGTAGGCGATCAGTTCGATGCCAGCGCTGAGGCGGCTGGAGTCGATCCGGCCGGTGGCTCCCTCGATGCTGATGGGTCCCAGCAGCAGCACGGCCGGGGCAGCGCCCTCGATTTCGGGTTCGGGCAGCGGGGTGGGCGTCTCGGAAGGGGCCTGCTCCGCAACTGGCGGCGGGACGTCGGTCGGCTCGGTTTCGACTGCGGGTGCGGGTGCGGGTGCGGGGATGGTGACGTGGACGGCCGGTGGGGCGGGTGCTGCGCAAGGCGCGGCGAGGGCGAGAGCGACGTCCGCCGGACTGGCGGCCGGGGCGGGGGCCTCTGCTTTCGTGCCGTCGGTGGCAGGCTTCAGGTCGGCTTCGGGTTCAGCGTCCTGGTCATCGTCGGCGAGCACGTCGGCGAGCGAGGGGCCGGCGGTGCGGACGCCTTCCGCCTCGTCCTCGTCCTGGGCGTCCGGCTTGACCAGGTCGACCGGCTCGGCTCCGGACGTCGCAGTGTCTTCGTCGGCGAGGGCGTCCAGTTCCAGCTCGGCGTACTCCGCGGGTAGACCGTCCTCACCCGGATCGGCGTCAGCGGCACCGTCCGGGGCGTCCGCGTCCTGCGCGCCGTTGGAGAACTGTGCCTCGTCCTGCTCCGGTTCCTCCTCTTCTTCTTCTTCGATCGGCTCGTCCGGGTCGATGCGGGTCCACTCGGGGGCGGGGACGTCGGCGTCGCTCGCGGCGAGACTCAGCAGTTCGATCGCGTCGGCGAAGTGCTCGTCGCTCAGGCCCTGCAGCTTGATGGGCAGGTTGGAGCCGGGCAGGACGATGGTCTCGTCCGGGTCCTTGCATTCCAGCGTCCAGGCCTCGGCCGGCGCCTGGTGAGCGCTGGTGGTGATGACCGCGCCGGCTGCCCGGGGCTGTTCGGCGAGGGTGTCGAAGAGCGCGGTGACGGCCTGGTCGTCGGGAAGGTCCGCGGCGAGCAGGACGTGAGGCGTCCAGGCGCCGCCGGCGTCGTCCGTCAGTCGGGCGGCGCGCAGGCTGCTCGCGCCGACGGCGGCCAGGGCGCGGCGCTGGTCGGCGGTGTGGCTGACGAGCTCGGCGGTGGCGTCGGCGAGGTCGTCGATGCGGACGACGCGTTCGGGTGCTGCACTGTCCAGGCCGGGCGCGGTCTCGGCGAGGGCGGTGACTTCGATGTGGCCGGGCAGCGGGGTGCTGGCGAGCTCCACCGCGATGGCCTGCAGGACGTGCCGGGCGAAGTCCGCGTCGCCGGCCAGGTGCAGGATGCCGACCTGCTCGAGGTCGACCAGGACCAGGTGGCCGGCAGCGTCCCAGCCGACGGAGACCAGGGCCGGGTACGGGGCGTCGGCATCCTTCAGCGCCTCCTCGTCCGCCAGGTCAGGGCTGCTCGCGGGGCAGATCCACAGATCTTGACGGCCGGCGGTCGCGGTGAAGGGTTTCATGGGTGCGGTGTCTTCAGACAGGTGCAGCTCGACCTTTGCCTCGTGCAGCACGACCGCCTCGATGACGGGCAGCTCACGCCCGGCGGCGGCGAGGTTGAGGGCGAGGGAGCGCAAGGCGGTCCCGAGCAAGTCGAAGCCGGTGGGGTGTTGGGCGGCGCGCAGGCCCTGCTCGGTCGCGGCGGCGCGGCCTTGGGGCATGGGGATGCGCCGGCCGGGGCGGCGACGGCGTTGCTGCAAAATCCGGCGGGTGGCCAGGGTGCCGACCAGGGCGGCCGCCAAGGCTCCGGCGCCCATCCATAGGGCGGCCGGGGCGAGGGCCGTCTCGCCGTCGTCGCTGCGCTGCGCGGCGGGGGCCTGGTCGCGGCCGGTGTCTTGAGCGCCAGGCGTGGGGGCGGTGGTGCTCACGGCGGGGGACGGTTCTGCCGTACGGGAAGGGGGCGGAGTTGAGGCCGGCGGCGTGGACTGCTCACCCTCGGGTCCCTTGTCGGCGTCCTTGTCCGGCGTGTTCTCGGGCGCCGGCGTCTTGTCGGCGTCCGTGTCCGGGGCCTTGTCGGGCGTCTCCTGGTCGCCGGCGTCCTTGTCGCTGGCCGCCGGCGTCTCCGGTTGGTCGCTGGGCTGGGGCACGTCCAGCTGCTGGCCGGGGAGGATGAGGTTCGGGTTGGTGAACTTGCCGCCGTCCGGAGTCGCTTCGCCCCGGTTGGCCTCGAAGATGGCCGGCCAGTCGCCCGGCTCGCCATGCTCGTCGGCGATCGACCAGAGGCTGTCGCCCTCGCGGACGGTGACACTTTCCGGCTCGTCGGCCTCGCTCGCTGACGTGTCATCGCCCGCCTGGTCGCGCTGCTTGCCGCCCTGCGCATCCTTGCTCGCCGGCTGCTCGGCAGCCTTGTCCGCGGCTGGGCTCTCGCTCGCCGCGGGCGCCGAGCTGGCGGCCGGCGCGACGGGCCGGGCATCGGCCGGCAGCTTGACGACCGCGCCCTTGGGCAGGTAGTGGTCGCCGGCGGCGAGCTGCGGGATATCGGGGTTGAGAGCGGCGATGTCCTTCCACCGCTTGCCGTCGCCCAGGTACTCCTCGGCCAGGTCCCACGGCAGCTCGGTCGCCGAGGACACGGTGTGCTTGGGCCAGGTCGTCTCCTCCGTCTCGGCGGTCGTCTTGCCGCTCAGCACCGTGCTGGCGCCGGCTTCGCCCACGGTCTGCCCGGCTGTGGCCGCGACGGCGGGCGACACAGTGGCTGCCGAAGCCGCAGTAGGAGCGAGCAGGACGATGCCGCCGATGAGGAAGCTGGCGAGGGACTGCAGTCCGCCCAGCCCCTTGATGCGGGGCGCTGAGCGACGGCGCAGCACGGCGAGGATTTCGACCAGGGCGGAGAAGGTGAAGGCTGCCCATCCGGTCCAGCCGATGCAGGTGATGACGACCAGGAAGAGGGTTCCGTCGTCTTGTTGTAGCAGGAGGTCGAAGCCGCCGGAGAGTTCGGTTGGCTGGTGGCCTACCTGGAGCAGGAGGTACGGGACGCCGCCGACCAGGGCCACCAGGAGGGTCAGGCCGATCAGGGCCCGCAGCAGGGTGCCGAGTGCGCGCAGCGGGGCGGGGGTGCGGTGGGCCATGGTTGGGGCTCAGCCTCCGGCTTGGGTCTGCAGATGGGCTTTCGCGGTGCCGGTCACGTTGATCGTTCCGGCTCCCACGAACTGTGCGAAGTGGGTGTTGTAGGTGTCGTGGACGGTGACGCTGAGGGTCTGTCCGCCGTCGGTGATCTGTACGTCGCCCGTAACTCCTGCGGCGGCGAGGTAGTCCTGGGCTGCGCCGACGGCGGCGTCGGGGTCGATGGTGATGGCGGTGCCCTCGATGGCCTTGGCGGGGTCGAGCTGCTGGCCGGCAGTACGGGCTGCCTCCTGAGCGAGGGAGGTGGCCCGGTTGCCCGCGTTCAAGGCGCCGCCGCCGTCAACGAGCAGTCCCATCACCATCAAGATCGCCAGCGTGGAAAGCGCGAAGAACGTGGACATGGAACCGCGATCGCGGCGGCTTGCGGAAAGTGCCGCATGCCGCCGTGTCACGGGACGGTGAATTCGGCAGATCACTGGCGTCCCCGGTAGGTGTCGATGGGGCTGGTCCACGACGCCGTCAGCGTCTTGGAGCCAGGCAGGCCTGGCAGGCCAATGTCGGACAGGTCAGCCGTGCAGGCGATCGTCGCCGTCACATTGGCGTCCACACCCATGTCGAGTGCGTAGCCGCCGGTGTTCACCGCCACGTTGGAGGTCTGGCACGTGATGCCCTCGCCCTCCAGGCTCCTGTCGGCCGCGGCCTGGGCTTCGGCCTGGGCGCTGCCGGCATCGCGTTCCAGGGAGGCGGCGCGGGCGGCGGCGCGGGCTGCGGAGTCCACGGCGCCGTCGGCGTCGGTCACCCGCCCGAACGCGATCATCAGCAGCATCAGGGCGATCATCACGGGTGCGAGGATCGCGGTCTCCACCGCGTAGCTGCCGCGGTCGCGGCGCAACCCGTGCGCGAGGCGCTGTCGGTTCGTTCGGGCGCTCATGGGTTGGTCCAGCGTTCGACGGGGGCGGCGGCGTGCTGGGTGACGTCCAGCGTCAGGCCGGGGACGAGGGTGGCGACACTCCCCCGCACGGTGATGCGGATCTCCTGCGCGGTGCTGCCCGATGAGGACACGCTGGCGCCCTGCACGCTGCCGCCGAAACGGGCGAGGAAGGTCTGCGCCTGGGCGACGCCGTCGCCCTGGCCGGCGCCGAACTGCCGTCCGGCCTCTACGCCCTGGCGGGCGGCTGACTGGGCGACCTTGCGGGCGTGGAAGTACAGGCCGACCTGGATGGCGGTGAATACCAGCGCGAGTACGACGACGGCCAGGACCGCGAATTCCACACTGCCGAAGCCGCGGTCGTCCCGGAGCCGCTGGCGAAGGCGTGTGCCCGTGCGCCTTCTGGTGCTGCGGTTCACCGCCGTTTCTCCGTCTCTCGTGCTTGAGGGGCGTGGTTCATCGGGCCGAGGCCGTGGGCGGCTTACCGGCCTGCGCTTGCTGGATACGCTTGACGACCATGTCGGCGAGGGACAGGAGTCTGCCGGAAGGGATGGTGGTGCCGGTCTTCCACGTGTACTCGATCGTTGCGATGACGGCGCCTTGCCGTACGTTGATCCCCTTGCCGGGCCAGGTCGTCGGCTGTGGGTCGTACAGGCCGATCTCAAAGCCGTCGATCTCGTCGCCGGGCGGGTTGTCGCCCACTTCGTCGGGGGTGCCTTTGCCCTTGAAGAGGCGGGCGGCGGTCTTGCTGTCGGAGAAGGAAATCAGCTGGATGGCCAGCTGCTGGTCCTCCATGTTCGTGAACTCGGCCCGGCCGACGGCGAGCGCCTCGCCGCACCACTCCTCGGAATAGCCCTCGGACTGGCAGTACGTGGCGTCGAAGGTGTCCCACGCCTTACGGGTACCGGGCTGGTCCAGGTCGGCCGGGACGCTGAACTGGTTGGGCAAGGCCGCTTCCAGCTCCAAGGTGTTCAGCCCGCGGGGTGCGGGCGAGCTGGCCTTGCCCTTGTCAGGTGCCGTCGTAGCTTTCGCGGCAGGGGGCGGCGGGTCGTTCTGTGTGCCGCATCCGGCTGCCAGGACGGCCGTCAGCAAAGTGGCCGTCGTATATGCGGCCAGCCTGGCGGTGCGGGATGGCGGGACGTGTATCACCTGACGGTTCCTGTTCATCGACGTGGGGGGGGTGGGTTGTGGGGCACTCGGTCAGCCGCCGTTGATGATGCCGATCTTCTCCGTGAGCTTGGTGCGGATCGCCAGGACCAGGAGTCCGGCGCCGACCAGGAGGGCGCCGGCGATCAGGGCCAGTTCAGTGCTGGTCTGTCCGGCGTCCTTGCCGGCCTTCAGCTGTTCGTAGCGGGTGCGGATCCACACGGTCAGGATCTGGATGTCCATGCGTCTGTCTCTCCTGTGTTGTGTTCAGCTGCCGAGGATGGTGATGGTGATCGGGATCATCACGAAGATCAGCATCAGGATGACGCCGAAGGTGACGGGCAGGATCATCGCGGCGCTCGCCGCGTTGGCCTGCGCTTTGGAGTCCGTCAGCAGCGCGATCCGCAGCTGGCGGGCCTGGGCCTGGAGGGTGGTGTAGACGGCTGCGCCGTCGCCTGCGAGGGCGAGCGTGTCGGCTGGGCGGGTCAGCTCGGCGATGTCGAGTTCCTCTCCGAGTTGCTTGAGGGCATCCCACACGGTGACGCCGGCGAGCTCGGCCTGGTGGAAGACCTGTCGGATCCGTACGAAGATCCAGCCGTCGCCGACCTCCGCGGTTTGGGTCAGGGCCTGTGCCGCGCCGCTGTTGGCGATACGGGCCAAGGCCACGCGCTCCAGGTAGGAGGCGGCGGCGTGCCGGACGACCAGGCGGGCGGCGGCCGCATTGCGGGCGACCTCTTTGGCTGGCCAGAACCAGAACAGTCCGCTTAGGGCGAGTGAGAGCAGGACGGGTACCGCGTACGGGAACCCGGCGCCGGCCAGGGCCAGCAGGGCCTGGAGGAGCTGTGGGAGCAGCAGGCCGTAGAGGGCGAAGAGGAAGCGTTTGCCGAGGTGTTCGGCCGGGCTGATGCGCAGCAGGTTGAGGTCTTTGAGGGGCAGGGTGAGGCGGCCGCCGAGTTCGCCGAGCAGCCGGGCTCCGACGCGTTCGGGCAGTGAGCCGGTGCGGTCGGGTCCGGCGGCGGGCAGGAGGGTGGCGACTTTGCTGGCGTCGAGCCGGTCCAGTGTGCTGGCCAGGTCGGGGCGGGCGGGCCAGGCGGCGCGTACGGCCAGGCCGATCAGGGCGCCGGCGGCGGCTGCGGGCAGCACGGCTTCCATGGGGATCATGCGGCCCCTCCGGTGCTGAGTTGGGTGGCGGGCAGCGGGTCCAGCAGGCGGGGGTCGGGCTTGGTGCGGGCGATGCGGCGCAGCCACGAGAGGGTCCAGGCGAACAGGCCGCCGAGTGCGGCGAGGACGATCTGACCGAGGGGGGACTGGTACCAGCCGGACCAGGCGTCGTTGAGCATGCAGCCGACCACGACGACGCAGATGACGACCGAGACCATGCGCGAGGATTTGCGGACCTTGGCGCGGTCGGCCTCGATGTCGCGTGCGTCGGCGGCCTGCTGGTGGATGGTGATGGCCAGGGCCTCGAGGGCGTCGGACAGGCCAGGTCCCTTGTATACGGCGTGGGACTGGAAGAGCAGGACCACGTGGTCGGAGACGCCGTCGGCGAGCTCGTCGGCGAACAGGGCGAAAGCGTCCTGGGCCTCGGCGCCGGAACGCAGCCGGTCGGCCAGGGCCCGCACGTTCGGGGCGATCGGCGCGGGCGCGTTCTTCGCGGAAGCCCGGATGGTCTGGGGCAGGCTGATGCCGGCGGTGTGGACGCCTGCCAGGTGGTTGAGCCACTGTCCGAGGGCTTCCAGGCGCTCGATGCGCAGGGTTGCCGCGGTGCCGGGGTTGAGGATGTAGGGCAGGCCGAGGACGGCTGAGCCGGCCAGGATCCCGTGGACGGGCCATCCGGTCCATGCCCACACCACGAGGGTGACGATGCCGGCGGCGGTGACCAGGTGGCGCCAGCGGTGTTGCCACTTCTGCGGAAGTTCTGCCTTCGCGCGCTGGATGCGGCCGGCCGTGCGGGAGGTGGGCTTGACCGGGTCGGGGATGCGGCCGCGGATCTCCCGCACGGCGGCCACCAGTGCCATAAGGGCGACGGCGGCGCAGCAGGCGGCGAGCAGGGCGAGCTGTGAGGTGGTCATCGCTTCCCCACTGTCTGCAGGGCCGGTCCCCACGCGCCGTGGGGGTTGTCGGTCAGCCACTGGCGGTGGAACCGGCCGGTGCGCTCAAGGTCGTCGATGAAGGACGGCATGTTCTTGTAGACCGCCCGGATCTCCGCGCCGTGCGGGGCGAAGAGTTCGGTGGTGGTGGGGCGTCCGCCTTCACCGACGACGTCGTGGACTTCGTAGATGTGGGAGACGAACCGGTGCTTGCGGCCGCCGACGGCGGTCTCGTCCAGGTAGGTGAGGTAGACGACGACGTCGATGGACGAGGCGATGAGGTGGTGCGCTGCCTCGGTCTGCATGCCGGCTTCCGTGCACAGCTGGACCAGGCGGGAGACGATGGCGTGCGGGCGGCGCACGTGCAGGGTGCACATCGACCCCGATCCGCCGGCGGACATCGCCTGCAGCATCGGCACGATCTCCGTGCTGCGGACTTCACCGACGATCACCCGGGTCGCGTTGAAGCGCAGCGCGGTGGCGAACATGTCGGAGATGGTGACTTCGCCGGCCATCTTGTCGCCGTGGCGCTCACCGTTGGACTGCCGGGCCTCGAATGCGAAGGTGATCGGTCCGGGCTTGGGCCCGGGTTCGTCCAGGTAGAGTTCCCGGTCGGACTCCAGGGTGACCACGCGCTCCGCCGGCGGGATTTCCCGGCCCAGGGCGCGCAGCAACGAAGTCTTGCCGGCGCCCATGTCGCCGACGACGAGGACGTTCATCTTCGCCTGGACGCACGCGGTCAAGAACGCTTCCAGCAGGGGGTTGATGGAACCCCACTGTGTGAGTTCTGCGATGCCGTGCTGGCGGATGCGGTGGCGGCGGATGACGACGGAGGGCCGGCTGGTGAGCAGGCTCGCCGTGACGCGGGAGCCGTCGGGCATGCGAAACCCGACCATGGGGGTGGCCTGGGTCAGGGCGCGCTCGCCGTGACCGGACAACCTTGCCATCCGGTTGACCCAGGTGATCAGTTCTTCGTGGCTGTCGGCAACGCGCTCGATCGTGCGGCGGGGCTTGTCGTGATACTCCACGTGGGCGCGCAGGCCGTCGACCATGACGTCTTCGACACCGTCCTGGTCGAGCAGGGACTGCAAGCGCCCGCCGCGGTACATGCTGTCGAAGACGGCGGTCCCGATTGCCGTCTCCTGCTCGGCCGTCAGCGGGGCGTGGCCTTGGGCGTACTTGGTGGCCCAGTCGGCGACCGTGTTGCGCACCAGCCTCTTGGCCAGGGCCCGGCGGTCGGTCTCTTCGAGCAGCTTGTTGGGGTCCTCGGCGCTCAGTTGCTTGGACACATCGGCCTGGAGATCTTCGATGACTTCCCAGCCGACCGGGATCTCGCCAGGCAAACCCGCCAGCCTCGGCACCGCGGCCGGACTCGCCGCCGCCGGCGTCTGGGACGTCTTCGCGGGGGGCTGCTCTGGCTGGGTAGGACGTCGTTGGCCGATCCTTCCCGCGAGCAGGCCAGCGATGTCGTCGCGGCCCATAGGCGCCGGGGCGCCGTTGATTCCGGGGCGCTGTTGGATGTCAGCCACGCTTGCCTCCGCTGGTCAGCCGCTCAAGAACGCCAGCCAGCTGCGGGTTGGCCGCGCGCGGCGGATACTGCTGCTGAATCTTCCGGCGGGACACAGTCGCTTCGAACTGGCCCGTGGCCGTGCGCGCGTGGCGCAGCAGCGGGCTGCGGCCGTAGCCGCGGGGTGGACGCCCGCCATTGGTGAAGTAGGCGGCCGTGTCCCGGTCGAAGGGCAGCGCGGCCAGCACGGGGACCTTGAGCGCTTCAGCGACCTGATGCGCCCGGTACGGGCCATCCTCGATGAGCAGCAGACCGAGCGCTTCAGGGCCGGAACCGCGCTCAGCTAGTTCGGTGCGCAGCGGGTCGGCGAGGTGTCGGGCGAGGGTCAGGGACTGTTCGGTGCAGCGCACGACCAGCAGAACAAGGTCGGCCTGATGCAGAAGCGGGGCGGGGGTCAGTGTGGTGTGCAAGTGCCCGGACTCCAGAACCAGACGGCCGGCGTCGATGAAGACGTCATAACCCGCCTCCTCCGCCAACACGTGCATCACTTCGGACAGCGCCGGCCAGGTCCGGCCGAGCGCCGCAGCCTGGGCCGGGTCTGTCAGACCGGGCAGCAACTTGCGATGGCCGGCCTCGTCCATGGGCCACAGGTGACTGGCGAAGGCGTTGGCGAGCGCGTCCGAGCCGGTGCGTTCAGCGGCCGCCAGGTGGTAGAGGCCGTATCCCGCATCAACCTGGCCTTGAAGGAAACCCGCCCTTATCGTGCCGCCAGCCGGGTCACACTCGGCGAGCAGCGAGGGCCGCTTGGAGGCGAGAGTGAGGGCCAGGGCAGCGGTCGTGACGCCGGATGATTTCGCTGAGACGAGCGCGGTGACCGGCATGTCAACTACTCCGCGGTTCGCGGACCAGCGCGATACGGCCCTGCGCGGCTCGGGTGGCGAGCAGCGGGCCGTCCGTGGTGGCAACCGCGAGATTGACGACGACCGTTCCCGAGGCGTCCGGGCGCGAGACGTTCACAACCGTGGCGTCGAGAGTCGACGGCGGCGCCTCGGCCTCCTTACTGCTCTGCTGCTCCCCCTGGGCGGGCGTGGTGACCGCGAGGACCTTGTCCCCGGGGGCCAGGGTGCCGGCCGGGGCCTGACCGCGCTTCACCTGCACACCCACCTGCTGCTCGTCATCACCGAGACCGGTGCCGGCGGCGAGCTGGGAAGTGGTCAGCATCCCGCCCTTACGCAGGTCAACGGCCGGCCGCTTGCCGACCACAGAAGCCTTGTCAGCCGCAGGCACTGGAGACAAGGCGGCATCGGCAGATACTTCCGCCACCGCCAAGTCCGCATCTGTCAGGGCTTGCCCGGCCGGAACATCACGGGCGATGGTTAGGACCCGGGTGCGATCGCTGGCGGAGGTGACCGCCGCGGCCGCGCCCAAGCCGGCAAGCACAGCAAGGACGATGCACAAGGCGGCCACCGACCAGCGGCGCTCCCGCTTAACCGGGGCGGTGGTGGTGATGGGGACCTCAGGGCGGACCGGGGCGGCCGGGCGCGGCACCGACGGCGCAGCGGGGGAATCCATGCGGTGAAGAGCCTCTCAAGTGCTGATGCGATGGCGGCTAGTTGAGGACCTGAACCTCGGCGACGGTGATGTCCACCGCGTTGTCGCGGACCTCGGTCAGCTGGCCGCTCTGGCCGCCGCCGGCCCAGTCGATGGTCCAGGTGGACGTGGCGGTGACATGGAACTGCCCGGCTGCGGTCGTCGATGAGGGAACGTTGTAGCGGTGCCCGCAATCGGGGGAGGGCTTCTTGCCGTACGCGGCCTTGTAAGGCGTACCGGCCGTGGTGCAAGTGACGGTCTTCCCGTCACCCATCGTCCACACGATCTTGCTGACCTTCGCGGTCGCGGTAACCGTGACCGCGCCGGCGGTGGCGCTCGCCGTGTTCGGCCCGTACGTCTCTTGGCCCGTCTCCGTCCAGAGGTATACGGGCATGCCGACCACGCCTTTGCCACCAGGCTTGGGGGTGATGCCGATCTCAGGACCGCGAAGGACCATCTTGTCGACTGCCTGCTGCGCGACAACCGCGGGGTCGACCGGCGGGGCAGCCGGAGGCCCGCCGGGGCCGCCATATACCGCGTCGTCAATGACGGTGGTTGCCCCGGATTCCATGGTGAAGACACAGGAGCGGAGGTAAATGGCTCCGCCGTCCTTCGGGTCGTGACCTCCCCAAACACTGCTGCCAGCGGGCGGCTGGGGATCCAGCTTCTCCGTCTTGCACACCTGCTTGGGAGTGCTCGCCTTCGCCCCCTTACCGCTACCGTTTCCGGCCTGGCCGGTGCCGCTGCCATCACTTGGCTTGCCGGAGCCGGAGGTGCCAGGGTCAAACGCGTCGACCCGACACATGTAGACTCCGCACTTCGCCCCTCCTTTACCGTCGGCTAATGGGCTTTCCACAGCCCGGGCCTGGGGGATCGCTATGACGATGATGGCGAGGGCCGCCGTTAGATGTCGTCGACCAGTCAGCATGGCTTGTCCTGCGGCTCATCCTTGATGACGCGCCATCCCTCAGGCCAGCGCTCCACTGTGCTGACGATGACGTACTTCGTCAGACGATTGGACGGCAAGCTCACGGGCTTCTTGGTACCGGTGTCGACAACGTCCCAGTGGGAGATGTCCAGGCAACTGCTGATCGTGGCGTTGGGCACCTTCCGGTCGATGTCGAGCTTGGTCACCGTAGGGGTTCCAACGGTGACCTGGCCTGTGTGGATCAGGTTTTCGTCGTGAGCGCGCCTAGCGTCCGCCTCTGCTCGGATCAGAGCGAGCGCAGCGGCGTACTTCTTTAGTTCCGCGTCCTTGCCGCTGCGGTCGGCGTACAGCTTCTCCATCTCCTGCCAGTAAGCCTTGTATGTGCTGATGACCTCTTTTTTGGCAGTCTCCCTCGGGTTTGTCGGCTTGGGGGGCTGGCTCACGGATGGCGTCGAGGACGCCTTCGCCTTGTTGTCGTCCGAGCCGTCGGAATTACAAGCCGACGTGGCAATCAAGACGCAGGCTACGAAGAGCAGAGCCGCAGATCGCTTGCCATTCCGTTCGCGAAGTAGTGCTCGGCCTGATCGTGCCGACGGTGCCACAGCGCCTCCCCGTGTGTCGTGCAACGGAGCCTGTCGACCAGCGGCATACTGCACACGGTGACGGCCCCGTAGCGGTCCCAACCGCCTTAAGCTGTCGGTCAGTTCCCATACGTTACGCAAAGATCCGCCAATAGCCCAGCCCGTTCGTGGTCAACCAGAACGGCAGTGGGTGCCAGTGCGTCACATTTCCGCGCGACGGGATGACAGGCTCGAGTCCCGCCCACCTTCCCCTCCAGCGGAACGAGCAACAACGAACTCCGAGCGGTGCAAATGTCGACTCATCGGCACTTCGGAACGCAGGCCCACAGTTCCGTTGGCATCTGCAGCAGTCCGCTGTCAGTACAGAAAGGCAGAGCCGAGCAGCGCACAGCGCGCAGTTCCATCCCTGGATCTGGGCGTAGCGGGATCCGCCCCAGGTCGAGCTGGGGCGGATCCCGCGGGCCGAGGGCCGCGTGTAGAGCGATGCGCATTTGGGAGCGGGCGGCCGCGGCGTGGGGGAGACCAGCTGGTACGGCCTGCCATGCGGGTGCTGGGCAGGTGGCCAGCGAGTTCTGACGAGCAGACGCTGATAGACCTCCGCCGGGCGTATCTGCCCGGAGCGCAGCTGGCGGACGCCAACCTGCGGTACCCCCTGCTCGGACCTGAATGGTGGGCGTCAATCTCGAATGCAGCCCACTCGTGGACACCGGGATGGTGGATGCTGGGCTCCACGGAGCTCAGCTGCAGAGGCGGTGCCGGCTTGCGCCAGCGATACTGCGAGGGACCGACGTGCCAACCTGCCGGAGGCTCGCTTGGACGAAGCCGACACGCAGGAGCTCCGCACCGACAGCTCGCCGGTATGTCCCAATAACTACCGCTCTGCGTAAAGCCCGACCGGTCACGCCTGGCGACTGGCCACACTGCCAGTCGGGACGCATGCAGTGGTGCCCGGCATCACACCGCGTCGCCGGTGCTCATAGTGGAAGCGTTATTCCGAGCTCTTGCATGGCCGAAGAGGGTGGGCCGCCCTCGGAGCGTTCGGTCTTGCGTCCCTTGCTGGTCGGGGTGAGGGTGCGGGGATCAATTGCTTCGGCGGGGGCGCCGGTGGAATACACGCCGTCGGGGTCGCTGTCTCGGTCGTGGGGCAGAAGCCAGAACACGCGGCGGCGGAAGGTGCCTGAGCTACGGGACGCCTTGGCTGTGGGGCCGAGGATGGCGTATCCGACCATGCGTCCGTCCCGGTGCTAGGCAGGCTTGCCGCGGCGAGTCGGTAGCCGGTCCAGGCTCTGGCGGACGTAGTCGAGGCCGGCGGTGTCCTCGAGCCAGACGAAATCGGTCTCGTGGCTGATCTCGTCCTCGGTGATGAGGGAGCTCATGATGCTGTCTCCTCGTCGGCGAGCAGTCCGATGCCTGGGTAGTACTTGCGCTGGTTGGACAGGATCATTTCCTTGGGCGAGGCCAGTCCGACCGCTTCGCGGACCCGGGAAGCGAACGCTCGGGACGATACGGCGGGTGCCCCTTCATTCTGGCACCACGTTTTGTAAGCGGCGTAGAGGCGGGCCTGTTCAGCACGGTGTTCGGGGTTGAGGGCGCAGCATTCGTCGAGGAAGCGGCCGGTGTGGTCTTCGGTTTCGGCGTACGCGGTGGTGGCGATGCGTACGCGCTGGGGGGGGGTGAGGTCCTTGTCGCCGGCGAGGTAGCGGCGGGCGCCTTCGATGAGCCAGTTGAGGATTCCGGGGCCTTCTTCGGCAACCAGGATATCCGCGAGGTTGTCGATTTTTCGGTCGTCGGAGACGACGCGCTCGAAGGGGATCAGTCTCATGCGGCGCCAGAACGCGAATCCTCCGGTGCCGACTTCGGGGCGGTGGTTGCCGAGCAGCCAAAGCTTGTGGGTGGGGGAGAAGCTGAAGAAGTCCTGTCGCATCCGGCGGGCTTTGATCCGGTCGCCGCCGGTGAGGAGCTTGACGCGTGCCTCGTCGAATTTGTCGTCGTGTTTGACCTCGGAGCACACGATGACGCGCCGGCCGTGGAGCTCTGCCAGGTCGGTGGGGTGGCCTTCGTAAGGGCGGGCCATGAGGAAGCCGGGCGGGGCGGCGTTGGCGTAGTCCCCGAGCAGTTTCATCAGTACGTCGAGCAGGACGGACTTGCCGTTCTTGCCGCTGCCGAACAGGAACGGCATTACCTGTGCTCCGACGTCGCCGGTGATGGAGTAGCCCAGCAGCAGGCGCAGAAAGGCAATCATTTCCGCGCCTTCCTCGTCGTCACCGAAGGTGTCGGCGAGGAAACGGTTCCAGCGGGGCGTGCGTTCCTGGGCTGGGCCGGTGGACGTTGAACGGGAGTGGAAATCCTTGTTGGGGTCGGGGGTGCGAACCAGTCCCGTGCGGAGGTCGACGATGCCGGCGGGGGTGCACGGGGCGTAGGGGTCGGCGTCCAGGAGGGAGGCGTTGAGAACCATGCCGGGCGCTGATTTTGCCTGGGCGAGCATGGCGTTCATGCCGGATGTGGAGAGTGCTCGGCGGCGGTGAAGATCCCTCGGGGGTCCTGGGTGGCAAGGTTTTCAGCGAGGTCTCCAGCGGACCAGACGACGGCGTCGTCTTCGTCCATCTGCCAGCGGGTGGCGTCCCAGCGGTACCAGCCCAGGCCGGGGACGTGCCGGTAGTCGTTGGCGTACAGCTTGACGAACAGTTTGGCGTTGCCGCGGTCGGAGAGGGTGTCCGGCAGCAGGCCTGCGGCCGACGCGGAGCCGTTAGCGGCGGGCGGAAGGTGTCTTTCCCCGGCTTGTGTGGGAAGGGGGGCTGAGGCTTGGGCGAGGATCTGTGCGGCCACGGCCTGGGGGTCGAATTCGAAGAGGAAGCCGTCGTTGCTCGGCGATGTCATGTCCGGCTCCCGGGGTCCAGTGGGCGCCTGGAGCCAGCGGTCATGCCGCTGCGGATGATTTGGTCGTAGCGACGGTCCTGGCCGGGGCGGGTCATGGCGGCGACCTCGCGCAGGGTTTGCTCGGCGGCGTCCTGGCTGAGGTGGCCTGCCGCGACCAGGCCGCCAATGGTGTAGGCGGCGCGGTTGAGTTTGTCGGAGAAGCCGGCGCCTTCCGTCACGTTGGCACAGGCGGCGACTTCAGCCAGGACGGTGGCCAGGGTGCGGGTGGCACGGTCCCGTCCGCCGCCCTCGGCGATGACCGCTTGACGGGCCCGCGGGGGGACGGGGCGCGGGGCCGGGATGGTTGAGACGGGCAGGTGGCCAGTGCGTTCGAGTTCCTGACTGAGCCACGAGGGCAGGGGCGCTGGCTCGCGTACGTCTCCGAGCGGTACGTAGCTGCCCGCACTGGTCTTGGTGCCGGGGGCGATGATGTACTCGCCGTGGGCCCGGACATCGACCTGCCAGGCGAGGGCGCGTCCGCCACCCGAGCCGGTGGAGCACTGCCAGTTACGGCCGTCGGCGTTGCGGTACCAGATGTGCAGGCCTCCGGAGGGCGTCTGTACGCGCAGGGTGCTCTGGTCGGCCGCGGGGCTGGTGGCTCCGCGTAGCGCCGCCAGGACGGCCAAGGTGTGGTAGCCGGTCGCGAGCCCGGTGAGGTTCACGTGGTCGGAGATCGGGATGCCTGGCAGCAACTGGTCTCGCTGGGGCGGTTTCTGCGGATGGGCGTCGACGTCGATGACGACCAGGCCTGCGGGGCCGCAGGCGACTCCGACACCGAAGTCGGGGTTGCCACCCCACCACTGCTCGATGAGGCTGTGGTCGAGCGTGGCGGCATGAAAGCCGTGGCACCAGCGGCCAGCGGCGCAGCAGGGGCAGTCGCGGTGTGTGTGGCCAGGGGTTCGGCAGGCCGCGCAGTTCGAGGCGGGCGACTTACGGCCGGTGCGAGGGGGTGGACTGGCCATCCTCGGCTGGCGCACCACTTTGCTGTGGCCAGCGGAGAGGGAGCGACTGAGGCAGCAGGGTTAGCCAGCCTTGAGTCGCTACGGGAAATCCGCAGCTCAGCAGGCATGTGCTTCCCCTATCAGCGACCGAAGCGACTCAACAACGAACACAGACTAGCGAAGCGCTGGACAGCCAGTGCGCAGCCGGGGGGAAAAGCGCCCGACCGTGTCGAGGGGGCCATCTTCGTGGCACATCAGCGACTCAGCAGAATGACCAGCGACTGAGAGGTCTTCGGTCGCTGTCCGACAGAGCTCCTAAAGGCGCAGGTCAAAGGCTTATGGATCACGAAACAGCGACTGAAGCGACTGAAGCCTCCTATATATGACGCACACGCACACACAGGGTTGGGCTCATATATAGGGACCCAGAGTCGCTTCAGTCGCTGATGCCTTCGGTCGCTGCTCGCTGACCTGCTGTTTTCCCAGTGCGCAGGTCAGCGACCAAGTCCTGCTGGGTCGCTTCGCTTCGGTCGCTGACCTTTCAGTCGCTGTCGCTGGGCAGCGATGGCAGTGACCAAAGCGACTCGCCACTGCGGTCCCCTGGGCCGTAACAGGCGGGGCGTCCAACTCTGCACCACAGTCGCTTCGGTCGCTTCGGTCGCTTCGGTCGCTGCTGAACTTGTGAACGCGAGGGCGCCCGCTGCCCGGGAGGTGTGACCTCATCAGGATGGTCAGGCCGCGACGGGCTGGGGCCGCAGCCAGGCGTCCAAGGGGTCGGCGGGCCCGAGGACCGGGGTGAAGATCGGCTCAAAGGGGCCGCGGTGCTGGAGCTGGTCAAGGGTTGTGACGCCAGCCCGTAGGCCGGTGTTGGCGAGTGCTGGGTCGCTGGCGGCGAGGCTTCGCAGGTCGGCGATGCGCCGGGTAAGCCGTGACGCGGAGGCGCCGGTGAGGACCAGGAGCAGGCGGGGGAAAGCCGGGTAACGGTAGCGCCAGGCCGGTGTTGTTGTGGTGCGCCGACCTGCCTTGGTGCCACGGCCCGAGGGCGGCTGGGGAGTGTATTCGTGGTAGGCGGAGTAGGCGTGGAGCTTCTGAGCCAGGCGGGCGATGGTCATCTGTGTGCGGTCGACTTCGATGAAGTACGTGAGCAAGGTGCGCTGTTTTGCCTTCTGGTCAGTGTGGACGTAGTTGAGGACGGCATCGGGGATGAGGCTGAGTTCCTCACCGGGCCGGGAGTCGTCGCGGTAGTAGTGGGCCGTTTCGGGTGACCAGTCGAGAGGTCCGCATTCGTGACCGAGCCGGCGCGCCCAGTCGACGAATGCCAGGCCCGTCTCGACGGTGGCGAGGGTGTGTTCCTGCAGAGGGCCGAGGGCCGCTTCCGGGCTCATGCGGTACGGACGCTGCGGCAGCAGTCCAACCGATTCCACTGCGTAGGCACCCTTCTCGGTGAGCCACCACAGCAGCTCGGTCTGGCCCGAGACGCGACGGCCGACGGTCTCGGCCAGGCCAGTTGTGCGCAGGGTGTGGAGCTGGCGGCGCAGGTACTCGGCGCGTGTGTGGTGCGGGGTGATCAGCTGGTGGAGCTGCCTCGTCGAGACCAGGCGGTGCTGGTAGAGGACCTGGGTGGCCTGCTGGGCAATCTGGCCCAGGCCCGTGGGGCCGGTGTGGGGGTAGGGCATCGCGGTCTCCGTTTTCAGTCGATGACGGTGGTGGGGTCGCCTGCGGCGCCCGGGCCGGAGCGGCGACCGGTGTGGTGGGCGAGGATCTCTGTGTCCAGGTCTTCAAGCTGGGCGAGGATCTCGGCGACCGGGCGGCGTCGAAGGTTGGTGTCGATCGCCTGATTCAGCTCGGGGACGCCGGCCGGGTTGTCGTAGTGGGCGAAGATCTCCTCGACGGGAAGGCCTCGGACCCGGAAGGGCTGGGTCGGCTTGCCGTTGAGGCTGATCGACATGACGTAGTGGTATTTCGGCAGCTCGGTGATGGTCTCCGGGCTGACGTGCCCGTTCCACCTCCGGGCGACAAAGGCCGCTTCGTCGTAGTCCGCGGCACAGGTGGACAGCAGGGACTGGTTCTGCAGCAGGGACTGCCGCGTGATCGCGCTCAGCCGAAGCGCCATCTGCGTCATGCCGATGAACCTGACCTCGTACTTGCGCAGCTGTTCGGCGATGGCGGCCAGGAAGCCCTTGGAGGAGGCGTCCAGGGCGGTCAGCTCGTCCCCCCACGCCCAGAACGTGCGCCGGTCCTTTCGTGCTGTGTCCTGCCGGGACAGGCCGGCACGGTGCAGATCGTGAATCAGCAGGCAGCTGACCAGCGCGTCGCTCTCGGAGCCGGACGGGCAGACGAACACCACCCGACTGGTGTCCATCGCCTGCTTGATGTCGTACGCCGAGCGCGGCGAGCCGAAGAACGCCTGCAACGACTGCGAGGTGTCGAGCCGGTCCATGACGTACGTGACGGTCGGCACGGCATCCGAGGCGAGCTTCGGAAACGTCTTCTCCCAGTAGTCACGCACCCGCTGCGGCAACTTCCGTAGCAACGGCTCGCGCCAGTCCTCATCCGTCAGCCAGGTCCGCAACTGGAACAGGGTGCACTGAGCTTCCAGAGCGTCGCTCTGGACCGCCTGAAGGTTGAGCAGGGCCAGGGCCTGGGCAGCGCGGGCGAGGATCGTACGGGCGCGTGGTGCACTGTCGCCCCAGTCCTGGGCCGCGGCGATGCCTTCGGTGACCGAACGCACGATCTCCTGGACGTCGCTGAGAGTGCGGCCTTCCATCGACAGCGGATTCCACGAGGCAACCAGCTGGTCAGGCTCAGACTTGGCCAGGTTGATTTCCCACACCCGGGGGGCGATCTGGGAGTGAGCCAGGTACGGCTTGGCCCTCGCCCAGCCTTCACCGTGAGGGTCCAGGAACCAGGTCCCGTAACCGGAGTGGGCCATGGCGATGCACTGCACCAGCGCGGCCTCGGTCTTGCCGTGGCCGGACTTGCCCAGCTGCAGGCCGAAGAGAAGGTCTCTGACACGGGCGGCACCGATCCGTTCCCGCCCGTCCGGGTAGGTGACGGCGCCGAGCGGGACGAGGTCCCGCTGGCCGGTGTAGACAGGCAGGTCCGACGGCGCCGGCGGGACCAGGCCGCCGGAGCGCACCACGCTGGAGGCGCGGCACTTGACCGTGGGCGGCTTGAGGAAGCCGCCCAGCTCGGGCACGGTCAGCCACTGCCGCTTCCAAGGTGCGAACTCGCCGGTGACGAAGCGTCGGTCGAAGTGGGTTATCCGCCACCGGGTGCGCGGCCGGCGGGGCTTGAGGTAGTTCTCGCCGGAGGTGGCCGAGAAGGCCGCGAGCAGCTTGTTCATGCGAGCCAGGGCCGCCTGCGGGTGCGCGGCCTCGGTACGCAGCAGCAGCTGCACGGCGAACACCGCGCCGGCCGCCGCCGGATCGAACTTTCCGACGCCGTCCCGCAGGTCGGTCATGCGGGGCAGCCGCTCGCTGCGGCCGCCGCCGGACGTCGTTCCGCCGGACCAGGCTGCGAGGACCGATTCCCACGCCCCTCCCCCACCGAGGCCGCCGGTCAGGCGCTCCCCGTACGCGGAGGGCCCGCGGCGCTTGGACTGCCACAGCAGGCGGCGCCGGCGCCGGGCGAGCCGGCGCTCACGGACGGGAACCAGGTCGATGACGACGTCGGCCTGCTCGCCAGCCTCGGTGCGTACCGAAGCCATGGCGGCCGCCAATTGCTGGAGCGGGTCCGGGTTCAGGCCCAGCGAGGCGAGCGGCTTCTGGTCGGGCAGCGCCAGGGTCAGTTCGACGCGCTGTACGTAGCGGCGGGAATGACCACGGCGATGGTCGCCGGTGCCGGGCTTGGTGAAGTTGACGGTGGCGGTCACTTCGCCCCCTCACTTTGGGCGTGGAAGCGGACCGGCTGGATGTCCTTCTGGGTGCGGTGGGCGCGTACTTCGACTTCGGCGAAGCCCGGCATGGCCAGCACGGCGGCCGCAGTGACCGGCCCTTCGAGGAAGCAGCGCATCTTGCCGTCCTCGGCGCTGTAGCGCAGCCGGGCGGCCGAGCCGCGGGCCGGGACGCTAACGGCGGACTGATGGACCCGGCCGAGCTGGCGCGCCCACCGGCCGACCTCGCCTTCGCTCGGGTCGAAGGTGGAGGTGGGGACCACTTCGACGGTCACCCGTTCGGCGAGGACGTCCCGTACGAGCCGCGCGCGCCACGCGGCAACCAAGATCCAAGTGGCCAGGGCGACCGGAGAGAGCGCGGCCAGATACGGGGCGGCCATGGTGGCCCAGTCGGCGGTGTTGACGAGCACTTGGGCGCCCGGCAGGTCAGCGATGTTCATGCCGGCCGCCGGGCCGGTTGTACGTGGCATAGCGATGTCCTGCACGGTGGCCTCCTGGTCGGTGCGGGGAAACCCCTCCACCTGGACCAAGTCAGGCCGGAACGCCGGTTCAGACACCGCCCGCGATACTTTGCCTGCTCTTTGCCTTCAGGCTGGTCCTCTGCTTAATAGCTGTTCTGTCTCAACGAAGTCAGTCGTCCAGAAGACGTTGACCCGCATGGACTGGATTTGGTGAGATACGTGGACCAGACAGCAGGTCTCGTGTCCCGTCCTAGTGCCGCATCAGGCAACGTTCGCCCTGTCGACCACGGCCCGTAGCCGTTGATCGTCGGCATGACGGTTCCGCCAGATGGTGTAGCGACGGATCATGCTGCCCTGCTCCTTGTGGCTGGCGTGGTCGGTGCCGTCGAGGGTGAAGTAGCGCAGGGCGGTGAACTGGGCCTCGATGCGGTTCAGCCACGAGCTGTTCGTCGGCGTGTAGGCGAACTCGACGTTGTTGGCCGCGGCCCAGTCGCCGACCCGGTTGTCCTTCTTCGTGGTCAGGTGCGGGGAGAAGTTGTCAAGCACGATCGCGATGCGGATCTCCGGCGGATAGAGGCTGCGCAGGTAGCGGCAGAACTCCAGGAACCTCGTCCGGTTCTTCTTCGGTTTGATGTGGCCGTAGAGCTTGTCTTTGCCGAGGTCGTAGGCGGCGAACAGGTGCCTGACCCCGTGCGGGCGGGTGTAGGTCGCCCGCCTGCGGGGCCTCGGCTCCCGGTCGGGGTCCTTGTGCCGTCCTCCGCGCTCGGCCCACTGTCGGCCGGGGTGGGGCTGGAGGTTGAGCGGGCCGAACTCGTCCAGGCATAAGACGATTTCGGGTTCGCCGTCCTCGGGTATGACCTCGCCGTCGGCGATCGAGTAGAGGTGCTCGACGCGGGCTTTCTTGGTGGCGTAGTCGGGATCGCGGGAGGTCTTCCAGGTCTTTATGCGTTGAAACGACACGCCCTCCTCGCGGAGCAGAACCCGAAGGCCCTCGTGGCTGATGTCGTCGACCACCCCCTCGGCGACCAGGAAGTCGGCCAGCTTGGCCAGGCTCCAGGTCGAGAACGGCAGACCGTGCTCGGCCGGCCGGGACTTGGCGATCTTCTTGATCTCACGCCGCTCGGGCAGGGTGAATGTCCTGGGCCGACCGCCTTTGTACTTCGGGTAGAGGGAGTCGAAGCCGTCGGCGTTGAAGTTGTGGATCACATCCCGGACCCGGTCCGCGCTGGTGAACGTCACCTCGGCGATCTTCTCCGCGGACATGCCCTGCGCGGACAGCAGCACCATCTGTGCCCGCCGCCACGTCACCACCGACCCGCTGCCCCGGCGGATGATCCGCAGCAGGCGCTGTCCCTCGTCGTCATCGATCTCGCGGACGCGTACTCGCTCAGCCACCAGCACAGCTTCCCTGCCGCGCGCTGCCAGCGAGTGTCATTCCGTCGGCGTGCCGATCCGAAGCCGGTTGCTGTCAGGGTCGCGCAGCTCAATCTCACGCGCCCACGGAGCGTCCTTTGCCTGCACACCGAACTCGGAAGCGATGACGTCGACATCACGAACGCGTAGGTAGACCAACGTGTCGGGACGGGCGTCGCCCTTGTGCTCCGACAAGAACAAGCGCACCCCGCCCCGGGCGACCTCGACGAACGCAGGAAGTCCCGGTTCGAAACGGTGTTCCCATTGCTTGGCGAAGCCCAGCCGCTCGTACCAAGCGACCGCCGCCGTAGCGTCCTCGACGCGAAGAATAGGGATGACTTCCTCGTCCATAGAGTCATCGTCGCAGACCGCCCAGGGCGAACGTTGCCTGATGCGGCACTAGTGTGCTGCGCCAGAAATGGCGAGACTAAGTCTGTTTCAGGTTTCAGTGGTTGGCGGGTTGATTTTCGTGAGGTAGTCGGCGAGGGAGTTCAGGATCTCGTCGGCGGTCTTGGTCCAGGTGAAGGGCCTGGGGTTCTCGTTCCATCCCTCGATCCATGCCGTGATGTCTTGCTCGAGGGCCTTCACGGAGGTGTGCACGCCGCGGCGGATGAGCTTGTCCGTCAACAGGCCGAACCACCGCTCGACCTGGTTCATCCAGGAGGAGCCGGTGGGGGTGAAGTGGATGTGGAAGCGCGGGTGTTTTCCCAGCCACGTCTTGATCTCGGCGGTGTTGTGGGTGGCGTAATTGTCACAGACCAGGTGGACGTCGAGGCCGGCGGGCACGACCTTGTCGATCCGGGTCAGGAACTTCTTGAACTCGATGGCCCGGTGGCGGCGGTGCAGTGCTGATATGACGCTGCCGTCGGCGATGTTGAAGGCGGCGAACAGGCTGGTGATGCCGTGCCTGTAGTAGTCATGGGTGCGCCGCTCGGGCATGCCGGGCATCATCGGCAGAACCGGCTGGGACCGGTCCAGCGCCTGGATCTGGCTCTTCTCATCCACGCACAGCACCACCGCTTTTTCGGGTGGGTTGTGGTACAGGCCGACGACGTCGACGACCTTCGCGACGAACTGCGGGTCGGTGGAGAGCTTGAACGCGTCCTGGAGATGGGGCTTGATGTCGAACTTCTTCCAGATCCGCCCGATGGTGGACTTCGACAGCCCGGAGTGCTTCGCCATCGAGGCCCGCGACCAGTGGGTGTCCTTGCCCGGGGTGGACTCCAACGTCGCCGTGAGCACGTCCTCCACCTGGTCCAGCAGGATCGAGGGCGGCCTGCCGGGGCGGGGCTCGTCAATCAGCCCGTCCAGCCGCAACCGGATGAACCTTGATCGCCAGCGGTTCACCGTGCCCGGTGCGACGCCGAGTTCGGCGGCGACCTCCTTGTTGGTCCCGCCCTCCGCACACCGCAGCACGATCCTCGCCCGCAGCGCCAGGAACTGCGCGGTCGTCGCCCGCCGCACCCAGCGCGTCAGCTCCGCACGCTCAGCCTCGCTGAGTACCAGTTCCGGTTTGCGCCGACCCGGCCGAGGCTCGTCCACGAGGCCCGCCATCCGCCGGACCGCGAACCGCGAGCGCCACTTACGCACCGTCTCCGTGGACACCCCGAAGTCTGCCGCCACAGCGGTGTTGGAGCCGCCCTCGGCACAGGCCAGGATGATACGGGCCCGCTCCGCCACACGAGCCGACACCGCACCACCCGCTGCCCAACGCGCCAACTCCGCCCGCTCCTCGGCAGACAGCACGACTTCGACAGCACCAGGACCCCGAGACACCATGAAAACAGCCTACAGACTTAGTCTCGCCATTTCTGGCGCAGGACACTAGCGGTGGTTTGTTAGACGGGGATGTAGAGGTCAAGTGGGTGGCCTGCGCCGACGGCGTTGATCAGTGCTTGGAGTTCGGGCGGTGGGGGTGCATTCGTCCATGCGTGCCAGCATCGTTGGAGGTTGGTCCAGGGAGCGAGCCAGGCGCGGACGGCTCGGATCGCCTTGGGCCAGCTGGCCGGTTGGGGCTGGTGGGGTCTGCTTGGGCCCCCTCTCAGCCGGTCCCGGCGGCGTCGGGGCGGGCGGGAGCGCAGGGACGGGGGCGGGTTCCCGGTCTGGCGGATGAGCGAACCAGGTGTCCCAGCAGAACGAGAACGCGCAGGTGACCAGTGTCTGGTGGCGGCGGATGGCGGTGTCGGAACGGACCTGGAAATCGGCCCATCCGAGTTCGTCCTTGACCTGTTTGTAGCTCTGCTCGATCCAGTGACGGATGCCGTAGATCCGCACGACTTCGTGCAGGTCAGCGGCGGGATGAGGGTGGTCGGCCTCACGGGGGCCGCCGGGGCGGGGCAGGTCGGTGGCCAGGTACCAAGTTGCCTGCGCGGGCAGGATGGCCGGGTCGGTGGTGGCCACGACCAGGCGGACGTTTCCGTCCGGACCCCACCAGCCGAGGTGGGCGTCGGCGGCCCACCAGGTCTCGGTGTGCCCGTTGCGGAAAGTCCGCTCAACCGCGGTCCAGTCCCCGGGATGCTCGGGATTGGTCCAGGTCAGTGCGCGTGCGGCGTCGACGGGGGTGTAGGCATCCTTGCCGTAGGCCCACGTGCCGTGGCTCGGCTTGAGGGCCATGACGAACGGCAGACCCGCCTCGCCGAGTTGCCGGCGGAAGCCGTCCTGGTCGCCGTAGGCGCAGTCGGCGGCCACGGCCCGGAAGGCCACCCCGGCAGTCTTGGCGGTGCGGGCGAGTTCGGCTGCGATCTGCAGTTTCGTGCGGAAGCCGGGGTCGCTCTTGCCGGCGGGGAAGTGACGGGCGGGGCTGTAGGGCACCGCGTGGAGCGGGTAGTAGACGCTCTCGTCGGCCCAGCAGGTCGTCACGGTGACGATGCCGTTGTCGGTCTTGCCCAGTCGGCCCAGCCACTGCCGCCCGACATGCGCGGTCGCGGTCCCGTCCTTGCGGTCACCCGAGTCGTCGATCACCAGTACCCCGCCCGCGTGCGGCTCGGTCGCCGGGTCGGCGAGCAGCAGTTCCAACCGGCGGGCGTTGATCTGCTCGTGGTCCCAGGTCGACTCGGAGAGGAAGAACTGCAGCCGCTGCACCGCCGGGTGCTGGGCTCCGGCCACGGGCTCGGCGCCGGCCAGGCAGGTCAGGGTCTTGTTGCGGTCCCGCGGCAGCAGCAGCCCGGCGAGGTACTCACGGAACCCGCGTCGCTGGGCCAGCGTGGAGAGCAGGTCATCGAAGCGTGCGGCGTAGGCTTCCAGCGGGCCAGGAGCCGGCGGGCACGGCACACGACGGGTCATCACAACCCCCAGGCAGCGAGGCGACTTTCCTCTCTACCGGCCTACCCCAACACTGACCCGCCGTCAACAAACCACCGCTAGTAGGGCTTGGTCAGGTTGGTTGTGGTTGAGCGTTTCCTTCTGGCCCGGTGTTGCGTTGAGGGGTGTGACTCCGGATGAGATTGTTGCTGTGCGTGGTGAGTTGGAGGACTTCGCGGCGGAGGTTTTCGAGCCGTTCGCGAGGAACGACCAGCGTCGGTGGGGGCAGGTCTATCTCCGGGGCCTGCTCACGGACGGGCAGCGCAAGTCGGTCGAGCCGATGGCCGCCCGGCTCGGGGAGGACGGGAACCGGCAGGCCCTGGCCCACTTCATCACCACCAGCCCGTGGGACCCCGCGCATGTGCGGGCCCGGCTGGCCTGGAAGATGGAGAAGGCCATCCTGCCCACCGTGCTGGTCTTCGACGACACCGGGTTCCTCAAAGACGGCAACGCCTCGGCGTGCGTGTCGCGGCAGTACACCGGCACCGCGGGCAAGGTCACCAACTGCCAGGTCGGTGTATCCCTGCACCTGGCGTCCGACCACGCGTCGGCGGCGGTCAACTGGCGGCTGTTCCTGCCCGAGACCTGGGCGCCCGGGTCCGCGAAGGCCGATCCTGCCAAGGTCGCCCGCCGCACCGCCTGCGGCATTCCCGACGACATCGGGCATGTGGAGAAGTGGCAGCTCGCACTCGACATGCTCGATGAGACCCGCTCGTGGGGCATCGAGGTGCCGCTGGCCGTCGCGGACGCCGGATACGGCGACGCGGCGGCCTTCCGGCACGGCCTCCAAGCCCGCGGCCTGAACTACGTCGTGGGGATCTCCACGACCTTGTCGGCTCAGCCCGGCGAAGCCGTGCCCGTGACCGAGCCGTACTCCGGGACCGGACGCCCACCGGTGGCGAAGTACCCCGACAAGCCGCAGTCGGTGAAACAGCTGGTCATCGCGGCAGGCCGGAAGGCGGCGAAGCCGGTCCAGTGGCGTGAGGGCTCCCGGCCCGGCACCGGCCGCAGCGGCTTCAAACGGATGTACTCGCGGTTCGTGACGTTGCGGATCCGGCCCGCCGGACGCGAGGTCCGCCAAGCGGCCGACAGTCCGGAACTGCCCGAGTGCTGGCTCATCGCCGAGTGGCCCGCCGACCAGGCCGAACCCGTCCAGTTCTGGCTGTCCGACCTGCCCGCCGACACCCCGCTGACCACCCTGGTCCGCCTGGCCAAGCTCCGCTGGCGCATCGAGCACGACTACCGGGAGATGAAACAGGCCCTGGGCCTGGCCCACTTCGAGGGCCGCACCTGGAACGGGTGGCACCACCACGTCACCCTCGTCTCCGTGGCACACGCCTTCTGCACCCTGCAACGACTGGCCAGAGCCCCAAAAGACACGGCGCCGGCCTGAGCCTCTACCACGTCGTCCGCGAGCTACAGACCCT
This sequence comes from Streptomyces agglomeratus, assembly GCF_001746415.1. Taxonomy (NCBI): domain Bacteria; kingdom Bacillati; phylum Actinomycetota; class Actinomycetes; order Kitasatosporales; family Streptomycetaceae; genus Streptomyces; species Streptomyces agglomeratus. Next base: position 517,006 of record NZ_MEHJ01000002.1, read on the forward strand.
CCTCGCCACCTGGGCCGGCGCCTGCCCAACATGTCACCGCGGCATACCCACACCGACCCCAACCTGACCAAGCCCTACTAGTCGACCTGAGGCACCAGATCTACGGACACGTAGGCCGTATGACGGAGAGTAGGTCCCCGATCAGCCGACTCGCAGCGTGGAACGGGAGACCACAAATCCTGTAGAGGCACCATCGGGTCATGACAGGTGGTGGAGCACCCCCAGACTGGGAATTCTGCGGGCAGGAAGCCGATCCAGCAACCGATCCAATCGGCTGTCGGGGCATCCGTCTCGATGATCGCACCGCCTGCCTGGCACATCTCCCCCCACATGAGCAGGAGCAATACCTTGCTCGCCTTGCTCGCGAGCCGAGCATCGACCATCCGAACATCGACCATCGGGGCACTACCTTCACTGAGGAGTTGCTCGAAAGGCTCCTGCAAGCGGTCCAGGACTCGACCGGATGCTCAGTCTTTGGAACCGCCCAGTTCAGCGGGGCAACGTTCTCCGGTAAGGCCTCCTTCACGAAGACCACCTTCTCCGGCGATGCCTTGTTCCATGGAGCGACGTTCAGCACGCAAGAGTTTGGGCCCTTGGCTTGCAAAGGGCAGCTGGATCTGTCAGACGCCGTGTTCCGTGGACCTGTGACCATCGAGGCGGCCGCACGCTCCCTGAAGTGTTGGCGGACCCGGTGGGAGTCCGCTGCTGGCATGCGCCTGCGCTACGCCAAGGTGGACCTCACGGACGCACTTCCTGAGGTCTCATTGAGCATCACTTCCCGTCCTACTGAATTGGAGGGTGTGGAGGAGGAGGTGCTTAAGGCGCTGCGCTTGGAATACGCCAAGGACATCAAAGTGGACGAAAAGAGGCTCGACGAGGGAGGGAGGCCGCTGGTTCGCATTCGCTCGCTCAGCGGCGTCGATGCGGGTCGATTGGCCCTCAATGATGTCGATCTTGCCCCTTGCAGGTTCACGGGCGCCGTCCATCTCGACCAGCTCAGTCTGGGACACGTCACATTCGAGCCGAGCCCCAAGGGTGTTCGCGGGTGGAGATGGCGCCCCGTGTACTGGAGGCTGCGGCCCACACTGATCGAGGAGCACTACTGGCGCGCAAGCAAGCCATCGACCGGCTGGAAGCCGGCCCCACCCGGCGGGACGATTGCGAAGCCATCTGGCCTGGCTCCTTTGTACCGCCAGCTGCGCAAGGCACTGGAGGATGCCAAGAATCAACCGGATTCGGCGGGCTTCTACTACGGCGAGATGGAGATGCGCCGTCTCACGCACCATCGCCCCTTGTTCGAGCGGGCCCTGCTGTGGGTCTACTGGAAGGTCTCCGGTTACGGGATGAGTGCCTTACGCGCGCTGGTCTCGCTGCTCCTCGCCATAGGGCTAACTGTTGTGCTGCTGATGTGGGTGGGGCTGCCAGCCACACCCCGGACGCAGGGCCCGGTGGTGACCACCGGCCAGAATTTTGTAGCGACCACCGTGAACCCGGGCCCCGGTGGCGCCGCGCCCAGACCGATAGACGAATGGTTCACCCCGGGCCGAGCGGAGAAGGCGGGAAGAACCGCCCTGAACTCCGTCCTCTTCCGCTCCGCAGGACAGGGGCTGACCGTGCCCGGCACCTATATCGAGATGACTTGCCGTCTGGTAGAGCCGGTACTGCTGGCCCTGTTCCTCTTGGCGGTCCGCGGCCGGGTAAAGCGCTGAGCAACCGACCCGAGCGCCAATCCCGTTAAGGCCGGGCTTGGACAGGGGCGCTGAGACAGAAGCCGGACGACTCGGTTCGCCGAGAATCCGACTCGATTGAGTGAGACAGGACAATAGCGTTTTGCACACGTACGCATCGGTCTCAGAGCAACAGGTTGGGTTAGTGACACTGTGTGTCGGAACGTGGGGCGTCCGGGCCGTGGTATTTGCTGGACGGGTGAAGGAGCCCCGCCGAGCCGCGCCGGTACCGTCGGTGGAGTTCAGTCGAGAGCATGATGCTGGCGGGCCTGATTGTGGGTCAGGTCGATGTTCCGGCTGGCGGGGACAGCTCCGCCCAGAACCTGCGATAGGCACGTGAGACATGACAACGCTCAAGGCTTTGATTAAGCAAATGAATGCCTCGCAGCCGTACGTGCCGCCAGCCTGGCAATCCCTCCACGAGTCTCCGGCCTGGCGGTTGCTTCAGACCCCCGCTTGGTCACTCAGCCAGTCGGCATCGGCCCAGCTTCGCTCGGCTATGAAGAACGCAGACCCGCCACCGGCATTCGAGTCGCTACACACATGGGCGGTGCTGCAGCAGCAAATCCACACTTCCCTGTCCATGCTCAGCCAGCTCCAGCCGCCGGTGCTCCCGCCGGGAAAGCTGCAGGAAGCACATCAGATCATTGAGGCGTTCCCTGAGGCGATCTTCGCCCAGTTGACTCAAGACCTGCCGACTCTGGCCGACGAAGATGACGACGAGATCCAGGCGCTGCTCGACAGGTTCACGGCCTCCCTCGTCGACTTGCCGCCAGAACAGGCGCGAGTGCGGCGAGCCGAGCTCGTAGCGGCCGCCATCCTCAGCGGTTGTCCCGAGAAGACCGAGGGGATGAGCCCCGAGGACGGGGTCAAGTTCGTCGAGGACGCCATGCGCCTCGTGCAGAGCGTGCTCCGGTCCTGGGACCGGTGGGACCCCACGTAGAGACGCACCGCCGTGCCCAGAGCTAGGTGACCGGGGCCGGGGTTGATTCGATGACAACCAGGCTGACTTCGATGGCAAAAGCCATGGGTTGCAACACTAAGCAGCACGTGGCCCCCTGCAGTCCTGCGGGAGGCCACGCACACACCGGTCAGGTTCGCCCGTACGACGGGTCAGAGAAGCTGCGTCGCGGCCTTCTTCAGCAGCTCGGTGTTGGCCGCCGTGTCGTGTCCGAGGACGAGGGCCTGATGGGGCAGTGCGGCGAGCTGGGCCGCGAGGGTGGTGGACGGACCGGTCATGGGCAGGAGGCCGAAGACATCCGGGTAGCGGTCTTCCGTGCTGGCACTGAAGAAGTCGCCCTCACCGATCGCGCGCGGCTCGTTGCTCAGCGCGGGTTCTGCCCCGGGCGTGATCTGCGGGAACAGCAGTCCCGCCGCCCGGCCTTCGGTGGCCAGGGTGAGGCCGAGCCACGTATGGAGCTGGTCGGGGAAGAACTGCGGCTTCAACTCTTTGCCGGACCGCTTCCACAGCGGCTCGCGGTCGCCGGCCATGAGGGCGTCGGTGACCCGCTGGTGCTGGGTGGGGTGCAGCTTTTCACCGGTCAGGACACGCTCGCGTACGGGCCCGTACCAGTTCATGGCGTCGAGCAGGCCGAGTCCGATCGCGGCAGCTGAGGGCCACGGCAGGATCCGCACGGTGCCGTCGTTCTCGGCGCGTACGAACACGCGGTCGTTGGCGAGCAGGTGCCACCCGGCGCGGCCCAGCAGGAACCCGCACGTGGTCTTGCCCGCGCCTTTGTCTCCGAGGGAGAGGAGGGTTGTGCCGTCGGGGCGGGTGACGGCGGAGGCGTGGAGGATCTCCCACCCGTCGGTGAGCAGTTGTCCGCGGATGACCTCGCGGGCGAGCCGGGCCGCGGCGGCGGCGACGGCGGTCTCGTCACTGCCGACGATGCGCAGCCGGCGTTCGGCGGGCTCCCACCGGTAGGCGAGTCCCGCGTCGGGCTGCACGGCCGTGGTGCTGGCCTGGTCGGTGGTGTGGAGCATCCGGTGGTTGGCGTACTCGGTTTCTTGCGGCTGTCCGGCGGTGACGATGCCGGTTAGCGCGGCCACCTCGCCCGGGTCCACATCGGCGGCGACGACCGGGCCTGTGACGTCGGCGGCCTCCGTCGCGGCCGCGTTCCACCATGAGCCGAGGTAGCGGGCTGCCCAGTCGGTGATGGTTGTGGAGCGGCTGGTGACGGTGACGGCTTGGCCGTCGGCGGTCGTCACGCGGGTGGCGTGGATGTCGGTCATGAGGATGTCGTCTCCTTGATGGTCGTGTGGAGGTAGGCGGTGCGGACTTTGTCCTCGGCGTTCGCCAGTTGCCGGGCTTCGCCGGGGTTCAGGGGAGGAATGCACACGGTGGGGCGGCCGGCGGTGAAGCGCAACGGGATTCCTAGCCAGCAGCCTCGTCGCGGCGCGGACAGTTCGATCAGCCCGTCGGTCACGCCGAGGGCATGTTCGAGCGCGGCGAGGGTGGCCCCGGCAGGCCCGCAACGGGTGCGTCCGATGCCCGCGTTGATGCGCCGGGGCCGGGCCGTGAGCTCTGCGTGAACCTGCTGGATCGGTACTGGGGCAGGCTCCCCGTTGACGGTGGTGGACGACGCGCAGATCACCGCATGGTCACCGTGCTCGCCGATCACGTGACCGGCCACCGCCGTCGCGGGCACGTTGAGGAGGCGGGCCAGGATCAGGCGGTAGCGGGCTGTGTCGGTGTTCGACCCAACCCCATAGACCCGGTGGCAGCCGGAGACCTCGGCGAACAGGCGGGACAGCACGTCGACCGGGTTCGTGACCATGGCCACCGTCCCCTGGTAGCCGGTGAACTGCCTGGCCAGAGCGGTGATGAGCAGGGCGTTCGCGGCCAGCCCCGCCATCCGTATGTCGCGCGTCGCGGTGTTGGTGAAGACGGCCCGGGGACACACGACCACCGCGTCACAGGACCGCATGCGCGCCGGGTCGGCGCGCCTTACCCGGACGGGTGAGGCAGTCACTTGACGCATGTCGTCCAGATCGGTGACCAGTCCGGCGGCGGTGCGGCCGCTGCCGGAGGCGACGAGGATGGTGTCGCACCAGCGGGCGGTGACCAGGAGAGAGCCGAGCGCCTGGCCGACGGCCCCGGCTCCGATGAGCCCGATGGTGGTCATGCGGACACCGCCATGAGCGCGTCGTCCAGGCATAGTCGCCACCAGGTCCGCGCGGGCGTCCGTGAGGCCATCGTCGCGCTGGCGTGCTCCAGCATCTGGCACACCGCCCCGGCACGTGTGACCACGGCGGCGCCATGCGCGGACAGCGGCAGGCCGGGAGGGGCGGTGAGGTAGGTGGACAGGATGTTGGTGGTGTCCATCAGCCACAGCAGCACGAGCTGTCGCAGCCACGCGTCACGGTCGGCCTCGTCCACGCGGGCGTTCAGTGCGGCAACGAACGCCGCGATCCCCGACAGCACGGCGCGGGCATCGTGAGGCGTCGGCGGGCAGCAGACCAGGTTCAGCACCGTACGAGACATCAGTTTCGCGGCGTCCGCGCATGGGCGTCCGCGCTGCAGGCCGGGGTCGAGGAAGGCCACCGGCCCGTCCGGGCCGTCCGGGAAGTGGGCGTGCTCCGGCTTCAAGTCGCCGAAGATGACCCGCTGGTTCGGGGCGGGGGCGATCTTCGCTTTGCGTAGCCGGGAGGCCACGGCCGTCAGTACGTCCCCGTGCCCGGTCTGGTTCACGTAGCTGCTGCCGCTTATGCCGTTGAACTTGCGCAGGAAGGTCCCGCTGATCGAGCGCTCCCCGATCGGTGCACGGTCCACACGGGCGGCGACCCCGGGCCGCCGCAGACCGGTGGCGAGTTCGTCGACGACGCGACCGAGCAGGTCGGCCGTACGGTGCGGTTCCCGCAGGATCAGATCGGCCAGGGAGGGGCCGGTCACGGGCTCGGTGAACAGCACTCCACTCGCGTACCCGGCAACCTTCGGTACCCGTAGCCGTGCCGGTCCAGCCAGAGTCTTCAGCTGAAGGACCTCCCGCCGCAGCAGCGACCCGGGCGACGCCGCGTAGGCGGCCTGCGCGGCCTTCACGCTCTCCCAGTCGCCGCACACGCCCCGCAGCACCGACACCAGGGAGACACCCAGGATGCTGACCTTCGCGAACAGCGGCCGGCCGTCGACCTCCACCCTTTGCACGTAGCTGGTGACGCTGGGGGCGACCTCTCCCAGCCGTATGACCGCAGCAGGCCACAGGGCTTCAGCGGCCTTCACGGTCTGCCCGGCCGCGTACGACAGCACCGCCTCAGCAGGGGGCGGCATCAGCACAGCGCCCCTCGCGGCAGTGACGGTTTGGGCCATAGGGTTCCTCCTTCGGCCATGCGGACGCTGACGCGTCCGCGGAATGTCGAGAGCCGACTCGGGTCCGGGAGAAGGCTGGTGAGGCCCGCCCCGTGGTCGGCGTCGCCCATTCAACGGCGGGGCATACCAGGGTTGCGGGGCCAGAAATGGGTGCGTTTCCCCGGCGGGGGGCCACACCGGGGGGCCACCATGGGAATCCGGCCGTGCGACACCAAAGGGGCGCCCCATGATGAGTCCGGACGGGATCGGCACTCTGTTACGGAGCCTCCGTAAGCAGGCATGCCGGACCCGACAGGAGCAAGCTCTGCGCATGGAGGACGCCCAAGGCGGCGGCTGGTTCGACCCGGACAACCTCAAACGGTGGGAAAGCGAGCGGCGGTTACCCACCCCCGTATGGCACGAGACGATCGCCCGCGCCTACGGCCTGACGGTCGGCGACGTACGCCGTGCTGTCGCCGCATCACGGCAGCACCGACGCAGCCAGGGCAGCAAGGAGGACGAGGACGTGAACCGACGCAAGTTCATAGGAGCAGCAGCCGCCGCCGTAGGCGCGAGCGCGCTCCCCGGCATCGCACAGGCCCGCGAGGGAATCGACGGCGCCCTCGCCGGTACCGGCACCGGTGACCTCGCCTACCTGGAATCCGCTTTCGAGCGCCACCGCGGCGGGTACCGAGGCCGCTCACCCCACACTGTCCTCGCCGAGATGCAAAGTGACCTCGACCTGTTGCGTGAGATCCTCAGCCGCCCCCACCCGGCCAAGGCGCGCGCCGACCTTGCCCGCACCGCCGCAGGCATCGCCGGACTCGTGGCGATCATCCAGCACGACCGAGGTGACGAGCGCGACGCCTTCCGGTGGTTCACCACCGCCGAGCGGGCCGCCCGCGAATCCGGCGACCGCCGCATGACCGCATGGGTCCTGGCCCGGCACGCCATGGTGCCGCTCAACTACGGCGCCCCCACAGCGGCCGCACGCCTCGCCGCCCAGGCCCGCCGAGAAGCCGGGCAAGTACCCACCGCGGCGGCCGCGCTGGCTGCGGCAGTCAGCGCCCGGTCCCTCGCCGCCATGGGCGACAAGGCCGGAGCAGCCAAGGTGGTCGAAGCCGTGCGCACCTTGGCCGAACGCCTCGACGGCCCCGAAAGCGCCGACACCTGGTTCGGCTACCCGCTCCAGAAACACCATGTGCACCTCTCCCAGGCGTACACACTGCTCGGCAACACCTCGGCCGCCTACGCCGCGCAAGGCAACGCCCTCGAACTCACGGACACGCCGTCAGTGATGACCCGGGCCTTGCTGGAGATGGATACCGCAATCTGCCTCCGCCTTGAGGGAGACCCGAGCGCAGCAGCGGACATGGCGACCGAGACGTTCGAGCGACTGCCAGCCAGCTACCGCACCGGCCTGATCCGCTCCCGCGCGGCTGGCCTCCACCGCCAGCTCGCCGGCCGAGACCGCGACCAGCTCGGAGACGTCCTCAGGTAGCTGGGACACAGAGGCGGTGCCGAGGGGCATCGATTTTGCGATGAACCGCACCACCCGGGCGGGTGAGCAGCCCGGCGTCTTGGGCAACCTGCGGCCCATACAGCGCTATCCATACGTTCGTGATCAAGAACCTGCTGCGCGCCGCTACGGCCGCCACGCTCGCCATCCTGCCCGTCACCATGTCCCCGTCGGCGCATGCCGCCGAGACACTTCCGCTCAGCGTCGCGGTTGACCAGCTCGGCCTCGCCGATGAATCCCGCGAGGGGTACACGCGCGACAAGTTCCGCCACTGGAACGCCGGGCAGAACCCTTCGGACGGCTGCAACACCCGCAACGAGGTCCTGATTGCCGAGGCAGTTGAGCCGCCGACCGCCGGCCCCCGGGTGCAAGCTGACCGGCGGCACCTGGTGGTCGTACTACGACGCGACCACGGTGTCCGGCCCCTCCGGCCTCGACATCGACCACATGGTTCCCCTCGCCGAATCGTGGGACTCCGGCGCAGCAGGCGGAGCAGCGGCAGCGCGACCGCGACGGGTGCGAATCGCGCATGTCCGGAGTCACTCGGGACCAAGCCGCGCCGGTACTGCTCCCCCAACTGCCGGCAGCGGGCGTATGAGGAACGGAAGCAGAGGGAAGCGATCGTTGCCGTAGTTGCCGCAGCTGTCGCTCGGGGAACAACGTCACGTGACAGCAAGTGAGAATGTCGTGCGGTGTTCCTGCCCGCGGCCTTAGCTCCCGGTATGAGCGGCGCGAGACCGAGCATTCGCCGCTCCGCGTGGCCTCCCTCGCACGCAGCTCCGCCCGATACGGCCGCATGTGAAGGATCACCCGTAGTGGGTGGGACCTCGACTGCTGACCCAAGACCCACTTTCACCAGGCTGCAAGCGGAACAACGGTCGCATGCCCGAGCGCTACGTAACGACTCGACGGGCCAGCAACAGCTTCCCGAGATTGTTGAGGGGCACCACCTCGACCACGCGGCCGGTGCCGGGCGCGTGCACGATCAGCCCTCCCCCGATGGCCATGGCCACATGCTCAGGCCGGGCTGCATTGCCTTCGGTGAAGACGAGATCACCCGGTTGCAAATTGCTCGTCGGCACGGCGCGCCCCTCGTTGACCTGGCTGTAGGTGCTGCGGGAGATCTCGATGCCGGCCACTCCGTATGCGCGCTGCATCAGAGAGGAGCAGTCGCAGCGGTCTCTGGGGTTTCCGCTGTGGGGGTTGGTGCAGGTGCCGCCCCATTGGTAGGGCGTGCCGAGCTGGCCAAGGGCCCAGCGGATCGCGTTTCGCGCTGGCATGGGAGCGGTGACGGGGATTTGGTATCCCTCGGGGAGCGTCCCTGGTGGGATGTCTCCGTAGTCCGTGTCGGCTTGGTGCGTGCAGTCGGCCGTCCCGTAGTCGCCGGCCAGTGGGGCGCCCGCCGCTGCTGCGCCGAGGGTGGGTGCGATGGCCTGCTGCAGCGCGGTGGCCAGCGGCTCGTGCTTGGCGTACGCGTCCGGGAATCCTGACTTCTGCACTTCCTGGGAGGCGACAGTGACCGGCATCTGCTCCCAGCCGTCCACTGATTTCAGGGCGTTGTAGAACTTCGTGGATGCGTACACCGGGTCGAGAATCTGATCGCGGGTGCCCCAGCCCTGGGAGGGGCGCTGCTGGAAGAGGCCGACGCTGTCGCGGTCGCCGTAGGGCAGGTTTCGCAGGGTGGATTCCTGCATGGCGGTGGCCAGGGCGATGACCTGCCCCTTGGCGGGAATCTTCATCTGTACGCCGGTCGCCACGATCACACGGGCATTGGGGATCTGCTCCTGAGGCAGAGACAGGCCAGACACCTTGATGTCGCTGGTACTGCCGACGAGAACGGCTTTCACCTGCTCGGCTACCTGGGCCGTGTCGACGTCCATGCCCGCGGCCCCGCCCGCGGCGCAGCTGGCACGGTTGCGGGCGGCCGCCTCCGCATCCGTCTGGACGATACCGGTGACGTGTGCGGCAATCGCCGCCATGAGGATGATCCCAAGCACGATCAGGCCGGTGCCGCCCGCCAGCCACTTCCTGCGCTCCTTGGTCATGAGGAACTCCGCGGCGGTGTACGACGCCTGGCGAGCGCCTGCGCTTCGCGGCTGTCGAGCCAGGCCGCGAAGCCCCCGGGCCCCTGAGCCCCCCGATGAGGCTGCTCGTTCAGCGGCGGCTGCTGTGCCGGCTGATTCCGCCGGGACGAGTTGGGTTGTGTGCGAGCAGGGCGCGTGCGCGACGTAGAGCGCTGCCCGGCGGACTGGACCGGACCAGGGCGGGGCGCATTACCGGTGGGCTGTGCTTGGCGGCCTTGCTGGTGGCGGCGCGTGGTGGCATCCATAGCCCGCAGACGCCGGTTACGCCTACCGTTCGGCCCCGCCGACGGGCGCGGCTGGGTCCGGGGGCGAGGCGTGGGAATAGGAGCGGGAGGGGAAGGGGGCGGCTGTGTGGGGCGGCTGGGCACCGGCCGCTGCATCTGCGACTGGTATCCCGCTCGATGGGCCTGGTGGCCGGCTGGTCGCCGGGCTGGCGGGCGTCGGCGCCCGCCGCGGCCACCGGTGTTGATGCGGCTCATGAGCGCTGTGGCGCCGACGGCCTGCGGCATGGCGTAGCCAACGGCGGCGAGCGGATTGCCATGGGCGAGGGAGACGCCGACCAGCGCACCCCGCACGATGCCACGTGCGGTGGTCCTGCCGATGTGCCGGTTCTTTGGGACTGTTGAGGAGGCAGGCGGGCTGAAGGCGGAGCCGTGGGTGCCGCCGACGCGGCCGGCGGACAGCTTTCCTCGGAAGTTCGCGGCAGTCTGTTTCGAGCCCGCGGCGAGCTCCTTGCGCTTCTTGAGCGCTCCGATGCATACGAGGTCCACGACCAGGAACCGCAGCGTCAGTTCCCTGCCCCAGTCCTCCTGTGCCGGGTCGAGGACGGCTTGGATGATGATGATGAAGACGGCCAGGGCGATGACGGATGTGAGCATCTGTCCCAGTGAGCGCAGGACGGAAGCGGCCCAGTCCCAGAGGAACGCGCGGCCGGCGCCGGGGATGGTGCCGGCGATGAGAGCAGGCTCGCCGCGGATGGCGTCCCAGGCGATGCGGCACTGCGCGACCAGGAAGCTGCCGGCGAGGCCGGAGACGATGACAGTGACGATGCCGGCGGCGATCAGCAGGAAGAAGGCGCCGCCGACCTTGTCCATGGAGGCCTTCTTCGCCGCGCCGACGTCCCCGGGAACGCACTTGGCTTCGAAGGCCTCCATGGGCGGGTCGCCGAAGTGGTCGATCGCCCAGCGCGTGGACATGTCGATCTGCGTGTTGTACCAGCCGGCGATTCCGCCCCCGCTGGGGTCGATGTACTCGGACAGGCCCGTGAGGTCCTTGAGCTTGTTGGTGCGGGAGTGAACCTGGCGGTCGAAGGCCAGCTGCTCAAGCCGGGTGTCGGCGTACTCGGCCGCGCACTTGCCTTCGAAGACGCGCCCGTACTGCAGCAGCATGGCCGGCTTGACGATGAAGGCGTCGGTCAGTGCGTCGGTCAGCGGCCGCGACAAGGTGTTGCCGGTGGCTTCGGTGGTGACCCCGTTGTCGGACTGCGGTGTCGCGGGGTTGGCGTCCAGGATGATGTCGGCCACCTCCAGGGCCAGGCCACGGGTCACCGCGATGGCACCGTCTTCCTCTCCCAGCAGCGTCTGCGGGGTGGAGGACAGGAGCGTGGTGGTCAGTGCCGCCAAGAGGATGGACAGGGCGGCATCGCCCCAGCCTTTGGCTTTGTCACCGAAGAAGATCCGGGCGACGCAGATGATGGCGCACACCGACAGGAACAGGGTGGGCAGGCCCATCTCCAGAATCACGCGCGTGTGCAGGGAGTTGGCGACCGACAACACGGGGGCGAGCAGCAGTTTGGCCAGGCCGAAGGACAGGGCCCAGGCGATGAGCCAGCAGCAGAACGCGATCAGCCACTTGGTGACCATGAAGCACAGCTCGGTGAGCAGGTTCTGGATGCCCAGGTCCCAATCGAGCAGACCGCCGGTGTCGGACTTGACGGTATAGACGCTGATCGGCAGGCCGTTGGAGTCGGTGACGTTGAAGACCCCGAGAACACCGCCTTCGTCCGGCAGCAGCTTGCGCAGCCGTTCCTTCTCCTGCTCGAGCAATTCCTGCTGCGCCGCCTTCGACAGACGCTCGCTCTGCTCGCGCATGACCTCCTCGATTGCCTCGATTTCTTCCGGCGTCGGGGTGCGCTGCCCAGGTGCCGTCGGCACGCTCGGCGACGGGGTCGGCGTGGGCTCCGCATGGGCGGGCAGTGAGGTGAGCAGGGTGAATGCCGTGGCGGCGAGCGCGGCGACCAGCAGGGCCAGGCGCAGCCGCGCTGAGCCGAGGATCCGCAGCCACAGCCGCCAGGTCGAGGGCCGGGTCATGCGGCGGTCCGGTAGTTGGTGGGGGTGGTGTGGATGACGCGCATGATGGCCGCGTCCATGGGGATGAGGACCTTCATCAGGCCGATGCGGCCGGCGAGATCGCGGTAGAGGCACTCGCCCGCCCGGGCCAGCTTCTCCTCGTCGGGCAGGTCGATTGGGGACAGGCCTGCGGTGACCAGGTCGAGCATGTCGGCGTCGGTGGCATCAACGCCGAGAAACTGAAGGCCTCGTGAGGCCAGCGTGCGAGTGGTCTGGCGGAAGAGGAGCCGGTGCGGGATCAGGCCACGGATGATGGCGCCCTTCTCGCTGTCGGCCGGCCCGATGTCGTACGGGTCGTGACTGCCCACGTAGGCGGCGGCGTTGTGCTTTCGGCCGTCGCGCATGAGCTCGAGCAGCAGCTCCAGGCCCTCGTCCGAGCTGGTCAGCCACCAGCATTCGTCGAAGACCGCGACGCCGAACTCCTCCTTGTTCTTCATGACCGTCTCGCGCGCAACGGCGGCGATCAGGTACATCAAGGAGCGGCCCAGGACCTTCTCGAACTCCAGACGCTCGATGCGGTGCTCGGAGGCCAGCTCGCTCTTCTTCGGCAGCGCGAGGGAGTTGACGAGGAAGACGACAGAGTCGGCGCGGGCCGTGTCCACGACGGGCAGCGTGTCGTCGAAGACGACTGCGGCGAGGTCCTTGCGGGCGACAGCCTTGAGCTTGCGGGCCAGGTTGCGGGCGGACGTGTCCTCGCCGCCGCGCGCAGTGAGCTCATCGACCAGGGCGCGCATGGAGGGCTCCGGGCGCTCCAGGACGGCTTGGACCGCCTCCGACAGGGCGACGCCCTCCAGGTCCATCGGCCTGACGCCGAGCAGCAGCGTCAGGAACGACTCGCAGAAACGGGCCGCGACCTTCGGGCTGTCCTGGACGTACAACCGCAGTGGGTCGAGAGAGACTTCGGCGCTCTGGTCGATGCGGATCACCTGGGTGGTGCCGGGGCATGCCTTCGCGAATCGGGCCCACTCCTCTTCCTTGGTGCGGTCGACGATGACGGCGCGGCCGCGGCTGTCCGGCTTGCCGGGCTGGTGGCCGCGAGCGAGGACGCTGTACACGGCGGACTTCAGACCGACGGACTTGCCGGCGCCGAGCTCGCCGATGAAAGCCATGGAGGCGCTGGCGTTCTCACGGGGGCCGCGGGCCGGGTCGACCATGACGGGGCGGGCGCCGCCGGAGGCTAGCTGCAGGCCGAACAGGCCGCCGCGCTCGTCGCCGAGTTGGGACCCGCACCAGGGCATGGCCATCGCGAAGTCCCGGGCGAGCAGGTACTGGGCGTACCCGGTCATCACCCTGGGGGTGCGGCAGCCGGGCAGCATGGCGTGCCACAGGCTGGTCTGCTCCCCCACGGGCCGGGAGAACGTGTAGTCGGTTGCGCCGAAGTCGGATGCGAGGGCGGCCGCGCGGTCCTGGGCGTCGTCGGGTGTGGTGCCCCAGACAGCGAGGGTGACCATGGCGCGGATCTCGACCTCACGTGCCGAGGCCGTGAGCCGGTCACGGAACTCGTCGTTGTCGGCCTCGTGCTTCGCGATCGAGGAGGGCGGGCCGGCCGGATCGCCCTGGTACTCAGCCGCCTGCGCCTTCAAGTGCCGGGCTCGCTTGCGGGTTTTGGCCTCGGCTTTGGAACCGGGGGTGATGACCAGGCGCGCGGTCCAGTCGACCGGGTAGGCCAGATCGTCCAGTTGCTGCAGGTACGCGGCCCCCGGCAGGGCGAAGGCCTCCGGCATCTCGGAGAGGGCGAGCATGGCCTGGTAGGAGTCACCCCATTCGGAGGAGACCTGCAGGAAGCGGCGATCGAACGGGTTGCCCGGTGCAGCTCGACGCTCGGTGAAGTCGGCACCGCCCTCGGCGAGCAGCACATCGCCCAGGGCGGCAACGGTGCGGCCCCGGCCGCGGACCTTGGGTTCGGTGCCGTCGGGCAGGAACGGCTCCGCCAGACCACGCCGGGCACTGTGGCCGTAGATCCACAGGATTTCCGCCTCGGTGGCCCGGCGCATGGTCACGCCGGTCGGCCACTGGGCGTGCATCCGCGCTGCCTGCTCGCTGCGCCGGTCAATCTCGCCGGTGGTGATGGGGGCGGGCATCAGGCCGAGCTGTAGAGCCACTTCGGCCTTGGCGGCGGAGAAGGCCGACAGAGCGGCGTCCTTGCGGGACAGCGCAGGGAGCGGGATCGCGAGCCAGTCGGTACGGCCGGTGAGTTCCATGTTCTCGAGCTGGTCCAGCACGGCATGGCCGAGCCGCTCGTAGCGTGGTGACTTCTTCAAGTCGACATCGGCGACCATGGCGCGGACGACGGCGATCGGGTCGACCTGCGGGCACAGCGACATCAGCATCGGCTCACCCGTGAGGGACTTGAAGAGCGATTCGAGCGCCTTCAGCCGGCGCTTCTTCGCGGTGGCCGGCGCGTGGGAGTAGTTGGCGGCGGCTACCCGCCAGATCGCCCAGGTGGTGCCGTGAGTGGTGAAGACGAGGTTGCCTTCGACGTGCCGGATCGGCAGGCGCATCTCACTCCTCCTTGTTTGCGGATGCGGCGCGGCGGGCGAGCAGGGCCTGCACACCGGATGACACAGGGCCGTCGGCAGCCGTATCGGATGGGGGTTGGGGTGTGGCCGGGGCCCGGGTCGGTTGAGCAATGGCGCGGGCCAGCCGCGCGGGGCGCGTGACAGAGGCACCGGGCGTCGGCGGCAATGGTGCGGGGCCAGTGCCGTCGGGGGCGTCCTCGACGGCGACGGTGATGAGACCAGCGGCACGTACAGGGCGGGTCGGGCGGTAGGGCCGGCCGTGGAGCCGGCCCCACCGCGGGCCGGTGATCATCACGGCCACACTGGCCGCGGCCGCGGCCGGGTTACGGCCGTCGATGTGCAGATGCCGCAGTGCGAACGCGGCTCCGAACGGGCAGCCGACCAGCACCACCACGTCCATCAGGCCGTGCCCGCCCCACAGCGACCGGCACAAAATGAGTGCGACGAACATGCCGACAATCGCGGCGAGCTGGGTCAGCGTGTACGGGCCACCCGGCAGACGCAGGCTCCGGCCAGCGCCTCCCGGAACCGACCCGACAACTAGTGGGGTGCGGCGCGCCTTGGTGTAGCAGCGGCCGATCAACTCCGCGTCGAGCTCGGACGTCTCGGCCAGGGCGCCGGTCACTGGTCGCCCATCGGTGTGAGCTCGCCGCCGTCGTACTGGGTGATGTCCTCAGTCGTCTTCTCCTTGAGGGTCTCCATGCTCGCGGAGCCGCCCCAGACGATCGCGGCGAAGATGACAGCCATGATCGTCGGGCCGGGTGCCTTGGTCTTCCAGCCGACGACCATGACGAACAGGCCGCACAGCAGGGGGATGCCGACGTTGAAGATGAGGTCCTTGATGTCGTTGCCGAGGCCGGTCCCGGTCTCGATCCAGCCGACGGCGAGCGTGACGTTCTCGTGCATGACGTCTCCTTGTCAGGGCGCAGGGGTGCGCGTGGAGGGGGCGGTTGTACGGGTCGGCGCGGGGGCCGGGGCTCCGTCGAGGGCAGCGACTTCCCAACGGCCAGCGCGGGCCTTGAGGGTCAGCGCGTAGGTGAGCGGGACGCGGATCTCGTCGTGGTCGGTGGCGCGCAGCGCGACCAACAGCCGGAGCTTGGTGCCGTCGCCGGGAACCGCGGTGACGGCCTTGGAGCTGTTCTCGCCCTCGATGGCGAGCTGGTCGACAGCGATGCCGGTATAGGGGGCGGGCGCAATGGCGGTGAGCTTCGTGCCGGGGGCGAGGTAGCGGTCCAGCTCGCCGGCCCGGGTGAGGTAGGCGGTCAGAAACTCGGTGACCGCCTCGGTACGCGGGTCGCTGGGAAGGGCCGGCCGCATCGGCCCGTACGCCAACGGCGGGGCCTTGATCCGCTCGGGGGCGGCGACTTCGGCCGGCATGGACAGAGCCACGTAACCGGTCGCACCGCCGCCGACCGGTGCGGTGGCGACCGGAACCTGGAAGTACCGGACGGCTTCAGCAGCCACCGCCTTGGCATCGGTCTCGGCACCCTGGCGCTCATCGGGGGCGGAGGGCTCGGCGGTCGGGTTCTGATCGGTAACCCGGGCGGCCACCGTCACCGACCACAGGCCGGCCTCGCTCTGGCGCAGCCGGGCGATCGTCAGTTGCTCACCGGTACGCCGCCCCGGCTCTCCCTCGAGGCGCAGGCTGGTGGCGGCCGGGTAGTAGGCGGCGAGCTTGTCCTGGTCGCCCTCCCCCGCCGAGATGTAAGCGGCGACGAAGAGCTGCGCGAAGCCGGCCGCACCCTGAGCGCCGGCGGTGGCCGGTGCGGTCGACGCCGCTTGCGGTTTCGCTACCCCGGCGGAGGTGGGCACCGAGATGTACGCGACCACGCAGAGCAGCGGCCCCAGGACGAGCAGCGCCCACAACGCCCACCGGATCGCGGTGGAGGTGTTCGCCTGCGCGCCGGTCGACCAGCCGCCGACATACTGCGGCCCTTCGTCGATGACCCATTCCGGCTGCGCCTGGGCCGGTGCGGTCGCTGAGTCCTTGGCGGGGCGACGGGTCAGCACAGACTTCATGCCGCACCCCCCACGAAGAGGCGGTGACCGGCCAGCTCGGCAATCCGCTGGCGCAGTTCCGTCTCGGGGCGCTGCTGCAGAACCGCCAGCGACGCAAGAACGTCGTCGGCGTCGTCGGCCAGGAAGGCGCGCAGACGCTCATGGGTGCCGGTGTCGAAGGGGCGGTGCACCAGCGCGGCGCCCAACTGGATCAGCAGACGCTGGGCGCGGGTGACGCGCTCTTCGTCAGCATCCAGCGGCGCCTTCGAAGTGGCGGGCATGCGGTTCTCCTTCAGTGGGAGCGAGCGGACGATGGCCGGGGAAGAAGTCGGTGTCATGCCGCAGGCCTCGGCTGGAGTGAGGACTTGAGACGGGCCACGGCGCGCGAACGCCGACGCTGCCACGCGCCGGCTGTCGTGCCGGCACGTGAGGCTGCCTCGGCATCCGGGACGGGTGCGGCGGTGTAATGCCATGCGATGGCACGGCCGTCGGCGGGCGAGAGGGCCCCGGTGTCCATCGCGTCCAGGACCAGCTCGAGCAACTCCAGCCGGGCCCGGCTGGTCTCCGCCTCGCTCATGGCTCCGACGGGCTGCAGGCCTGCGGCGGTCGCGGCTGTGCGGATGGCCCAGGCCTCGGCCATCTCAGCCGGGCCAAGCTCGGTGTCGGCCAGGTCCTCAGCGAGGGCCAGACCTGCGCCGCGCTCTTCGCGGTCGGCGGCGAGCTCGGCGCAGACATGACGCAACGTGTCCAGAACGAGGTTCGCGGCAGGTCGGCCGGGACGTGTGTGGATGCGTCCGGAGCGCGCCACTTCGAAGAGAGCCGCGACGGTCATGTGGCCGACGTCGTCGAAGGAACGGCCGCCGAAGGGGCGGACCTGGCCGCGGGTCATCCGGACGGCGGCCGGGATCATCGCCTGGACGACGATGCGGGCGGCAAGGACGGCCGATCGGTCACGGCCGGCTGCGCGGCGCAGCACAGCGCGCAGGACGGCATCGGCCAGCGCGTCGGTCATGGCCCCATCGCGCGGACGGAGTGCGGCGAGTAGCTGGGCCGGGCCGAGGGTGCGCACCCAGGTGTCGGTCACGGCATCGGTCACGGCCGCGACGTCGTCGGCCAGCCGATCGGTCACCAGCCAGTCAGTCACCGCAGCCTGGACGGCGGCGTCGGCGCACAGGGCTGCCCACTCCACATCCAGGCGGTCAAAGATCCCGCCAGCGGTGCGGGCGGGGTGCAGTACGTCGAGCACGGCACGTCTCCTTTCGGATCTCGTGCCGTGAACTCTCCTCAGACCGGCTTGCCCGAAGGCTTGCCCAGCGCCCTAAAAGAGCACGTGGCAGGCTTGCCCACCTGCTGGGCAAGCCTCCGGTGACCGATTGGGCAAGCCTCCCCAGGTGCTGGGCAAGCCCCAGTGACCGGTCGATGCAACCCCGGGCAAGCCCCCCCCTTCCTAGGGGGCAAGCCTCAGCAAAGCGCCGCTGGAACCACGTACGAGGCAGCCATCAGTCATGACCGATACGCGGCGCACCGGTCATGACCGATGGCCGGTGAGGCCAGATCGGCCATCGGTTTCACGACCGACGAAATCGGTCACGGTACTGGTCGGCCACCAGCACCGGTCACGGCCCATCGGACACCCTGCAATCGGTCACGACCGTGGTGGGGACGTGAAAGTGGCCGATGACCATGCCCGGTCATCGGCCACTTGTGGAAGAGCGTCGGTCAGGTGCTGACCGACCGGAGGCGTGCGCGGCCCTGCTGCCGACGTTGCTCCTTGAGGTACTCGGCCGCAGCGTTCACGCGCCGCTGTCCGGTCTTCGGGGACAGCCCGAGCCGACGGGCGACTTCCGCGCCGGACAGCTTCCGCCCGGCGTCCTCGGCCTCGGCCAGCCACTCGGCGACCGTCACGATCTGTTGCTGAACGGGGTCCAGGTCCGGCTCGTGGGTCTGCTGCTCAGGCAGCCGCACGGTGGCCGCTCCGGCGTCGGTGACCGACGCTTCCCACGTGTCCGGCTCACTAACGGGAGTCTCAACAGTCCGTGCCGATGGGACGTCGAGCGCGGTCTGCTGCGGCACTCCCCCATCGGCCCGGTAGTCGTCTGCCGCCGAGGCGATGGGAACCGGCACCGGCTCGCGCACGTACGGCTCAGCCTCCGTCGGCTGCGCTACGCCGGTGTGCGGGGCGGGCGGCTCGAAGAATGGGTGCGGCTGCCGGGCGACCTGGCGGTCATCGGTCACCGGCACATCCCCTCGGTCACCTGCCGCCTCGGGTGTGACCGGGGTAGCCGGCCGGTCATCGGCCACGGACTCGACCGGCTCGGCCAGGCCGGTCTCAGGAAGGTCTTCCCATGCCGGCTCTGGCGGCTGGGTGTCCAGGATCGCGTCGTGGTCCACGTGGTCGGCCACCGCGACCTCGCCGGTCTGCGGAACTTGCTGCTGCTGTACCTGGGGCGGTAGCGCCCGGAGTTCATGCGGCTGCGGGTGTGCGTCAATCTCCGGCGCCGGGGGCAGCAGCACCGGCTCGAGGCCGGCCGCCGCCAGGCCCGCGGACCCGGTCTCCGCGAGCGGGACGCCGTACTTCGCAAGGCGCAGCGGCATCAGCGACTCGACGGGGGCCTTGCGGCGCCAGCCACGGCCGAAGCGGGCCTGGAGCCGCGCCTGATAGATCAGCCGGTCCTGCTCCAGCTTGATCACCTGCTCGTACGAGCGGAGCTCCCACAGCTTCATCCGCCGCCACAGCCTGAACGTCGGCAGCGGCGACAGCAGCCAGCGGGTCAGGCGCACGCCCTCCATGTGCTTGTCGGCCGTGATGTCGGCGATCCGGCCGACCGCGTGCCTGGCCGCCTCGACGGAGACGACGAACAGGACCGGGATGACGGCGTGCATGCCGACACCCAGCGGGTCCGGCCAGGACGCCGCGCCGTTGAAGGCGATCGTCGCGGCCGTCAGCAGCCACGCCGTCTGGCGCAGCAGCGGGAACGGGATCCGCATCCACGTCAGCAACAGATCCAGCGCCAGCAGGACGCAGATACCCGCGTCGATGCCGATCGGGAAGACCAGCGAGAAGTCCCCGAAGCCCTTCTCCTGGGCGAGCTCGCGCACGGCCGCGTACGAACCGGCGAAACCAATCGCGGCGATGACCACCGCTCCCGCGACGACGACACCGATCAATATCCGGTGCGTGCGCGTGAGGGGGACTGGTGAAGTGCCCGTGGTCATGCCCGCCCCTCCTGCATCTGGATCATCTTGTTCACACTCTCACGATGGGGCACCCGTGCCACTCGTTCGACGAAGTACATGCTGATCGTCAGCGAACAGGGGTCACTGGGTGGGGTGTCGGGCGGGCGGCGTGCAACAGCGCCTTGGGGGACGTGGCCGATGCTCAGCAGCATCGGCGTGGCCTCTCAGCAGTGCGGCGCGTTTTACCGCGTAAAAGTCGGAGGCCCTGCTGGGTCCTGAGGGGCCCAAAAACGCCCAGGCTTTTACGCGGTAAAAACCGCGCTGCGCTCAGAGGCTGTCGAGTAGCCCTTGGGCGATCTTCTGCACTGCGTCGGGTGGGCAGCGCTCCAGGATGGCAGCGGTGACGGCATCGGGGTTCGTCCAATCAACCGGAGCATCGAACCCATCAGATGTCTTCGACTCGACGCGAGGTTCCGGAACACTCTGCTGGACCGTTGCTGCTGCGCTCGCCGTGCTCCCGGGTGACGGCGCTTCGGCGGAGGTCTCTGCAGCGGTGGAGTTCTGCGATGCGTCCTTCTTCATCGCAGCAGCAGCCCGACCCCGTACTGGCTTCGGCTTCAGCGCCTGCTGAGCCTTCCGCTCTGCCATCTTGGCTTCGACGAAGGCCGCCTGCTCCTGACGGGGGAGAGTGCCAGCCTTACGCGCGATTGCGATAGGCACCTCCTTATCTGCGACACGCTGCTGGATCGGCTCCGGCAACTTGAGGAGCGCGCGCCGCGTGGAGATCCAGGAGTCGTTTACTGCTCCCCCGAGCACCGATACAACCGCGGCAGCGCTGCCGTGGAATGTCACCAGGGCTTCGATGGCCTCGGCTTCCTCGATCGGTGTCAGGTCCTTGCGGAAGTGGTTGGCGCTGAGGGCCGCAGCGAGAAGGTCCTCCCGGGTGCCTGCGGAGGAGTCGTCAACCGTGATGCGTAGGTCGATGCCTGCCTGTCGTGCTGCCCTGAGTCGGCAGTGACCGTCGATGACGACGTACTCGTGGTGGGCGGGGACAGCGTCCTTGTGCTCGGGGTGGGCAACAAGGAAGGCGAGTCGAGTCATGACGGTAGCCGTCTGGACTTGCCCGACTTCCCGCATATTCCGAGCCAGGCTGTTCAGGTACTCCTCGTCGAACTCCCGCCTGGGGTTGTCCGGGTTTTCTGCCACGAGGTCAGGCGAAACGCTGGCCGGCGGAGCGCCGACTACGGAGTCGATGATCTGTCCACGAGCGCTACGGGGCGCTCGGGCGGAGCCGAATGCCGCGCTAGGCCCGGTGCGTTCGGCCGCAGTCTTACGACGGTCGGGGCTCAAGAGATCTCCTTCACGATCTGGCGCATGACGCGCGACTGGGCGCAGGAAGGGTCGTAGGCGAGCAATGGCCGTCGTGCGCGTGCGGCTTCGCGCTGCTCCTTGCGCCGAGGGATGACTCCTATGACGCGTGGTTCTCCAAGTGCGTACCACTCGTTGAGAGAACTGGTGACGACGTGTCCGTCGCGGGCGTCATAGAGGTTGACCACGAGGCCGAGGTAGGTCGTGGTGATGCGCCAGTCGAGCATGCCGTCGTCGATCTGCTCGACGAGCATGGAGTAGGCGTCGGCGGACGAGTCCTCTGCCTGTACCACGATTAGGATCCCGGACTGTCCTTCTCGCTCGCCGTCCCGCTCACGGCCGTAGTAGATCGCGGCGTCCATCGCCATGCCCAGGCTCGGTGGGCAGTCGATGATGATGACGTCGTAGTGCGCCTCAAGAGGTTCGAGGGCGTGCTCGAGTCTGGCTTGCCGGTTACGGGCAGCCGAGATCATCACGTCAAGCAGAAAGGCGTCCTGACAGGAGGGCAGGAGGTCGAGCCGGCCACCGAAGCGCTCATCGTCCACGGGGACGATGAGGTCATGGATGTCGCCAGTGACCTGGCGTGACATGAACTTCGCAAGGCTGGGACCATTCGCGGGGAGCTGCTTGACGCCAAGCTGCTTCGTCAAGTGGCCCTGCGGGTCGTAGTCCACGAGCAAGACCCGAAGCTGCGGTGCCTCGTACTCATGGTCTGCCTCGAGCGCCGCGGGTGCTCCGGTTTCGGAATCCTTGCCCACCAGGAGCGCGGCGACCCGAGCGAGTTCTGCGTCACCAGGGAAGGCGCCGCCCGCGAGTCGCGCGAGCTCAGTGTCCTCAGCAAAGGCGCCTCCCAAGCCGGCCGTGACTGCGGTCTTTCCCACGCCCCCCTTCTGGTTGCAGACGATGAGGCGGCGGGTGGCTCGTTCGAGAGGCTGATGGCGGGGCGAGGGGTGTGCGCTCAGCCAGAGGGTGACGGCCTGGGCCAGTCCTTGGACGTAGGGCACCCCTCTGTCGCTGCACTCCGACTTGAACTGCGAGATGCTCGCTTCCGTGAGCCAGGTTGCGAACGGTGGTGCTCCGGCGGTGTCAACCTGTGGAACCTCCCCATGCGGGGCGGTCTTCCACTCGCTCATCGCGTCCGCCACCGCGTCTTGGATGTCCACACGGAGTTCGGCCGCGCGAATCTTTAGATTGGCTTTCAGGGACGCTGGCAGCTTGAAGGTAACCTTCTGCCTGTCCTTTTGGTCATCTGAGGGCAACATGGGGAGAGCTTACTTACCTTGACCTGGTTCGCGGAAGTTGACGCGCCGCTGTACGCCCCCCTGAGGGCCTGCGGCAGCTCCAGCCACCCCTTCATGCCTGAGGTTCCCCCGAGATGCGGCGGGTGGTGACAGCTGGTCAGATGGGTCTCATGAGAGGACCTTTGACCATGGCTGCCCCGAGGAAATATCCGCTGGAGTTGCGGGAGCGTGCGGTGCGGATGTATCGCACGACCGAGCCGAGGCCGGTGATCAAGCGGCTGGCCGTCGAGCTGGGTGTGCATCCCGAGGCCCTGCGCGGCTGGATCCGCCAGGCCGAGGCCGACGCTGGTGAGAGCGATGACCGGCTGACCACCGCCGAACGTGAGGAGCTCGCGGCCCTGCGCAAGGAGAACGCGCAGCTCAAGCGGGCGAATGAAGTCCTGCGGACGGCGTCGGCTTTTTTCGCCGCGCAGCTCGACCCGACCCGGCCCAGGTGACGGCGCTCCTCGACGAGCACCCGCATCTGGGGGTCGAGCCGGTCCTGCGGGAACTGCACATCGCTTCGTCCACCTACTACCGCTGGCGCCGGCAAGAGCAGGAGCCGTGCGAGCGGCGGCGCCGTGACGCGGAGCTGACCGAGCAGATCCAGCGGATCCACGCCGATTCCGGCGGCATCTACGGTTCCCCACGCGTGCATGCCGTCCTGAGGCGCGAGGGTGTCCACGTGGGCCGCAAGCGGGTCGAGCGATTGATGCGCGAGGCCGATCTCGCGGGCGTCAGCCCCCGTCGTAAGGGTTTCACCCGCCGGGATCCGAAGGCCACCCTCGCCCCGGACCTGGTGAACAGAGACTTCACCGCGCCCGGTCCGAACCGGCTGTGGGTCACCGACCTCACCATGATCCCCACCGGCGAAGGGCCGCTGTGGCTCTCCGCGATCCGGGACGCCTTCTCCCGCCGGGTGGTGGCCTGGGAGACCTCCGGTTGTGCGGACGCCGACCTGGTCCTGTCCTCGCTGGAGTACGCCCTGGCCAGCCGCGAGGTCGAGCCCGGCAAGCTGGTTCATCATGCGGATCACGGCTGTCAGTACACATCGATCAAGCTGACAACTCGACTGCTGCGGGCAGGAATTGAGGCGTCCATGGGGTCCGTCGGGGACTCGTACGACAACGCTCTGGCCGAGAATCTATGGATGCTGGTCAAGACCGAGTGCGTCCGCGGCCGCGTCTTCGCGACCAGGGCTGAGGCGAACCTGGCCCTCTTCGAGTACATCGACGGCTTCTATAACAGCCGGCGCATCCAGCAACGGCTCGGCTACCTCAGCCCCATCGAGTTCGAGGAGAAGCACTACACCGACCAGGCGACGGCCGAACAAGCGAACCTGGAACCCCGTCACCCCGCCCTGACCAGCTGATCAGCACCTCCCGCACAACGGGGGAACCTCATGCCGGCCGTCGCGAGATCGGCCGCGTGAACCCCTGTTCTGAGGGTCACTTTTCTGGTGACTTGGGAAGTATTGGCTCGTCACATGCCCGGTGTCCCGTCTCACCGAAGGTTGGTCAGTCTCACCGAATCTTGACCACTCGGCCGTTTGTCTCATCGAACTTTGACCGCCGCAGGTCAAGGGCAGTGGCCCCCGGGCCAGGCAGGTGCTGACAGCGACGAGGCTGGCCATACGCAGCTGGGCAGCGAGCTCGAAGGTCAAGGTTCGGCTCCGACGGGATTCATCATCACGCAGGCGATGCCATAGGCCCGCTCATGGAGTTCAGTCTCCGAGCCAGGTCAGGACCGGCCCGACCGAGTCAGTGGGAATCCGTTGCGTCGTCCTCGGCCGGGCCGGGGGCTGCCGTGCTGTCGGCGGCCTGGCCGGCGGCTCGTTCAGCGCGGAGTTCTTCGGCGACGTCGTAGGCCCGGCCGGGGTCGTAGACGGTGACCGAAGTGCCAGGGCTGTACATCGCGCTCGTCCGGGGCGTGTACCGATAGATTTCGACGCCGCGCTGGGCGGCTATGCCGTCGACCTCGCCGACGGGTACCCGCCACAGCTGGGCGGTGTGGGACGGGGTCCACCACTCGTCCGGACGCAGGGAGTCTCGCTGGACCTCCGTCTGACGCTCCACCGGCACCTGGGCCTGGCCGAGTTGCTCGGTCAACCAGCCGGTCAGCTCCTGTGCGTCGACCCGGGAGAGCGGTGCGAACGGCGCCGGTTCGCACTCCACCGTCTCACTGCGGGTATGAAACACCACCTTGATCGACCGTCGCTGCCCCAGCCTGAGTCGCTCGATGACGACGACTCGCCGCAGATCAGCCATCGCCGTGGTCGACGAACGCAGAAAGCGGGCGATCACGAACTGGGCCGGAGTTCCCAGGGGGCGGAGCTCGACCCACCGCACGGTCAGGGAGACCGTGGCGAACAGCATGGCCGCGGCGAGCACGACCACCGCGACGACCGTGAGCGTCAGTAGGACCCAGAAAATGCCCCAGATGAGTGCGTTCCCCCAGACCACGGCGGGCACCAGAGCGGCCAGCAGAAGCGGGGCTGCGACCACCGGCGGGACCATGATGCTCCCGCCGAGCGCGGTAGCCAGCTCGCGGCCCCTGCTGCGCACGAACATCAGCTGCCATCCGGCTGTCACGGGTAACACAACTTCCGAAAGCGAGGCGGGACGCCGAGTTTCCATGACGCAAAGGTAGGGCCCTGCGGAGAAGTGCGTAAGGCCGCAGCGAGCCGTACCTTCTCGAGGTGGAAACCGCAGACGACAGTGCGTCGTCCGGCCACGCAGCGCCTGCCTGGCCCGGGGGCCATCTGCCCTTGACCTGCGGCGGTCAAAGTTCGATGAGACAAACAGCCGAGTGGTCAAGGTTCGGTGAGACTGACCAACCTTCGGTGAGACGGGACACCCGGGCCGACTTCACCAGGACCCGGACCTGAGGAGGACTGACCCGGCGGCCGACAGCGGGAGGATCGCCGGGTAACTTCCGAGACCACCGCGCCCGCGCGACAGATTGACCGCCCAGGATCCGTCGATGAGCGTACAAGCGATATCCGCACGGTATGTGGAGCCGGTCGGTCCCGCTGTGTTCTTGATCAGCTGGTGTAGCGGTGCCGGGCCGTCGGTCACTTCCAACGGAAGAAGAGCTGCTCACCAGGCCCGGCGCCCAGGCCGATCGGACGCCCTGTCAGGACGAATCCCACATCTGTGGTCTCACCTGGCTTGAGCACGGTGAACCCGTGGCGCGCGTAGTACGGGCCCAGAGCGCGTTCGATCTCGAACCCGCCGTACAGCAGCATGAAATCGAGTTGCCAATACACCTGGGTGCAGCGCTTCAGCAGCGCCCCGCCCACACCGCGGCCGCGCGCTTCTTCTGCCACCGC
This sequence comes from Streptomyces agglomeratus, assembly GCF_001746415.1. Taxonomy (NCBI): domain Bacteria; kingdom Bacillati; phylum Actinomycetota; class Actinomycetes; order Kitasatosporales; family Streptomycetaceae; genus Streptomyces; species Streptomyces agglomeratus. Next base: position 542,642 of record NZ_MEHJ01000002.1, read on the forward strand.
AAGCCCTTTGATCTTGACGTACTTCAGCATCGCCAGCAGGGAGTGTTGTTCGTAGCCCGCTTCCCGGACGGTCTGCACCACCGTGCCAGGTGGTAGAGCCAGGAGCGCACCCACAAGCGTGCCATCCCTGTCTTCAGCGACCAGCGGAAGAGACAGGGCCAGAGCACCGTCCTGGAGCCGCCCGCTACCAGCTGCGCGCAGCAAGGGCTCGGTCAACACCCGATCACCCCCCATCAGCCCGTCCAGCAGCCACTCGCCGCACTGGCCTGCCGCCACTCCGTCGACGTGCGCGTGCTCGATCTCCTCAGTGGCCAGGGTCAGCAACTCACCGAAGCGGACACTGTCTTCAGGACGGGCGAGCCGAACGCGTGTCCCGTCCGGCCCGGCTAAGCCGTCCATTAAGCGCTGTCTGGTGAGCCGGACGCTGGGGGAGGGGGAAGGGCGCTTCCTTCGCTGCTTTACCTTCTTCGCCATCCCAGGGGGCTACCCGCACCGCTCCGCCAACACGCCACGAGCAACGGCTCACTCCCTCGGCGAGGGCGACCGCCCTCGCTGCTCACGACCATCGCATTCCGAGGGCCGGCGTAGACCGGACGTTCCTGTACCGGCACCGCGACCTCATCGCCCTGGTCAACGCCGCGGAAATCGAACCCGCCGCCACCGACGTGGCAGGCTCCTCCCCGGTGAGCCGGGCCTCCCTGCAGGTCGACCTCGCCAACGCTCAGGCCCGCAACACGCGCCTGGCCGCCCGCGTCCAGCAACTGGAGGGACCCGCTGTCCGAGTCCATGGGCGAACAGGCGTGGCGGGCATCCGGCCTCGGTAGCCCCGGCCGACGTGGAAGAACTCCAAAGGACGTTGACGTCCTCCCCCAGCTAAAGCAGGGGGGATTCCCCTTCTCAGGGGTTTCGGCCGGTTGCCCGGCTTACAGGTTCCTGCTTCACAGACCGGCTGACGCCGAGGTCTCCACAGGCTGAAACGGCCTGCCCGGCCGCTTTGACGTTGCGTGCCGCGTTCACGTCGGCATGCGCGGTGTATCCGCAGCCTGCGGATTTGCACACGAAGACCGATTGGCTCTCTCGGTTTCCTTCGGTGACAAAGCCGCAGGCGGAGCACCGCTGCGACGTGTACGCGGGGTTGACCTTCACCAGACGTGCTCCGGTATAGCGGGCGGCGTTGGCCAGGGCGAGTTCGAGGCGGTGCCAGCCCTTGTCGAGGATGGTCCGGTTCAGGCCCCGTTTCTGGGAGACGTTCACACCCGGCTCGGTGAGCGTGCCGGAAGCCGACGCCGTCATGTTGCGGGTCTTGAGGTCTTCGAGGACCACGAGCGCGTTCTTCGCCGTGATCTGGTTCGCGACCTGGGCACAGAAATCGCCGCGCCGGTCGGTGATACGGCCCATGATCTGGTTCATCGCCGCAACGGCCTTGCGCCGGTTCGCGGAGCCCTTCTTCGTATGGGCGAGCCGCTGCTGAAGACGCCGGTACCGGGTCTTCTCCCCTTCGGTGACGAACGCCCGGTCGTGGAAGTCGCCATCGCTAGTGGTGGCCGCGACGACTACGCCACGGTCGATCCCGACCACCGTATCCGGCATGGCGTGCTGCTCGGGTGTCGTCTCCTCGGTCGAGACCAGGAAAGACACGAACCAATGCCTGCCCTTGCGGGACACGGTGGCCGACTTGACTTCACCGCCCAGGGGCCTAGACCAGCGGAAGGTCACCCACCCCAGCTTGGGCAGCTTCGCCCGCCCCCACTTACGCCCCAGCCGCTCCACGATGATGAGGTTCCCCGCAGGAAACCGGAACGAGGGAGACCAGCGGGCCTTGGACCGCCACCGCACCTTGAACGTGCCGTGGTCCCGGCACGCCTTGTCCAGATCCTTGAGCGTCTGCTGAAGGATGTGCGACGGCGCGGCCTTCAACCACTCGTGCTCGGTCTTGGCGTCGGCGAGTTCCGCAGCCTGCGGGACGTAGTTCATCCACCCGCCACGCCGCCGGTACTGGCGACGCTGGTCGAGACCGGTGTTCCACACCGACCGGCAGATATTGCCGTACTCCTCGGACAACTCAGCTTGGGCTTCGGTCAGTTGAAGCCGGTACCTGCGGCCTGTCAGCATGCGGAACACCCCCTCTCAGCTGATGTGATCACCCTACCGGCCACCACTGACAACGAAAGCGAACTCCGCCGCTACGCGGCTCCGGCCCAAGGATGGGCTAACCCCCAGCTAAAGCAGGGGGTCTGCGCCCAAGAAAGGGGATCACCAGACTGGAAAGCAGGTTGTCGAACTCGCGGGCCGCCTCGAAGACAGCCAGGCCGCCCTGGAGGCGGCCCGCGGCGCGAATCGCGAGCTGACACGGGCCCTCAACCAGGCCGGCCGGGGAGGATCGGGGGCCTCGTAGCGGCGCGTTGTCGGTACCGACGGGCATACTGCCCCCACAGCGGCCGGAACCGTGGGGGAGAGAGCGTGCAGGATCAGGCGCCCGGATCGAGGCGAGGCCGTGCGTGGAGTGACACGGAGGACATGCAGCTTGTCGAAGGTGTGCGCGAAGGGCTGGCTCTGCCCGAGCTTGCTGAGCGGCACGGCCGTACGACGGGCGGCATCCACGCGCGTCTGGACCAGTTCGTTCCGCAGTCCGACCCGGTCGTCTACGATCCGCTGAAGTGGCTGAGAGCCCAGCTGGCCGTAGATCCCAACTTCGCCTGGCAGAGCGTGCGCGACGAGCGGCGCCGCCGTGAGCAGCGCGAGCGCCATCGGCGCGCCGCTTCTGAGCCGGTGCAAGGCGCAGCGGCGGCTGAGACAGTCGGGGTACTGACCGACTGGGAGCAGGTGACTGGTTCATGTGCTGCGCCCCGAGCGCCGCGAGGTTTTCCTTGCCCGGCAGGTGGTGCACGACCTGGCGGCCACGGCGATGGAGGTGCGGCAGGCAGCGGCCCGTCGGTTATGGCAGGACGGCGAACATCTGCTGCTGGACGACTGGCTGCTCGAGTGCGTCTGCCCGGGCGCCGTGGCCCTGACGGCCGACTGGTCCCTCATCGCCGAACGCGATGCCGACACGGTGCTGGTGTTGGGGGAAATTGTGGCTGCGGCCGTGGGCGAGATGCCCGCTGAGCGGGACCAGGAGGTTCTCTCCCGCCGCCTGGGCCTTTACGACCAGCCGGCCCAGACCCTGGAGAAGGTGGCCGAGGCCCTCGGCATCTCGCGGGAGCGGGTTCGGCAACTGCAGACGAGGGCCATCCGCCGCCTGGCGAACACCGCTGTTCCGGCTGTTCGAAAGCTTCGACAGATACTGGCCGAACTGAGCTGCGTGGAGCGCGTGCCGCCCGAGGCGGGGCCCTCGTCTGCGGAGCGGCTACTCGACCTGTCGGACGTGCTGCTGCCCTCGGTAGCGCCTCGACAAGCCATCCCTCTGCTGGCCCGGCTGGCCGGCGCCGACAAAGTCCGCGCGGACAACCTGGCCGCGGAGGCGTCGACGATACGCATCCTGCGTCACGAGACGGCTCGTCGCGAAGCGGTGCGACAGAGACGTATCGAACGCGCCACCCGACGCTGGACGGCGCTGGCCGGCGAAATCAACTGGTTCGGGGCCCCCGAACCGGCCCCGATGCGGACAGAATTGGACACCCTCCGGGAGGAGGAGGGCATAGACCGAGGACGCTTCGGGGTGTGGCACTGCCCGAAGCGGGTGATCCAACTGCTCAGCTTCGCCCCGCAGATCGCGTACTACCAGGAGCAGCCCCTGGCCATCAGTTACCAGTTCGCCGGGCAACAACGCACCTACTACCCGGACATCCTGGCGGCGACCGAGGACGGCCGTTGCATCCTCATCGAGGTCAAACCGGTCTACGAAATGGCGATGGCCGTCAACGTCGCCAAGTACCAAGCCGTCGAGGAGTTCTGCCGAAGCCGGGGCTGGGGCCTCGTGGCCACGGACGGCAACCGCACCCGCAGGCTCCTTGAGCATCGCACGGTCGACCCACAGCTGGAGAACGCTCTGACCGCGGCCCTCGACGCACAGGGAGAGCTCACCTGGCCGCAGGTTCGGGCCGCAGCCAGCTCGCTTCCCATGGACACGTTGGGCCTCGGTTCCTTGATCCTCAAGCACGGCTGGGTGTGGCACTGCCGCCCTTATCGGCTCCGCCTGGCCCCGCTGCCAGACTGCCTCGGTACCCCGTCAGAGCCGATCGTGCCCACACCTGAGTACCTCCCGTCGAGGGCCGTACCCGAGGCCACCGCCACGTGCATAGCCCTTCCCTCCCCGGAAGAAATAGAGGCCGCCCGCACTCCCGCGGGTGGCTGGCCCCGGCAGCAACTCGCCACCTGGGGCATCCCCTGGCCCCCGCCCAAGGGCTGGAAGCAGCAACTCATCGCCCGATGGAAGGCCGCGCAACCGGAGAAGCCAGGCTCCTAACCTGCAGATACGCCCCGAACTCGACGAACGGGTTCTTCAGCCACTGGGGCCGCCGCATCGGGAGAGCCGATGCCCGTCGGCAAGATGGAGAAGGGCGCGGCTTTTGAGGTTGGATGGCCCGATGGAACACATCGAGGCTGGGCTGTTGCCCGACATGGCTGACTCACGGACCGCCGCACTCGCTCGCCCGGTACGGGGAGTGAAGGTGTATTCCCGCCAGACGCTCGGCGCCTGCTGGCCGACGTATGGCAGGGCGGAGTTGGACTTCGAGCCGGTTCCCGAAGGGACGGTGTCGTCGTGCGAGTTTGCCTGTGCGGCGCTGCCGGAACCGGATGCTGAGCTCGAAGAAGCCCTCGTCCAGGGTGTAATGCGAGAGCTGGCCGGTGAGGACAGCAGCCCGGAAGCACGCCGGGACAACTCAGTGGGCGCCCGGGTCATTGTGCGAGCCCTGTCGTGGCACCCTGTCGATTCCCACCCAGCCGTATTCGTCCGGCTGGGTGCCCTCGCAGTGCGGGAAGCACTCCAGTGTGTGGCAGAGGACCGCGAACCGCGGGAGATCGTGACACGGGTCAGCCTGCTTTGATGGCCGTACTCACCTGCACCCACTGTACGAGCGCCATGACTGTGGTGCTCACGGGCCAACTCGAACCCGACCACAACTCGGTGCGAGTCACCCGAATAGAGCACCCCGTGCGCATTCAAAGCGGGTGAGATCGCCTGTGCGGCGCTCTGGCGGCCAACCAGGAGGTCCGACGTCGCGCCATACCGGCGACTTGGAGATCGGCCGCCTACGCCGCCTTTCCGTGCGTCGCTTTTTGGCGGGATATGCGATTTAACCGATTCCGCCCACGCGACCACTCGGGCGGGAGCGGCTTCCTTCGTCAGGGCGGCCGAGCAGAGCGTCGGCTTTTGCCGACAGTGCGCGGCTGCGCCCAGTCGATTTCGGGGTGGGCTGCGGGCAGAGCGTCGATGTCGGCGGCGCGGAACATGGGCACGTCGACTGCCCCGGCCCGCGACGTGCCGAACCGCACCTCACGCCATTCGCTCGGCGTCACCCAAGACAGGCGCAGCATGTGGTCGAAAGGGCTTCTAGCGCAGCCAGAGGTAGGGAGCGAAGAAGAGCAGTACGCCGAGCACCGCATAGCCGGAGAGCGCGAGCGCCAACCGCCGGTTCGCACGACGGCGATCGCGGTCCAGGTCTCCCCGGATCTTCGCGCGCAGCAAACCCTCAACGCGGGCCATCAAGTCGTCGCCCAGGTATGTCACGTCCGGCGCCCCAAAGTAACCAGGAGGAATCCGACCGGCCCGCACACCGGCTAGGTCGTCGAACCCTGGTGCCCATCACTCACCCAGGCGACCAACCACTTGCGGAACTTGGCGTCGAGACCGTTAAGCCCACTCACCAGTTCTTTCAGATCATCCGCATCAAGCGGGCTTTGCTCGATGTCTCCTGAGCGGCGGAAGCGGCCTGTCGACAGGGACTGTTCTCCATCGGGGTCTGCACTGGCTGACCAGTAGCCGTGGACGTACCCGTTCCGTCGCCTGAACAGGGCTTCGCTTTCCGACAGGAGAGCAGACAAGTCAACCCCAGCATCACTCGACAACCGGGGATTCGCCGCGATGACGCGCCTGATGGTCTCGGCTGCCCGGCTGGCACTATCACCAGCCACGAGCTGCATTGCGTAAGGGCTCTCGACCAGATTGAGGGCAATGGCCTGGAGCATCAACTCCACGTTGGCCGCCGTGCGAACCATCATCCCGAGCAGCACGTACAGATCCTTGTTGCGCTGCTGCCTGTCTGGAGTCGATTCCCAGAGCTTCGGCTTCTCGTCGTTCGTCATGGTCCGGAGTCTGGCACGCGAGGCCGGCGCTTCTCCGCTACTGCACCCCGGCTGCCGAACGCGGGCTGCTGCAAGCACGACAGCGGGCCGCACAGATCTGTGCGGCCCGCTGTGGCTCTGCTCCGGTTGGGCTCTGGCTTACGAGGTCCCCTTCGACTCCGGGGAGGATGAGGCGGTGCGCTGGCGGCCCAGTTCAGGTCGTGAACGGGCGCTTCGACTGGCTCGCGCGGAGGGGTGCGGGCGATGCGCAGGCTGGCACGCGGCCGGGCCAGGGTGTGGGTCAGGGCGACGACAACCTGGCGCGCCGCGCCGCCGCGCGCCCAAGAGCCGGTGAAGCGCACTTGGTTCTCGGCCCAGTTGCCCAGGCGCCGCCAGGGGCGGATACGGCCGAGTAGATAGCCGAGCGCGAAGGCTAGGGCTGCCGCGACGGTTGCGGCGGTCGCGACGTCGCCCATCATGACCAGCGCATCCCGAGGGCCGACAGCTCCTCCACCCGCTCCGGTGCCAGCTTTGCGGCCTTGACGCGCTGCTGGCTGACCCAGGCGCCCAGCCGTACGGCCTCGCCGTGGATGTGCTCGGAGTGGCTGCGCGGCACCTCCAGGTGTCCTTCGCGCTCGCGGTACTGCCGTGCGGCAGCCAGGTTCTGGGCCCACATCTCGGCGCGGGTCCGCTTGGCCGGTGCCGCGGTGATGCCGAGCATGCTGGTGAGCATCCACTGCTGGGTCGCGGTGAGCTTGGCGAAGCCGGCGTGCTGGGCGGCGGCCCACTTGCCCAGGTCCTCGCCGTCCGCGATGGCCACACCGGCCTTGTCGGGCAAAGTGCCGCCCGCCTTCGTGTGCAGCCAGGCGAGCCGGAAGCACCGCTGCCAGTCGATGCTCCACGTCGGGCACCAGCCGGGGTCGATGTCCTCCAGTGCCTGCCGACGCTCGTCGGTCAGGGGAGCGGCGCCGCCCTCCGGCTCGGGCAGACCTTCGGCGCGGCAGCGTTCGAGCTCGGCGGCCCGGCGCGCGGCTGCCCGCTGGTTCTTCAGCCAGCGCCCTACCGGGTACGCGCCGACGACCGCATCCACAGGTGCGGCCAGACCGACCTGGTGCTCCTCGGCCCAGGCGGCGGCCGCGCTCAGGCCCTCTTCGAAGCTGGCGTCGAAGTGCGACCAGACCATGCCGAGGGACTGGAGCTGGGCGGCGCGGTCGGCGTCCAGGCGGCCGGCGTTGTAGTGCCGGCGGCAGTCGGTGACCCACACACCCAGCGGGAAGTCGGACGGGGACCAGTCGACCGGGGTGCGGTAGCTGTAGGGCACGCGCAGGTCCTGGTGCTCCTGGGCGTAGCGCTGGGCGGCATGGATGCCGCGTCGCCAGTGCACCCGCTCGGGGTTGAGCACGCGCAGCTCGATGAACGCGGCCAGCTGGCGTGCGTCGCGCGGCGCGGAGAACCGCAGCAGGTCCTTGGCGGGGCGGCTGACGGTCGGTGTCTCGTCGCCGTCGGCGCCCTGGTCCAGGTCCTCGTCGAAGTCGGCGGTCTCGTCGCGGGGCTCGGGAACGCGGGTGCGGGAGTTACCCGGGTCGGTGAGCTTCTCGATGCGGGCATCGTGTGCACGCAGCGCGGCGAGCAGCTTGGCCAGGCCGTTGTACGCGGGGGAGGTGAGCATGGCGTCAGGCTTCTCGCCGGGGGCGAGGAATGCCGGCACCACGAGGGTGGCGATCTTCCCTTCGCCGGGGTGCATGCGCAGCGCGCGGCCAACGGCCTGGACCAGGTCTGGCATCGAGCCGCGGACGTCCGCGAAGACCACGGCGTCGCATTCGCGGGTGTCGACGCCCTCTCCGCCAACGGGACACGCAAAGCGAAAGGCAGCAGAGCTGGACCTCAAGACCGCCGCCCCACAAGCCCTGCAGGCCCACAGCCGACTCGAGCCGCTCAGGAAGAAAGTAGAGGAGAACCGCTCCAAGCTCGATGCCGACGATGACGCCCGCACGAGACTTCACATGGACATCAACGCCGGACAGCGAGCCAACGCCAAGTTGCGGATGACGCTACGCAGCCGCCTGTCCGACGTCGTAGCCGGAACCGACCTGCTGCCCGTCTGGTTCGCCACCGCTCTTGGCCCGCTCCCTCCAGCGCGCAACGCAGATGCATGGATCGAAGCGGCGACAGATTTCCTCGCCTATCGGATCACCTATCAGGTGACCGACAAGGTGGTTGCCCTCGGCACCGCCCCTTCGAAGAGCGCTGAGCCCATTCGCCGAACCTGGCACAAAGAACTCACAGAGGAGCTCAAGCGCTGGGCATAGTGCGGTCCGCCTGCCTCAAGCACCAGCGCGGCGCGTCGGCTGCTGACCGACGCACTCCGCGAGTGGCCGATGACCGGGCATGGCCATCGGCCACTCGCGTGTCCACCCCGTCGGTCATGACCGACTGCGGGGTAACCGATGGGCCGTGACCGATACCGGTGACCGATGACCGACCGGCCCCGTGACCGATGCCGTCGGTCATGACCGACAGCCGGCCCGGGCCTCATCGGCCATCGGTCATGACCGATCCGCCACGCATCGGTCACCCTCACCCGGCCCGCCGATGTGCGGATACGGCGACGCTGCGGCGCCTGCGGAACACCCCCGCACCAGCGGGGAGGACTCACGCCCCCCCGCACTGTGCCGGGAGCTGCGCCAGCGGGGAGGACCGCCACTGGGCCTCGCCCACGTGCCGCTTCACGGGAGCACCCCCGCGCCCGCGGGGGTGCTCCGCCGCCGAGGTCCCCGGCGCCGACCTGGACGTCCTCCCCGCTGGCGCGGGGATGCTGCGGCAGTTGGACCGTCCCGCAGGTCCGCATGACGAGCGGAGCCCGATTCGTGGAGTCGGCTGTCCGATTCCTGGACGAGCAGTTCGGGTTGACGCATCCGCGCTTCGGCTCCGTCTACGGGCTCCGGCAGTCACGCGTCGGCGACAACTGGGAATTCGATCGCCGGACGGCGGCACGTGTTTTCATCGTCCGCATCACCGACGCCGAGGGGGCGGCAATCGAGCAGAGGTCACCCACACACGCTCGATGGGGTGTCGCGGACCTGCGAAGACGGAGGCGGGAGATCCACCCTGAGGGCGTCGTCCTGCTGACCACCGGATACGTCGAGGGATGGATCCCCGACGGCCCCATCTCTCTTTACTGAGCGAGGAATCGCGGGCCTAGAATATGGCAACGGAACGCTGCCCCATGCCCAGCATTCCCTGCGGCGATGGCAGCCACTCGCCGCCCGCCTCCGACAGAGTTACGCCCCCGAGGGCCAATTCTCAGGACCACGGATCAGCAATTCATCCCTCAATTGAATTCACCCCGCCAACGCCTTGAATTTCCACGAGAATCCTTTCGAGTTCAGTCAAGGATTCCCTGGTGAGCAATGAAGGATTCGCCTCGAGCATCAATCTGACATTATCCTTCACCTGCTGAAGCACGAGCTCTTCAACTGCGCTCAACTCTAGCGAACCACCCTCGCCCTCAATCCGAGCATTACGCAGAATCCCCATCTGCTCATCACTAAAGAGCCTGGCCATCAGGGCTGCCGCAAAGCGTACCGACGCCTCTTCGCTGCCCATACTCACTCGATCCTCAAGTTCGGCAATCACTTCTCGCGAGTGCCCTGGAGGTGCAGATCCAATCAAGGTGACCGACTCATCGGGTGCGCCTGAGCTGTCATCCTTGCGAGTCCGAGAAAATCGCTTGCGCGTCGACTTCGCGAATGGAATAACCTGATCTTTCCACCACCTGTTAAGGCGTGGCGCAGTCCACGCCACAAATTTGATGAGAATGATCAGGGCTTCGGCTATCTCCTCGGGCTCCAGGCGCTCCCGCGATCGGGAATCCGACTCGCAGTCACGCCCGCTTGCACCGACGAAGAGCGGCGGTGGCTCCGCTGTCGAGTCTTCTTCGCCCTCGCCGTCAGGAATGAACTTGCCGTGCCCAACGAGGCGCCCTTCGTCATCATACAAATTATGGTGCAGGCCACCATCTTTTGACTGACCAGGAGTCAGCCCATCAGGATACTCAAACGGCCACTAACGCTAGTCATTTCCACTCCTCTCAAAAATGTGCACGACAGATCCCCCGGCCACAGTTGACCGCTTCGGCCACCTGGTCGAGAACTCACCCAGAAGCTCCAAAAACGACGTCTGCATTCTCGCCACTCCAGCCAGCCGGGGTGTGCCAGATGACATTGACGCGGAAGACGTCACGAATCGTGTCCACGGACCAATCCTCGACGGGCGGTTCGGAGAGAACGAGGTAAAGACCGTCGGCCGGCGCGGGCAGCGTGTGGTTGATCTCGAGCAGGCGGGTCGCGCCCGATCGCAGGTCCGCATAGGTGGAGCAGCCTGCACCCAGGGCCTCGTAGAGGAAGAGACCGTGCTGGGTGACGCAGCTGACGTCGACGACCGAAGAGTCGGTCGGCTGGAGATCCGCCCAGAGAAGTGATGCCTTCAGCGCGTGGCGGACCGCCTCGTGCTTCTTGCACATACGGTCGGCCCCGGCAGCCGCTTCCAGCGCACGAAGGAAGCCGTCCTTCGTGGTCGCAGCCGGTGTTGCGGCGGTGGTGTCCGCGGTGGTCATCTGCACCTCTTCCTTCTGATCGGGTTGCCTCGGGGCGACGGGGACCGCACCGTCGGAGTTCGGCTTCGTCGCGAAGCGCTCTTGGAGCTCTCGCCGTGCTGCAGCGAGGGGCCCTGCCCAGCCGGAAGCATCCAGCCCCTCCGCGAGCCGACCTGCGTCGAAAGCGCCCTCCTTGAGCGCACGGTTGGTTGTCGCGGCAAGGTCTCGAAGAACTCCGAGTCGTTCTCTGTCCGGATCACCGAACAGGTGAAGCACGTCGACCCAGTCGGTCTGGTCCCGGCGAAGGATGCGGTTGGCCATGCCCTGAAGTTCGGAGAGGCGGCTGCGGGCCTCGGGAACGTCGCCGTCGCTGCCGGTCAGCTCTACCAGCACGTCCAGCGCCGCGAGATAGCGCCTCGCCATCCGCTCCGAGACGGGCGACCGGCCACGCTGATCAGCGGTGAGCACCGTCTGACTCGTGTCGTTCGCGAACACCCAGCAGTCCAGCTCGTCACCCCGGCGCGGGGGAACCGAGCCCTGGCGGACGGTGAGCACGAGCGGCCGACCGATCACCGGAGACAGCGGCCTGACCTTGTACCGACCGCCAGTGACGTGGCCCACGACCTCGACCCGGACATCGCTGCCGATCCGGGGAAGGCTTTCCGCCGCGCCAGCCGGCCGGGCGTCCATTGCCGCGGGTTCGGTGTCGTCCGCGGAGGCGGTGAGCGCCTCCGGCAGCGGGGCGGTGTGCAGGACGGTCAGACTCTGGGTGCTGCGCGTGAGGGCCACGTACAACTGGCGCAGCCCGGCGGGACCGCGGTCGGCGATCGTGGCAGGCTCGACGACCAGGACGTGGTCGTACTCCATGCCCTTGACCTGAGCTGCGGCCAGCACGGAGACGGCCTCGCGGTTCCGCTCGCCGATGTCGCCGTCCTCGCCGATCCTGCGGCTGATGGCGTCCAGCCAGTCCGAGTCGTCAGGAACGATGACGGCCACGGAGCGTGGGGTGCTGCCATCACTGGTGTCCATAAGCCGGGCCACGTGGGCAACGGTGTCGTCGAGCAGCTTCCACGGCTCGGACGCCACGGTCCGTACGGCGTCCGCTCCCGCCTCCCGGACAGCCTGCGGGTACGGCAGGGCCGGAGCGATCATCTCTGCGAGCGGAGCAACGAACTCCATGATCTCGGCGGGGACGCGGTAGCTGGTGGTGAGCTGAGCCACGCTCCAATCGCCGTGATCCGAGAGGAGTGCGCCGAGCACGTCCCAGCTCGTCGGAATGTGGGCGCCCGTCGCCTGCGCGAGGTCGCCCAGGACGGTCATGGAGCCGCCCACGGCACAGCGCCGCCGCAGGGAGCGGGCCTGCATGGGCGTGAGGTCCTGGGCCTCGTCGACGACGATGTGGCCGTATCGCGGTGGGGTGTCGCCGCTGATCAGAACCCCGAGCTCTTCGAGGCAGACGTGGTCGTCGAGGGTCCACGGATCGGCGTCGGCGCTGGCGGCGCGGGCACGCAGCAGGGCCGCCTGCTCGTCCTCGTTGAGGATGCCGTCGGCGCAGTCCCGCAGGAGGTCGGCCGAGTCATAGAGGCTACGCAAGGCCTCCCGGGGGCCGGGGGACGGCCAGACGCGTTCGACGAGGCGCTCGACCCGGCGGTTGCGTTCCAGGTCGCGGCGGATCGTGCCGGCCTGCCCACGGCGCGGCGCGATGTCGGCGAGCTCCTGGAGGAGCCGGTCGACGAAGAGGCCGCGGAAACGGTCGCGTAGCTCCCGGAAGGGCCCGTCGCCGGCGTGGGCCTGGTCGAGGAGGGCGAGGACCTCGGACTTCGGCACGCGAAGGGTCGTACTGCCGGCGGTGACGACGATCGCGGGCTCGTCGCCCTCGAAAGAGGGGTCGACGGTGAGGGCGTCGAGAGCCTCAGGGCGATAGTCGCTCTCGACGCGGCGCCGCAGCACGGCCGCCATGCGTTCGTCCGACTTCACGAGGCGTGCCTTCGGGGAGTCGGTGCCGAGGATCTCGCCCTCCCACAGGCGGTCCAGCTGGACGGCGTTGACATCCCGGGTGCCAAGGGTGGGGAGGACCTGTCCGACATAGTCGAGGAACCGCTGGTGGGGGCCGATGACGAGGATGTCCTGGGCCCTGAAGTGCTCGTTGTTGACGAGCCAGGTCACCCGGTGGAGACCGACCGCCGACTTGCCGGTACCAGGGCCGCCCTGCACGACGAGGATGTCCGAGGGCGAGCCGGTGACCAGCTCCATCTGGTCACGGCGGATGGTCTCGACGATGTCGCGCATCCGACCGCCGCGCGACCGCTGGAGCTCCCGCAGCAGGAAGTCGTCCGGCTGGACTGCCTTCCGCCGCTGCCGCCGGAGGACATCGCCGGGGGTGGGGGCTGCCGACGTACGCTCCGGGGCGGGGGACGCGTCTACCTCCTCCGCCGCGCTGTCGTCGGCGGCCTGACGGGGCACCGGTACGCCGGCGGGCTCGGGTACGGACAAGGGCACGGGAGCGGGCGTCGCCAGGGAGATCTCGTCGAAGTAGCTCTCGACGATCCGCTGTACGCAGCGGAGCTGCCGACGCAGGACCACCTCGCCCGGGTTCTCGGGCCGGGTCTCGATCCACTTCTTCGCCAGGGGGCTGGTCCACATCAGAACCACCGGCTCGTGCGAGGAGTCGTGCACGCTGCGGCGCCCGATGTACCAGGGACGCGGGTCTCCTCCCGGATCCTCCGGCGCGTCGACGCGGGAGAAGACCAGGGCTTCATTGCCGAGCCCTCCGTAAGCCTCTGCACGAGCCTCCGCTTCGGCCCGGTTGGCGATCCCGTCCTTGCCGCTCGCCGAGGCGGTGGCCGCCGAGGTGCCGCTCAGTTCAGCCAGTTTCGTGGTGTAGCAGTCGTATGCGTGGTCCACCGCCCGCTGCTCGCCGGCGAGGATCCCGTCCCGAGTGGTGGTGCTCATGTGCGTCCTCCCTGCGGTGCCGGGGGACACCGCCACGGGCATGCGCCCGTACCCCGCTGAAACAACTATCAGAAACCAGACGGTGACGAACAGTCAGTGGATCAGTTCTCGGACGAGGTCGTCGGCCTCGGTCCGCCAGTCCCGCACCTGGTCGTACGTGGGCCCGAGCTCGTACAGGTGGTAGTGGCACCCCAGACTCAGCTGGGACCAGAGGGCCTTCGCCCGCCGAGCCGTCTCGGCCGGCGCGACGGAGTGCAGGAGGAGCAGCTTGGCGCGCCCCGTGGTCCGGGATAGACCGGGCGTCGCGGCTTCCAACACCCGGTCGACGCAGAGCTCCAGCGCGGTCCGCAGCGCGAGGCAGGCGCCGCGGTGCCGGCCGGCGGTAGTGGCGTCGGCGAGTTCGCCGTCGAGGAGGCGGTCGGCCGTCAGCAGCAGACCTTCGACGGAAGCAGGGGCAGGGGTGGTCATGCGGTCACCTCCGGCTTGCGGATCTTCTGCGCCAGGGCCTCGACGTCCGTGACGAAGCGGTGGGGGTTGGGGATCGAGGTGCCGTCGGGGTGGGCTCCCTTCTGGCACTGCTGGATCAGGGAGCACGCCGGGCTCCCGTAGCGGCGGCGCACCTCCTCCCTGACGTCGCTACCGCGCTCCACGTCGCCGAAGAGGGCGAAGGCAGCGACCTCGTGGAACCTCTCCGCGCTGTCGATCGCGGCCTGGAGGTCGTGTTCCGATCCGCCGGTGCGGTGGTGTCGGATCCACGCGGCCTCCAGGAAGGCGTTCTCCAGGGCGATACGGCACAGGCCGGGCAGCACGTGGCTGTACGTCTCAGGGGGAAGGCCCCGGGTGGCGGCGATGGCCCGGGCGTCGCCGATGGCCTGCGCGACCGGGTCGTCGATGCGGTCGACCTTCACCCGAGACCTCTCGCCACGCGTCACCTGGAAGACCGTGACTGGCAGCTCCTGGTCAGTAAACGCCTTCTGCAGACGAGGGTCGTGGGTGAAGACGACGATCTGCCGGTGCCTGCCGATCTCGTGCAGCACCTGGGCGAGTCCGTGCACCTTGGTCGGGTCCATGGACTGCACAGGGTCGTCGATGACGAGGAAGCCGAACGGGCTGTCCGCGGTCGTGGCCCTCGGCAGAAAGAGGGAGAGCGCGAGGGAGTGCAGCTCCCCCTGGCTCATGACGTCGAGCGCCGGGGCGTCTTGGCCATCGACGGAGGCCGCCATGACGAGCTTGCGAACGTTCGCCTTCTCGCTGCCCTTCAGGCTCACGGCAGTGAGATCGACGTTGCTCTCCTGCCGCAGGCGCTCCCAGATGCCCTGCGTGGCGTCGGTGAAGCGCTCCATGCGCTGCTCCCGCAGCTCGGTGGAGAGGTCCTTGAGCCACTTCACTGCCTTGCGGAGGTTGCTCAGCAGGGGCTTGTCCCGTTCGGTCTCGCGGGCTTTGTCCGCCCAGGCGGCAAGCCGGATGACGAGCGCGCGCCACCGCTCGTCGCGCTCCTCCAGCTCGCGGACTGCGTGCGTCCTCACCGTGTCGCAGGCGTCGGCGAGGACCGTGGCGGCCTCCTCGGCTCTCCGGGCGAGCTCGGCAGGGTCGGTGATCTGCCGGCAGTCGGTCCACGCCTTCCACGGGCCGGCCAGGGCCGCGGGGATCCGCTGGGGGTGCTCGATGAGGTTCTGGAGGTTCCGCGCACCCGTCTGTACGGCGGCGCGCGCGTCGTCGGCGGTCTTCGCCTCGCGGCGCAGCTCCGCCACCTGCCGGGAGGCACGGTCGCACCACTCACGTCCGAAAACCCGTTCCGTTCCGCACGCCGGGCAGACGTCGTCGTCGGGGTGCCGGTCTGCGTGGGCGAGGGCCTTCTCCAGCAGGTCGGCGCGCAGCCAGGCGTTCTCGGCATCGGTGCCGTGGAGGTCCTCCACGTCGGCGAGGGCGATCCGCAGCCGCTGGACGGCCTCCCCGACCTCCGCCAGGTCGGGCCCGTGTGCCCCGGCCTCGACATGAAGCTCGGCGAGCCGGCTGTCGTCGGCCGAGGGAAGACCGGCGACGAGCGCGTCGATGGTGTCGAGGTCCAGGGCGCCCGGGGTGTCCACGGCGAGCAGGGCCTGCACGGCGCGGTCGTCGTCCTCCAGCGCGTAGAGGGCGTCCTTCAGGCCGGGCAGGGCCTCCCTCGTCTCCTTCGCGACGGTGGCGAGGGCCTTCTCCCGCGCGCTCAGCCTGTTGGTCGCGGTGGAGAGCAGGTCCATACCGAGGATGGTGGCGATCGCGTCGTACCGCTCGGACGGCTTGCCGGTGAGCATGAGGTCGAGATCGGTGTACGAGAGGAACGGCCGGTGGTCGGCGAGGGCCGTGTCCCAGCCCGCCTCGATCAGGGGGACGGTTCCGTGGCCCGGGCACTTGAAGGTGGCCGCGGAGCTGCCGAACTCCTCGCTCGTCCAGGTGCGGATGAGGGTGCTGTTGCCGGTGTCGCCCTCGATCGCGAGCTTGAGCTCGATCTTGGGGCTGTCGGCGTTGTGGAGGTTGTACCAGTGGCCGCCGCGCGTGGCGTCCTGGCCAGGCCGGTGGACCCGGGTGCCGGTGAAGCCGACCTCGATGGCTTCGGCGAGGCTGGACTTGCCGGAACCATTGCGGCCCACGACGAGGTTGACACCCGGACGGGGGCTGAGGCGCAGCCGGGCACGGGGGCCGATGCCGCGGAAGCCGTTGACGGCGAGGGAGTCGAGGTAGACGCGCCCCGAGGCGGCGGACGACGTGGTGGTGCCGGCGTCGGCGGTGCCGCTGCCGAGCGCGTCGCGGAGCAGGGCCTTGACGGGGTCGGTGAGAGCCGACTCGGCCAGGCGCGTCGCCACCGTCTCGGCGAGGGGAAGCGCGGTCTGCTTGTGCTGTTCCGTCTCGGTCACGAAGGGCCTCCTGCGCGGTGTGGCGAGATGGGGCGGTGTCGTGCACCACCTGCTGACAGGACGGAACGTTAGAGAAATAGCGAGACTTATCCTCAACGACTGACTGGTAATCGGGGTTATCAACTTTCCGTTCCAGGAGCGAAGTTGAGCTCCGCCGCCGCCTCCTGCACACTCCTTGGCGTGACGAGGCCCTGGCGCCGGGAAGCTCGGTCGGAGCCACCAGGGCAGTCGTCCGGCCCGTGCCGTCGTTCAGTCATCGCCCGAGGGTGAACGTGAGCCCTCCGGAACGCAGTTCGTCCTCGGTCTGGGTGAGGCCACCACGGTGGGACACCTCCATCGTGTAGAACTTCGAGCCCTGAGGTATCCCCTCGATCGTGAACGGGAACTCGCATCCCAGCGCAGCCTTCTTCCCGCCTTCCAGTTCGCCGGTGGCGACGAGAGTGCCGTCTGCGCCGGTGACGTTGACCTGCGCACCGCGCTGGATGTCCGAGTAGCCGTCCAGCCCGGTGCAGCGCTCTCCCTCCTCAAGGAAGGAGAGGGAGGAGTCGGCGAGGGTGAGTGTGCCGCTCGTCCCGAAGGTCTTCTCAGCGGAGGACGCCGCGCCGCCGGACAGGGAGACGATCAGCCAGCAGCCACCCGTGACCGCGGCGCCGAGGGCCAGGCCGACGGCGAGGATCGCAGGGCGGGACAGCCGGGACCAACGCAATGCGTCCGCCGGGGCGTTGCGAGCGGGGGCCGCCCCTTCCCCCCGGACACGGGCGATTCCGGAGGCGGCGGGATGCTCGGGGGCTGTTCGGGAGGGGTGGCCATTCGGACGGTCCTTCCATCGGGGGCGCGGCGGGGGCATCGGTGGCGAGGACTACGGGCCCGGGCGCGCCCGTGGTCACCTGGTCGGTGACGATCCCCAGCCGGCCACGGGACGCGGGGCGGGGCGAACGGGCAAGGGGAGAACGGCGGCCCACGGTTCCTCCGGTTCGGGATGAGGGGAGCGGTCGCTTCCGGTCGGAGCGAGGCAGAAGCCCGGCGCGGTGACTCAGCTGGCCTTCTTCCACGGCAGGCAGCCTTTGACCTCCAGGTACTCGCTCTTGCGGACGGTCACCTGGGTCTGCCCCTGGACGTTGCCGTTGGCGATGATCGACGAGAACTCGCCGGAGGCGTCCTTGTGCCGGGCCCAGTAGCAGTTGGGGAAGAGGCCGTCCGCCGGACCGGCGGTCATGTACGTGCCGGCCTCGATGTCCTCGCCGACCAGGTACTGACCGTCCCCCTTGAAGGAGGTTGCCGGGCCAGGCTTCGCGGTCGGCTCGGGGGACGGGGGCGGGGTGTTCGGGGCCGTCGTGCGAGCGGGCGCCGGTTCGGTGGCCGGGGGCTCGTGTGCGCGCGTGGTCTCCGCGGCCCGGGAGGGCGTGGTGACCGTGGGCGCGGGCCGCTCCCGGCCGGCCTTGTCCTCGGTGGCGTCGAGGCTGCCGATCGCCACGCCGACGATCAGGGCGACGAACGCCGTCACGCCGTGGGTCAGCCACGCCTTCGCCCGGGACGGCCTGCGTGGGGGGCAGGCAGCATCGGCGGCGGCACGGGGCCCCAGCCGGGGCCGGAGTGACGGGGGCCAGGCTGCATTGGGGATGTGCCGGTCATGACGGGGCTCCCTGCTTCCGGGGATCGCGTGGTCGTCACGCAATCGGCCTGGGAATGAGGGGAACCTGCCACTCCACGCGAAGGAGGCGACTCCGTCATCTTGATAAGAGGGGTTACCAGGCAGTCGATGGATCTTTCCTTGATCGACGGTAGGCTTTCTGTCGTCCGTCGCCGACGGCTCCTGGAGGCGTCACGGCGGACGCGATTCCGCGGAGCTCCGTGGACGTCCGCGAAAGCCCACGGCACGGAGGAGGACCAATGAGCAGCCCGACGCCTGTCGACGACTCCCCCATCCTGCCGGGCCCGCTCTCCTGGCGTATCGGTTACGCCGAGATCGCCGCCCTCGCCCAGGTAAAGCGACCCGTCCCCACCACCTGGAGCCGGCGCCACTCCGACTTCCCCGCACCGGTGACCCGCGAGAGCGGCAGCCCGCTCTTCGATGCCCGGGAGGTCGTCGACTGGCTGATCCGGACCGGCCGCGGCAACGCCGAGCCCCGCCGCCTGCGGGCCGAGGCGGCTTTGCACACCCTCTCCGCCTGGCGGTCCTCCGGCCTCTCCGCCCCCGTTCTGGTGGGTGCGCTGACGGCCTTGATCTGCCTGCGCCAGCAGTACGACGCTCCCGTCAGCGAGCACGCCTGGGGCGACCTCCTCGATCAGGCCGCCGACCTCGACGCTGAGGACACCTTCCTCCTCTCCGAGCTGCGGGCCGTCCCCGACCCGGACCACCTGGGCCCGGCCCTGGGGGCGCTCGCCGACGAGCTAACCGAGGCCGCCTACACCCCCGCCGAAGCCTTCGGCTGGGTTCTGGATGCCCGCCGTCGCCTCGGCTCCCACGACCTCGCCGCCGACGAACCCACCCCTGTGGTGGCCCGCGCCCTCGCGGCCCTGGCCGGCGTCGACACCCTGACCGACGAGTCCGTCCTCGCCACCCCGTACGCCCGCAGTGGCGACCTGCTCGCCGCCCTGCACACGACGGCACCAGAGGACTCCGGCCACACCTACCTCGCGGCGGATCCCGACCCGGCGCTCGCCCGTCTCGTCCGGCGCCGGATGCTCGTCCGGGGCGTCTTCGAGTTCTTGCTCGACGTCACCGAGGGCGAGGAGCTGTCCACGGACGACTGGGGCGATCCCGACGTACTGGTCTGCGTCCTCCCGTACGAGGCGAGCGAGACCCGCAGCGCCCGCCGGACCCTGGAGCGGATCCAGGACCTCACCGACTACCTCGGCGACAGCTCGACGGCGGTCGTCCTCGGCCCGGCCGACGCGCTCGTCCGCTCGCTGCCCCGGCACGGCGACGCGGACCGGCTGCGTCGCTCCTTCCTGGGCGAGGGCCTTCTCAAGGCGGCGATCAGCCTGCCCGACGGAGCGTTCGCCTACCGCCCCGGCTACCGCACCGCTGTCTGGATCCTCGCCCGCACCCCCGAGGACGAGCGCGCGGGCCGTGTCCTCGTCGCCGACTACTCCGCCCAGCCGCTCACCGAGCCGGTCCTCGACGTGCTCGCCGAGGACATCGCCATCTGGCGAGCCTCCGCATGGCGTGGGGACCGCCGCCACGAGTTCCGCCATGCGGTCGTCGTGCCGGCGAAGGATCTCGACGACCGGCCGGGCTCTGCCTTCACACCCCAGCACCGCTCACCCGAATCCCGGTACACCAGAGCCGTCGTAGAACGCCCCGCCCGCATCGCCGACGTGGAGCGGCACCTCGCCGAACTCGACGAGCGGGCGACGCGCCGGGCCGGCATCGACGGCCCTCTTAGGACCGGGGCCGTACTACGCCCCGAAGACCAGCCGGTCCGTCGCACGACCGTCCGCCGTCTCCTCAGGGACCGCCGCCTGCGCCGCCGCCCCGGCCACCGCATCGCCCCCGAGCACCTCGCGGCCGACGGGCACTACGCGGTGATCGGGCCGGAGGAGATCCTCGGCGCCTCGCGGCTCGGCAGCCGCCGCATCGACCGGGGCCTGGTCCTCACGGCTTACGAGCACGTCCAGTTCACCGAGCCGGGCGACCTCGTCGTCACCACCAGCCCGCGCTTCGGCGTCCACGTCGACACTGAGGGCCTGTCGGTCGTCGTCGCCCCCGCGCGCATCCTGCGCGTCCATCCCGACGCCGACCCCCAGGTGCGGCCCCGGGTCCTGGCGGCACTGCTGCGGGCTTCCGCCTACGACCACGGCCGCACCAGCGGGGCCGTACGCGCGTCGCGCGGCATCGAAGACTTGAGCTTCCCGGACCTGGGGCGCGAGGAGCTGGAACGGTACGAGGCCGTGCTCGCCGAAAGTGAGCGCTGGGCGGAGCTGCTGCGGCAACAGTCCGAGGCCCTCGACGACCTAGCCCGCATCACGGCCGCGGGCATGGCCGACGGCACCCTGACCATCCAGAACCTGCCCGAACTTCCCGGAACCGACGACTGAAGGAGACGGACCACCTCATGCCCCCGCGCAAGAAGAAGCCCACTGAGCAGGAGGAGCTGTTCAGCGCCTCCACCGCCAAGGAGATCCAGGCGATCCTTTGGAAGGCGGCCGACAAGCTCCGCGGCTCCATCGACGCTGCGCAGTACAAGGAGTTCGTCCTCGGCCTGATCTTCCTGAAGTACGTCTCCGACGCCTTCGAGGAGCGCCGTAACGAGCTGGCCAAGGAGCTCGCCGAGGACGGCATCTCCGAGGACCAGATCGGCGACTTTCTGGAGGACCGCGACGAGTACACCGGCGCCCACGTCTTCTGGGTCCCGGAGACCGCCCGCTGGTCCTGGATCGCGGCCAACGCCAAGAGCCAGGGCGTGGGCAAGCTCCTCGACGACGCGATGGACGCGGTGATGCGGGAGAATGCCGCCCTGACCGGCGTCCTCCCGAAGATCTTCAACCGCGACAACGTCGACCAGAAGCGCCTGGCCGGACTTGTCGACCTCATCAGCGACGCCCGCTTCGCCGACACCGAGAACAAGCCAGCTCAAGACGTCCTGGGCGAGGTGTATGAGTATTTCCTCTCTAATTTCGCACGTGCCGAAGGAAAGAACGCAGGCGAGTTCTACACACCGCAGTCTGTGGTCAGGCTCATTGTGGAGATCCTGGAGCCGTACCACGGGCGCGTGTACGATCCGGCGTGCGGCTCGGGCGGCATGTTCGTCCAAGCGGTCAAGTTCATTGATGCCCACCGGGGTAAGGGTCACAAGGCCGACATCTCTGTCTACGGCCAAGAACGCAACGAACGCACTTGGCGCCTGGCCAAGATGAACCTCGCCATCCACGGCATCGATGGCAACCTGGCTGCACGGTGGGGTGACACTTTCGCCGACGACAAGCACCCCGACCTCAAGGCCGACTTCGTGATGGCCAACCCGCCGTTCAACATCAAGGATTGGGAGCGGGACGAGAGCGACGCCCGTTGGAAGTACGGCGTCCCCCCTAAGAACAACGCCAACTACGCTTGGCTCCAACACATGGTCTCCAAACTGGGCGAGCGCGGCACGGCCGGCGTCGTTTTGGCCAATGGGTCTATGGCCTCGCAACAGAACGGCGAGGGTGACATCCGCCAGGCAATGGTGGAGGCGGACCTGGTGGCCTGCATGGTCGCCCTGCCGTCCCAGCTGTTCCGTACTGTGCAGATCCCGGCGTGTCTGTGGTTTCTGGCCAAGGACAAGTCCCCGCAGGGTGCGAAGGCCCTGGCCGACCGGCGCGGGCAGATCCTCTTCATTGACGCCCGCCAGCTGGGCGCGATGGTGGATCGCACGGAACGCGTACTCACGGAGGCGGACCTCGCGAAGATCTCGGGCGTCTACCACGCTTGGCGCGGCACGGAGTCGGCAAAGGCCGAGGGCCTGACGTACGAGGACGGACCGGGCTTCTGCTTTTCGGCAAACCTGGAGACCGTGCGGGAGCACGGGTACGTGCTGACGCCGGGGCGGTACGTGGGGGCCGTCGAGACGGAGGCGGAAAGCGCGGAGGTGGTGACAGCTCGGATCGCTGCACTGACGGAAGAGCTGTTCGGGCTATTCGAGCAGTCGGCGGAGTTGGAGAAGACGGTGCGGGAGCAGCTGGGGAGGGTCGATGTCTGAGTGGGGCCGGGTCCAGATTGGCGACCTCCTTGCCGAGCCCCTGCGAAACGGCGTCAGTTACCCCTCAAAACTGCGCGGCAGTGGCATCCCGATGGTCAACATGGGAGAGGCATTCGCTTTCGACGTGATTAAGGATCAGAAATGCGAACTAGTTCCGCTGACCGAACGTGAGCAGGAGCGGTTTCTCCTAGAAGAGGGAGATCTACTGTTCGTGCGCCAGTCCCTGGTCTATTCGGGAGCGGGGCGGTGCGTGCTCGTGGGGTCTGGCACGGGCCCACGCACTTGGGAAAGTCACCTGATTCGCGCCCGCCTGGACAAGAGAGCCGCAGACCCGCGTTTCCTTTACTACTATTTCCGGTCACCGCAAGGTCGTTCCAACATGGAAACGATCGTTACCCAGGTCGCAGCTGCCGGAATCAGAGGAAGCGATCTTAAGAAGCTTGAGATCCCGCACCCCTCCCTGTCGCAGCAGCAAGGCATCTCGAATGTCCTCTGGGCACTGGATGGCAAGATCGCCCTCAACGACCACATCGCGACCATTTCCGAGCAGTTGCTCCAGTTTAAATTTTCAGAACTGGAGCTATCTAACGAACCTGATGACAGGGGGATTGCGATTACAGAACTCGTCGAGTTCAACCCGAAGCGCACTAAGCCAATGAATGAGGAGCCTGTCTACGTGGACATGGCCGCCTTGCAGACCAGTCGAGCCGGAATTCCCAAATGGACTCTTCGTTCCCCTAAGTCCGGCTCTCGGTTCATGAATGGCGATACGCTACTGGCGCGTATCACGCCGTGCCTTGAGAACGGGAAGACCGGCTACGTCAACTTCATGGAGGACGGTGAAGTAGGCCTCGGATCAACCGAGTTCATTGTCATGCGTTCACGTCCTGGAGTTCCGTCTGAGCTCAGTTACTTCCTGGCACGTGACAGCAGGTTTCGCGAGCACGCGACTCGCAACATGGTGGGCACATCTGGGCGCCAGCGAGTTAGTGCGGCAGACGCGGCGAACTACTTCGTAAACCGCCCTGACCCAGACGCGCTGGCTACCTTCGGTCGTGAGGCCGCAGCGGCGTTCACACACATGAAATCGGCTCAGGGCGAAAATCGCGCCCTCACCGCCCTCCGCGACGTCCTCCTTCCTCAGCTCATGTCCGGACGACTCCGCGTTAAGGACGCCGAGAAGATTGTCGAGGACCATGTATGACCCGTAGCCCCGACGACAGCCAGAACCACCGCCCCTACGAGTCCGACTGGGAGCTGCTCGCCCTCGATGAGCTCGCCGAACTCGCCTGGGAGCCGACCCCCGGCAACGAGTTCGCCCCCGGCTCCGGGCACCGGAAGTCCTGGGACGACCTGATCCTGTACCCGGACCTCCGCGAGGCGGTGGAGCGGCTCAACCCCGATCTACCTCCAGATGCCATCCGGGATGCCGTCGCCGTTGCCGTGACGCCGACCTCTCAGGACACGTACGAGGAGAACCGCACCGCCCACGGCTACCTGACCGCCGGCATCCGGTCCGTCACGTACACCGACGACTTCGGCGCCGAGCACAACCCGACCATCCGCCTCGTCGACCTCGACGACCCGGACGGGAACGTGTACCGCGTCCTCAACCAGGTCACCGTCATCGACGGCGAGAAGCGCCGCCGCTTCGACGTCGTGCTGTACGTGAACGGGCTGCCGCTAGCCGTGCTGGAGCTCAAGCGCGCCGGTGACGAGGACGCCACCCTCCAGGACGCGCACTCCCAGGTCACCCGCTACGTCGAGGAGTTCCCGACGGCGTTCCGGTACAACGCGGTCGTCCTCGTCTCGGATGGCATCACCGCCAAGTACGGCACACCGTTCACGCCGTACGAGCACTTCGCGCCCTGGAACACGGACGAGCTCGGCGAGCGTGTCGACCCGTTCTCCGCCGAGGGCATATGGGACTCGGGCCAGAACCTGGCCCTGCACGGCCTGTTCGCTCAGGACCGGTTACTCTCCCTGATCAAGTCCTTCGTCAACTTCGTGCCGTCGAAGCGGATGAAGCGGATCGCGAAACCACACCAGTACCACGCGGTGACCAGTGCCTCCGAAGCCGTGCGAGTTGCGGCTGCGAGCGACGGGAAGGCCGGCGTGGTCTGGCACACGCAGGGCTCGGGCAAGTCCGAGGAGATGGTCCTCACCACCACCATGGTGATGAAGGACCCAACGCTGCTGAACCCGACCGTCGTCGTCATCACGGACCGCACGGACCTGGACGACCAGCTGTACTCGACGTTCCTGGAGAGCGAGATTCTCCCGGAGACGCCGAAGCAGGTCCTCACCCGCGCCGAGCTGCGCGAGGAGCTGGCGGCGAAGCGAGTCGGCGGCATCCTCTTCACGACGTTGCAGAAGTTCGGGCGTACCAAGGAGGAGAAGGAGTCCGGCGCGGACCATCCGCTCCTCTCCGACCGCCGGAACATCGTCGTCGTCGTCGACGAGGCGCACCGCAGCCACTACGACAACCTCGACGGCTACGCCCGTCACCTGCGCGACGCTCTCCCGCACGCCACACTCCTCGCCTTCACCGGTACGCCGATCTCCGAGGCTGACCGCAACACTCGCGAGGTGTTCGGCGACTACATCGACGTGTACGACCTCAAGCGGGCTGCGGACGACGGGGCGACGGTCAAGGTCTTCCACGAGAGCCGGGTCATCCAGCTCGTCATGGACCGGGACGTTGACCCGACGTCGATCGACGAGGAGGCCGACCGGATCACCGACGGTCTCGACGACGTCGAGCGCACCCGTGTCGAGCAGGCCGTCGCCACGATGAACGCGATGTACGGCGCGCCCGCCCGCATCCGGGACCTCGCCGCCGACCTCGTACAGCACTGGGAGACGCGCCGTACGGCGATGCAGCCGTTCGTCGGCGTCTCAGAGACGGGCGGCGCGCCCGGCAAGGCGATGATCGTGTGCGCCACACGCGAGATCTGCGTCAGGGTGTACGACGCCCTGCGCGAGCTGCGGAAAGAGTGGCACAGCGACGATTTCGAGAAGGGCGCGATGAAGATCGTGTTTTCGTCGAACACGCGCAAAGACTCCGAGCGGCTCCTCGCCCACGCTTTGAGCGACAGCCGCCGCAAGGCCGTCGTCAACCGGGCCAAGGACCCGGAGGACGAACTGCAGCTGCTCATCGTCAACAACATGCTGCTGACGGGTTTCGACGCTCCGCCCCTCCACACCATGTACCTGGACCGGCCGCTCAAGGGCGCTGGCCTGATGCAGGCCCTGGCCCGCGTCAACCGGCGCTTCCGGGGCAAGGAGGACGGCCTCCTCGTCGGGTACGCGCCACTCACTGAGAACCTCCAGCGCGCGATCGCCGAGTACACCGACGCCGACCAGAAGGACCGGACGCTCGGCCAGGATCTCGACCGGGCGCTGGACGAGCTGCGCAACCAGTACGACATCCTCAACGACCTCCTCCGCGGCCTCGACTGGCGGGCCCGTCTGGACATGCCCTCCAGGACGGCGTTCATCGATGCCGCGCTCCGGGCCGCGAACTACCTCCTCGACCCGGCCACCGCGGGCAACAACCCGGAGACCCTCGACGATCCCCGTCAGACGCTCGGCCGCCGCTACCGTGAGGAGGCTCACCGGCTGGAGCGCTTCTACGCTCTCTGCGGTAGTTCCACCGACATCGGCGAACGCTTCCCGGACCATCCGGCTTGGCGCCGAGACATCCAGTTCTTCGTCGAGGTCCGCGCCTACATGGCGAAGATCGACGCGATGAACCGCGAGGCCCGCGGCCTCCCCGTCGCCCGCGACATCGAGCTGTACCTGGCGCAGCTGACGTCCTCGGTCGTGGAGACCGGCGGGGTGACCGACCTGCTCGCCGAGGCAGGTCTGGAGACCGCCGACCTGACTCACCTCAACGACGCGCTCGTCGCGAAGCTGCAGAGCAGCGAGACCCCGCACCTGGCGGCAGAGGCCCTGCGGCGGCTCATCGAGCGCAAGATGCGCGAGGTTACCCGGCACAACATCGTCCGGCGCACGACCTTTTCCGAGCGGCTGCAGGACCTCATGGTCCGGTACATGCGGCAGCAGTGCACGAGCGCGGAGCTCATCGCCAAGCTCGTGGAGATGGCCAAGGAAGTCATGGAGGACGCCCGACGCGGGGAGAGGTTCGAGCCGCCGCTGGACTGGCGCGAACTCGCTTTCTACGACGCGGTCGCCGACCACGGCACGGCACGCTCGGTCATGGGCGACGAGGTGCTGGCCGGCATTGCCCGCGAGCTGGTTGCGGAGGTCCGCAGCAAGCTCAAGCCGGACTGGATCGCCCGCGAGCCAGTCCGCGCCCGCCTCCGCAGCGCCATCAAGCGTCTCCTGGCCCGCCGCAACTACCCGCCGGACGGGACGCCAGAGGCCATCGACCTGGTCCTGAAACAGATGGAGCACTTCGCCAACGAGTGGTCTACGAACGCTACCCCGGACAGCTGACCCGGAGTGGCAAACAAGAAGACTGGTACGACGAGGCGACGGCCCCTCTCGTACCGGTCTTCGTTGTTCTTGGGACCTGGTTCCCGGGCGATGGAACCTCGGGCGCCAGCACCCCCGCTGAGCCGACGCCCCAGCCAGGAGAGTGGGGCTGACCTTCAGGGCAGCCTTGGTCGTCCGGTCCCTGCCGCCGGGTGACACCGCAGCGTTCGCCGACCGAAGCGCCGCGCCTGCCCTTGTCAGCCATTTGCCTCAGCCGAGGGTGGGATCAGCGTTCTCGCCGCAGCGAAACTCGCACACTCATGTCGTCATCGCGGTCAAGGAACAGGCCTGACCCGTTAACGCTGGTGAGGTATGGAACGTCCACACCTACACCGAGAACTTTCGGCTCACCCGTGCTGGTCGTCAGGTTCAGCTCCGCGACGACCGTTTCCGGGCCATCGGCCGCCGACTTGTCCTGGACCGCCCCGTACGCTGTGCCGTTGTCGCGGATCGAGGCGAGCGCGATCGTCTTGCGGTCCCCGTCACCTTCCAGACAGATGCCCTTGCCGAGCTTCAGATCGAAGACAACAGGCCCAGCTGCCAGGTAGCGGCGGTCTGGCGAAGTAATCACGGGGTAGTCGCGAGCCTTATTGGATCCCGGGACTTCGTGCGCACAGGTCATGCTGGCCTGGAGCTGGCCCGTTCGCACATCGTGCACCGACCACAGCGGGGCGTTCGGAGCGCCGAACGTGCCGCCTGTCGACCAGCCCGCGAGGATGTGGCCACCGGCGACGCCGTACACATCTCCATTCCACGAGCCGACAATGCCCGTCTTCGCTTCGATGCCACTCGGGCGTACGGCGTCACTGAACCAGCGGTCCGGAATGCCGAAGCCTCCGGTACCCATGCCTACCAGTGGGCCGTCTGCTGTGGCCGCCAGCACGCGGCTGCTGGCGCAGGCAACCGTCGTCGCGCACTGAGAAAGCATGCCGTTCGGCTTCTCGTAGGCGTCGACCTTTCCAGTCGCCACGTCCACCGCTGCAGCCGAACGGGGGAAGGCGTCACTGTCACCCCAGGCGACGAGGATCCGCCCACCCGTCAATCCCACACGCACTTCACCGGGGTCAGCCGAAACGGGGACGTCGATCTCCCGTAGCGGCTTGACCGAGGTGCCCGAGGCATCGGTGGCATACACGGCGAGCCGCACCACCTCAGCCCCCTCGTGGAGAGAATCCTTGCCCCGCATTCCGTGCGCGTAGGCGAGCACGTACTCACGCCCGTCCTGCTCGACCGCCATCACGTCCGGGATCTCCCCCGCCCGACCGGATTCCGCGTCGCCCTCCGCACCCTTGATCGGCGTGGGCGGGTTCCAGGGCCCGGAGATCCAGCGGACCTCACCGGTGTCGGCGGCACGCGCCTCGACGGTGTACCCGTTGGAGGCGGCGTGCATCATGGCAATCACACCCGAGCGGGGTGCGGCAGTCACGGGAATCGTCCGCACCACGCCTGGAACCCAGTTCAAGGCTGCATCCCAGCCCTTGCCCGGGTCGTAGGCCGACGGCACCTTCAACTCCGCAAGCGGCTTCGCCTTGTGGCCCGACTGAGGAACCCCGTTCTTGTCGTGGGCTCGACTGTCACCGCTGCTGCCGCTACAACCCGCCACCAGGACTGCCGCCAACACGACCCCGCCCACCGACCTGGCCACCCGCATGCCGCTCTCCCTCTTCGCCCCCGTGGCCCCTCAGAGGTGCCCGTGATCATGCGTTCGGCGACGCTACCAGGGCTGACTACACACCCATTGCCGAGGATCACTCTCCGCTGGCGATCAACAGCACGTTCACCTGGTCATCTGGCCGGCTCCGTGAAAGGGGCGTCGGTGCGCCCGACTTAGAAGCCACGCACAGGTTGGCTGATACGAGCCGGTGTGTGGCGGGGAGCTGACCTTGACCAAGGTCCGTGAGAGCTGGTCCGCTTATGCGCGATAGGGCGTCGGATTCGGGGGTTGCGTTCGTGACCCGAACTACAGCTGGAAAGCTGTGCCGCGCCACAGGCGGCCAGCCCGAACGGACCAATCCCTGCTCCGTCAAGACGACCCACGTATGAGGCTCCGGCGGGGGACAGCGGGGAGTACGAGGTGTCCTCCCCGCTGGCGCGGGGGTGTTCCGATGATCGGCTGGGGCAAGTCCTACGCCAAGATGTCCTCCCCGCTGGCGCGGCCAGCCCGCGGGATCCGCCCGGTCCTCGACCTGGAGTCCTCCCCGCTGGCCCGGGAGCATTCCGGCTTGCAGCGTGGCGATCTGCTCGGCTTGACCTCCCCGCGTGCGGGAATCTTCCGGAATCGGTCGACGCTGCTCCCGCTCTTCGCCCGTCTCTGCGGGAGCGGCTCACCTGTCATCTCATTGGTTCTGCTTCCAGGCGCGGATCTCCAGACCGGTGATGGGCGTCCCAGGCACGATGCGCCCTGTGTCGACCAGCCACCTCTGCACCGCAGCCGCCACGTCGCCGCCAGCGGCATCCACCATGCCTTTGAACTCGACGGCGTCGAAGCCCTGCATACCGGACCCCGGACCGCCCGTGTTGTTGGCGTAGGCCCGTTCTTCCGTACCGTCGCGGCGCTGCACGACGTAGCGTCGAACGCCGGGGGAGTCGTCCATACGGCCGGCATCGTGCGTGAACGCGCCTTTGCGTGCCCGGACTGTGAACGCGATCAGTCCTTGGTTCACGGCCGCGTCCTCTACGACGGGGCGAAGTCGGCTCGCACCAGACGCGATGTGCTGCCGACCGGCCTTGGCCAGCGACGACGACCAAGCTTTGACGGGCTTGCCGTCAGGCCCCACAACGGTCCTGCCCCGCTCGTCCTTGACCGTCCTCTCGGCTCTGATGCGGTTCTTGCCCCGGACCTTCGCCTTGTACCCCGCCTTGTTCAGCCGCGGCTGAATATGAGCTCCGGCCAGAGCTTTGAGGCTGGTGGTGTCCTGCGGTCCGCCGGCCTGTACCTCCTGGACTACGGCCCGCAGCGCCTCCACCATCGAGGCGCCCTTGTTCTTGGTGAAGAACTGCGAGACCAGGGACGGATTGCGGCCCAGGATCTCCCCGACCTGCTTCTTGTTAAAGCCGGCGTCCATTAGTTGCTCGGTGAGCCGCGCCGCCTCGTTGCGCTGGGCACGGCGGCCGCCGCCGGTGTCCCGCCTTCTGCGCGGCGTCACGCTGCCACCCCCTCGTCCTCGTCTGCGTACTCGTGATCGGCGTGCGTGGTGGTGTCGTCGTCGAACTGGTCGTCACTGCCGGTGCCACATCCGTGGCATTTCCATTCGGCGTTCCACGTGACCTCCCCAGTGCGGTCACAGTCGTGCCCTGACGATGCGGTGTCGTCGTCGTCCCACACCGCTTCGCCGGAGGCACCGCACTCCGGGTGCTCCCACCTGCCGCCCCATGCCACCTCAGCGTTCACAGCTCCTCCGCCTCCAGAGCCTGCCGGCCAAGGGCCTGCAGCACGTAGAACTCCTCATCGGTCGTGGGTGTGCTCTGCTCCCAGGACATCGCGCCCTTGAGCAGGTAGTCACCCGGCTCGCCGCTGTACGGCCAGTCGGGACGCACCGAGCTGTAAATAGCGTCGGTGCGGAACGCGAGGATCGACCCCGCAGGCAGGTGCAGCGCACCGGCACGGGCAGGCTTGCCCGTCTCTGGGTCCTTCGTGCCGGTCGGGCCGGACAGCAGCGCGGCCCGGGCCGCCGACCACACGACGGCCGCCCATTCCGGGTGCGCGTACTGGTCACGGGCGAAGCCGATGTTGCGCTCCCAGGTGACATGCGTGTCCGTCAGGCCGGTCAGCCGGGTACCGTCCGGGATCTCGGGGACCTCGCCGCCGGCACCGAGCTCGAGGGAACCGGTGGTGATGCGAGGCCGCTGCGCGAACGTGCCGATCCCGTACAGCAGGATGCTGCGGACCGCGCGGGAGGCGAGCCGCGCGGCCTGGCGCTGCTGCTCGTCACCGTGGACCTCGCCCAGGGCGCGCAGCGAACGCCACACGTCCTTCAGCTTGTTGGACCAGTCCTTGAGCGGGTCGCCCTTCTCCCAGACCAGG
Organism: Streptomyces agglomeratus; assembly: GCF_001746415.1. NCBI lineage: Bacteria > Bacillati > Actinomycetota > Actinomycetes > Kitasatosporales > Streptomycetaceae > Streptomyces > Streptomyces agglomeratus. The sequence continues at coordinate 573,512 of NZ_MEHJ01000002.1, forward strand.
CCGTCCAGGATCTCGATCCGCCAGGGCTGGAGCGGGTTGCGCAGCGCCAGGTTGACCTCGGCGCCGCCCGCCCAGGTGATGAAGGTGCGGCCGCCCTCGTACGGGTAGCGCCAGGACCGCTCCCCGGGCGCGGGCGCCGGCAGCAGCCCGACGTGGTCCCAGTCCCTCGGGATGGTCACCCGCACCTGCCAGTGCGACGGCGAGAACAGGGCGTCGGCCTGCTCCTTCTCGCTCATGGCGGCGAACGCGGCCGCGGTCACCCGCTGCGGCACGCCGACGCCGGAGGTCCAGGTGTGCTTGGCGTAGGCGAAGGTGCGGTCGGCCTCGTACCAGCCGGGCACCCGCTCGGGAACGCGCGGCGGGGTGATCAGCTCGGTGCGGCCCTGCCCGGCGGTGGCGTGCAGCAGGCCGCGGATCTCCTGCGACATGACCGGGTAGCCGTCCGCCCACTTCGCGCCGGCCTTGGCGGGGATGGTCCGCGACCACAGGTCCCGGCCCGTTTGCGACGGCGAGCCCATCAGTACGACGTCGTCCCAGTGCCGACGCAGCGCCTTCCACAGTTCGACGAAGGCGGCGCGGATGGTGGCCGGGTCGGCGCCGGCAGGGTCGAACCACTCGCCCACGCTGCGGATTTCGCTGTGCTGGTCCTTGCCGCGCTGCCAGCGGCCCACCGGATTGCGGGGGTGGACCAGGTGCCCGGCCTGCCGGTCCTTGCCGCGCGAGGACTCGACCTGCCAGCCCTCCGGCAGCGGCCCGTTCAGCCACTCGGCCACGGCGTCCTTGAGGAACTGGTGGCGTCCGGCGTTCTGGTGCCAGGGGTCGCCGGCCGTGATGTAGATGCGCTCCACGTCCGCAGGGACCGTCGCGTACACAGCGGTGAGGATCTCGGCGACGCTCGCGCGTCCCAGGTCCAGGGTGACCGTGCCGCCCTGCCACACGAGCACGCCCGTCGCGGTGTCCAGGAAGGCCATCTGCCGCGTGGCCTGCTTGAAGTTGGGCCGCTTCGAAGCCAGGTTCGACTCGGCGTAGATCCAGCGGTCGCCCGCCACTCCCTCGGGAATCGACGGCAGTGTCCGCTCCTGCGCCCCGTCCGGAATCACCGCTGCCGGGGCGACCGGCGCGGGGGAGGGAGCTGCCGCCGTGGCCGGGGCGGGCTCGTCGAGCACGTCCAGGTCGAAGGCGCCGTCAGCGGCTGCTTCGCGCGGCCGGGTGAGCGCCGCTGCCCTGTCGTCGCCCTCCAGGCTCTGGGGTCGCAGGTCGGGCGCGGGGGCACCGGCCGCTTCCTTGATCGGCCGTACGCCCTTCTGCGCCTCCGGGGGATCTTCAGCGGAGGCACCGGTCACTGGCGACTCCGCAGGCGCGCTGACGGGCGCCTGTGGCCCCAGAGAGGGCACCAGGGCCACCACGTCGATCACCGAGAGGCCGGCCGACGTCGCAAGCCGGTCTGACTTTGCCTTCTGGTAGGCGCCCAGCGCCCGGACCTTTTCGTCCCGCTGAGCACGCAGTTTGTCAAGCTCGGCTTGCAACTTCGCCAGCTGTCGCTCGCGGGGCTTGATCTCGTCTCGGACTCCGCGGAGCTCGGCCAGGCCCTCGGTGTAGGTCTTGCTATCCATCTGGCTGGTCCCCCTATGCCTGGGCCATGTCAACGAAGCGTGAATAGTGGAGCTGGGATGCGACCGTGATGGTCGCTGTGGGGCCATTGCGGTGCTTGCCGACGATCAGATCCGTCTCACCAGAGCGTGGGCTTTCCTTCTCGTACGCATCATCCCTGTAGAGCAGGATGACCATGTCGGCGTCCTGCTCTACGGACCCGGACTCGCGCAGGTCGGAGACCTGCGGCCGCTTGTCCTGACGCATCTCGGGGCCACGGTTGAGCTGAGACAGCACCACGATCGGCAAGCGCAGCTCCTTGGCCAGCAGTTTGAGGCTTCGCGAAATGTCCGAGACTTCCTGCTCCCGGGACTCAGCGCGCCGCCTGTTGCCGGTGGTGACCAACTGCAGGTAGTCGATGACGATCATCGCGAGGTCGGGCATCCGCGTCTTGAGGCGGCGGCACTTCGCCTGAATCTCTTGGAGGCTGCGGGCCGATTCGTTGATGTACAGCGGAGCCTCGCTGTACTGCTTGACGGCACCCGCAAGTTGCAGCCAGCCGTCGTCGTCGAGCGTGCCGGACCGCAGGTGATGCAGAGCGACCGTGCCTTCGGCGGACAGGCACCGCATGTTGAGTTCGTCGATGCTCATTTCGAGGGTGATGAACGCGGCGGGCCGGCCAGCGCCGGGGATCGGCTGCTTGTTCTTGCCTTTGGGCATCGTGCAGGCCCTCGCGAAGTCCATAGCCAGGGTCGACTTGCCCATGCCTGGGCGTCCGGCCACGATGATGATCTGTCCCGGCTGGAAGCCGTTGGTGAGCGAGTCGAGGTCGGTGAAGCCGGTAGGAACGCCGGTCATCCCGGTGTCCGACTCTGCTGCTTGGATGAGATCAAGCGTTCCGCCGAGCGTGCTGCTCGGAGTGTGGAAGTCATCTGCGCGGTCGCGGCCTTCCGTGACGGCCGCGATCTCGGCGGCCGCACTAGCAGTGATCTCATCCAGCTCGCCGGCCCCTTCGTACCCCATGTGCACGATTTTGGTGCCAGCGGCGACGAGGCGGCGGAGCACGGCCCTTTCTCGAACGATCTCCGCGTAGTGCTCGGCATTGGCCGCTGTCGGCACTGCCTGAACGAGGGTGTGCAGGTACGAGGTGCCGCCGACCTTTGCCAGATCACCCGACTTTGAGAGCTCATCAGCGAGGGTGATCGGGTCCACCGGTTCGTTCTTCGCCCGCATGGCGATGATCGCGCTGTAGATCATCTCGTGGGAGGGGCGGTAGAAGTCATCGGCGGCCAGGACGTTGGACACCTCATCGATGGCCAGCTGAGAAAGGATCATGCCGCCCAGGACTGACTGCTCGGCGTCAAGATCCTGCGGGGGTGTCCGCTCGAAACCGGAGGAGTTTTGCTGTCTCCGGGCCGGCAGGAACGTCTCGGGAACGTTGTCAGACTGATCGGGACCGGCGGTGTCGGCAGGTGCGACGATGGCCACCAGGTTCTCCTTCTGCGAGGTAGGGGTTCCCGAGCGGCGGCCGGATTCTTCGCGGGAACGGCCGCCGCTCGCATTCTCGGGCTGGTCAGATCGCCGGCTTGCGCAGGCCGGCGAGGAGCTCGGCAACCTTGTCCGGCATCGGAACCGGCGTGAAGTCCGGCTCCGACGGCAGGTCGGAGTAGCGGCCTGCCGCCCGTTGCGGTGGAACGCCCTTACGGCGCCCGAGGCGGCGGGGAAGATCTTCAATCCGGCTCCTGAGAGTCGCGGGGAAGCGCTTCACGCCCTCCGGGTTCTGGGTGAGCTCAGCAACCAGCGCGTCGTCGAGCTCCCAGCCCTGGTCACATGCGGTCACAGCCAGCAGGGGAGCGAGCTTCTTCGCGGTCACGCGCCCGGCCGTCCATGGGCGGGGCAGTTCCTGAAGGAATGCCTCGGCAGCAGCAACGGCCTCGTCGGTGGACGTGTCGGAGACGGATGTCCCCTCCCCCTCCTCCCGCGCCGAAGGCGCCATGTGACCCGAGGTGTTCGTGAGGGGGTAGGGGGAGGAGGTTTCCACCTCCTCCGGGGGGTGTGGGGGGTGACCGACCCATCCGTTGGAAATCGCAGTGTCGGCCTGACCTGCACAGACGTCGGTTTCCGACACGTTGGAATCCAACAGATGGGTGTTCGACGCGTTGGAAACCAACGACAGGGTCTGACCTGCACGGACGTTGGAATCCAACGGATGGGTATTCGAACTGGACGACCCATCCGTTGAAAAACCACCGGTCGGGCTGACCTGCGACGATGTCCCGCCGAGGGTACGGGCGTGCTCAGGGTTGTTGGCGGGGTTCCGGTACACCGTGAACGCCCAGACAGGGCGCTTGGAGTTCGCGTCGTAGCCGACCTGCTCGTGCCGGACGTGGCCGGCCTTCTTGAGGCGGCCCATGACGCCGCGGAGTCGACTCTCGCCCATCTTCCAACCAGACGTCTGGAACTCCTCGGCCAGCGCCTTCATGCCCGACGGCTGCGTCGGGTCACGCAGAAGGAGACGAATCAGAACGCCGTAGTCCTCTGGCTGGAGACCCTCGGCATAGGCAAGGGGCCGGGAGACGACAACCTCCTCCGGCGGCTCCCAGGCCCGCGAAACCGTTGCTGCGCTGAAATCGGCCGCTGACATCTGCTTCACAGATCCACCGCCAGGGAGCCGACGACACCATCGGTGAAGTGCGCGCTCGCGTACGGCACGAGCGGAAAACCCGGCGGCCTCAAGGGCGAGGGCGGCAAGGGCAGGTTGGGGGTCACGGCACACCTCCTAGTGGATGTTGTGCCGTGAACACTCCTCATGTCGGCTTGCCCAATGGCTTGCCCAGGCCACGGAAAGAGCAGACGAGAGGCTTGCCCATCCCTGGGCGTGCCAGGCAAGCCCTGCGCGGGCAAGCCGAAGGCGCTGATACGGTCTTCGCCTTACGCGGCGGCGGCCGCTTCGTTGCGCTGTACGGCGACGGCCCCACCGCCACAGTGACCGTGCTTCGCCCCAACCGCCCCGGTCGTGCCGGCACCGGTCGACGAGCCGGAGCCGGAGCCCGAGCACCGCCGTGCGGTGGAGGGAACCCTCTACACCGCCGACGAGTGGGAGCTGCGCCCCGACCCCGAGGGCGACCGCCCCTGGATCAACCCTGCGCTGCGCACCCCGGAGGGCCGCAAGGCCAGGGCCCGCTACATCGGCCGGCAGGCCCGGCGGCGGGCGCGTAAGGCCGCCGCCCGGCAGCGCACCGTTCATGGCTTCGTGCCGCGTGTCTTCCGCGGCGAGAGGCGGATGCGTGCCTGGGTCGTCGGGGTGGAGGGCGCCAAGGCCCGCGCGGACGTCAACCTCGCCCTGGCCACCGTGAAGGAGGCTGACCGCGCCGCGCGCCGCGCCGGCATCGCGCTGCGGCATCGCGACAAGAAGCGGGCCGGGGCCCAGGCGCTGCAGTTGGAGGCCGGCAAGCAGTTGGTTGTCGCGCAGAGCGCAAAAAAGCACGCGCAGAAGGTCGTCGCGATCCGCGCGGGCGTCACCTACGGCCCGCTGGTCGTGGCCGATGCGGCGGCGTACGGATTCGCGGACGTGTGGGGCTTCCTCGGCGCTCTGGTGCTCAACCTTGCTGGCGCCTCCTGGCTCGGCCGCGACGTCGAAGTGACGGAGGAGGAGATGGAGAAGCTGGAGCAGATCGAGGCTGGCGTCCCCCAGGAGGTCAGCGTCGGTATGACGCCGCGGATGTTCGAGCAGATGGTGCGCCAGGCCCTGACCGAGGACCTGAAGGTCACCCTCTCCGCGCTGCGGGTCGACCCGCACGCCTGGGGCTTTGAGATCCACGTCTGGCTGGAACGGATGAGCCCGGAGAAGATCTCCGCCGGGCTTGACCTGCTGGAGGCCTGTCTGCCCGGCGTGCGGACCGGCAGCATCCTGCTGCAGCAGTCGGCACAGTCCCGCAACTATTGCGTCATTCGCGTGCCCGGCGACAATCCCTGGCAGGCCGTTCCCGAACTCCCCTACCGCGCAGCACAGTCGGTTTCCACGAAGGACATTCACAAGGCCCAGATCGGCGCCGATATGGCCGGCCGTCCCTTGGCCCTGCCGATGTGCCGGACCAACGTCAATGTTGTTGGCGCCAGCCGTTCCGGAAAGTCCACGATTCTGCGGGCCATTTTGGACGCGCTCACCGCGACCGAGGACCAGATCATCATCGGCATCGACCTGGGCAGTGCCGGATCCGGCTTTGGGGGCCTGCGCCATGCGATGCATGTCGTAGCGACTACTCCGGCCCAGGCCCGGGCCGCCCTGCAGTGGGCGCTGGACATCGGCAAGGGCCGTCCCTCTCTGTTCACCCCGCTCGGCATGGGGGAGAACTGGGTCACCTCCCGCGAGCGGCCCGGCATCACGGTCGTCGTCGACGAGTTCCCGGCCCTGGTCCGCGAGAGCCGCAAGGGCTACTACGGCGAGGAGGTCAAGCGGCAGGTGTCCTGGGACCTGGACGGCATGCTCGCCGAACTGGCGATCACCTCGGCGAAGAGCGATGTCACGGAGATCATTGCCGGGCAGGGCGTCACGAAAGAGAAGGTCAAGGACAACACGTGGCTCGTCGAGCTGCCCGTTCAGGTGCTCGCTGCCTGCGACAAGGACGACGTCGTCCAGATCCTTGGTGACGGCATGCTCGCCCAGGGCTGGCGCGCGGACCGGCTCACGCCGGCCATGGGTGACCAGCTCAACGATGCCTCCGTGGCGTACGTGATGGCCGGCAGCGCCTACTGCGAGCCCATCCCGTACCGCGCGTGCTACGCCACTGACGACGAGCTGCTGCGCCGCGGCAAGGAGCGGGCGGCGGCCGGCCTGGTCGGCATCGACGCCGAGTCAGCGAAGTTCAGCCGCATCACGCTGAAGCAGCTGATGGACGCGAGCGCCGAGACGTTCGTGACCGGGGGAGAGGCGCAGGACACCGTCCCGCAGCTGATCACTTCCATCCGGCAGGTCTTCCAGGCGCTCAGCGACCCGAGCGGCCTGCAGCTGGAAGAGATCGCGGCCGGCCTCGGCCAGCTCGACCCCGACCGCTGGGACCTGGCCGCCTTCGACGGCGACGACACCGCCGAACAGGAGGCAGCCCGCGCCGCCGCGCTCAAGGCAGCGATCAAGGCGGTGCTCGCCCCCGTCGGCAAGTCCTGGACGACCGACTGCTACCGGCCGCGCCCCGGCGCGGGCACGGTCAAGGGTTACTGCCTGCGGGGCCTCAAGAAGATCACCGGCGAGGGCCCAGACGGCTCCTGACTGACCGGAACGCGTGAGGAACATGCAGGTCAGCGGCCCGGAACAGCTCGAGAACGCGGGCGGAACACCTCGAGAGATCGGGAACAGTGTTCCGCCCCCGGGCCCCCGTTCCAGCAGCGTTCCCCCGCTCTGACCTGCACGTTTCGCCAGGTTCCTGCCCGTTCCCCGCCCGAAAGATCACGGGAGTCTGTTATGACCTTCAACCCGCTGCGGCCCAACGAACCCGCCGCCGGCTACTACCGGATCACCGCCGAGCGTCGATTCATGTACCTGCAGCAGGACCCGGCCCACACCCTGCGGACCGTCTGGCAGACCCTCCCCGTCACCTGCCCGATCTGCGCCGCCGACACCGGCCTGACCCTCTTCTGCGAGCGCGGCGCCCAGGACGTCGTCCAGGTCCTCTGCCCTGCTGGTCACCTCTGGCCCGAACCCCTCGTCGACTCCGGCCACTTCCGCACCTGCGCCGAGCTCCACGGCTACGTCGACACGCAGCCCGAGGCGCTGTGGATCATCGACGCCGGATTCGGTGAGGAGCCGCCGCCTCCGATCGACTACGCCGCCGAGATCACCGCCGGCGCCAAGTACGTCGCCAAGTACGCCGAGCGCAAGGCCAAAACCCGGATCAGGCGCGCGGTGCGCACTCCGATCCGAAAGGCGAAGAAGAAGGCCCTCAATCTCGCCTTCACTCCCGTCTCCGCCGTCCTGCGCGGCGCCTGGAACCTCCAGGCCGGCGGCGTACCCGCCGACCCGCCGAAGACTGGGAAGTCGGCCGGTACCGGCAGCGGCAGGAAGCGCAAGGGTGATCCCGAGCCCGAGCTGAGGATTCCCTCGGTCGCCAAGTACCGCCGGGCCTATGGCATGCCCGCCCCCGAAGAGGGCCCGGCCTGCCTGGTCTGCGAGGACAGTGGCCGGATCACCGCACCCGGCATCAGCATCGGCTGCACCGAATGCGCCGGCCCCGCCGCCGCGGCGATGGCTGCCGCCGAGCGCAAGGCCGAGCGGGCGCGGACCGGCAAGACTCCGCCACGCCGCGCCTGCCCGGGCACCGTCGGCACGGCGACGGGGAAGAGCGGCGGTCGCACCCCCGTCACCGGCCAGGGCGTCACGGTCGACGGGGACAACAACCAGCCCATCCGCGTCAACTCCCCCGCTGGCGGCGGTGGGCCGCTCACCGCTGACCAGGCCGCCGCCGTCCGGCACGCGGTCAGCTCGGCTGCCACCCGCAACTCCGGCGGCGTGCAAGTCGCCGGTACGAACAACGCCCCCACCACGCGCGTCACCCGTGGAGGCCGCACCTGATCGAGCTAATCGGTAGTCGTCTGACCAGCCAGAACACAAGAAACCCGAACTCGATGTATGCATACTCTTGAAATGAATACTCGGAGTATGCATTATTGGGTTGTCGCAAGCACCCGGGGCGGCCGCCAGGTCGCCAACTCAGCCGGCCGCCCCGGGGCCTTCCAACCGCACCCAACGAGGAGAAGCAGAAGTGACGCAGAAGAACCGCACCGCCGCCCACGCCGGAGCCATCGAGCTGGAGGTCAAGGTCTCCAACGGCCGCCTCAACGTCACGGTCGACCCGCACGCCACTCAGGCCCAGGTCACCGTCCACACCACCGACACCGAAGGCCCGATCGCCGAGGCCGTCACGAACACCACCTTCACCGAGAACGGCACCAAGCTCCACGTGGTCGTCCCCGACGACGACACCAACGCCGGCGCCGTCTTCAGCACCGGTGGCAGCGTCTTCAGCTTCGGCGGCGACAGCATGGTCATCGGCAGCAGCAGCGGCGTGGTCATCAGCGGCGGCGACATCACCATCGGCGGCCGCAGGATCGTCTCCGGCGGCAGCGTCGTCGCCGACCAGGGCACCGTCGTCGCCGGCAGCGGCACCCTCACCATCGACGTCACCCTCCCGGCCAGCTCCTCCCTCGCCGTCAAGACCAAGAACGCCGAAACAACGGTCCGCGGTGACCTCAAGAGCCTGACGGTCGACGCCCGCAACGGCTCCGTCCAGACCGAAGGCGTCGAGACCCTGGAGACCGAGACGCACAACGGCTCCGTCCTGGTCGACCGCGTCGACATCGAGCTGGAGGCCAGCACCCACAACGGCTCCATCACCATCGGCGCCTACAACGGCCAGCGCGGCTTCGCACGCACCCACAACGGCGACGTCACCATCACCGCCACCCCGGCCTCCAGCGGCAGGCTCGCCGCCCGCACCCACAACGGCAACATTCGCGTCCGGGGCGCCAACCACCTGGACCGGAAGACCTCCACCCACAACGGCCGCGTCTGGTAACACCACCGCCCCGGGGCGGCCGCCAGGTCGCCAACACTCAGGCCGGCCGCCCCGGGCCTCCCCACCCGCAGCCCGCAGCACCACTTCACCGAAGGAGCAGCACGTGGCACACATCTCCGCCGAAGCCGGCCAGCCGCGCCCCACCACCGGCACCGCCCGCCGCCTCACCGTTCGCGCCCTGAAGCGAGCGCGCCGACTCACCGATCCGGCCGCCGGCGCAACCATCCTGATCACGGTTGGCCTGTGGCTTACCCACACCGGCCCGGCCTGGCTCACCACCGCCAACGACTGGACGGTCCTGCTGTATGCCGTCGCCGTCCTCGGCATCAAGACCACGGCCGACGCCGTCGCCGAGTACGTCATTGACCTGATCGACCCCGACCGCTGGGACGGCGACATCACGTTCGAGCTCGCCGAGTGCCTGACCCAGCTGCGCGCCGACATCGACAACGGCGCCGACATCGACGACGTCCTGGACAGCCTGCGCGCCAGCAACCTGGTGCCTGAACTGCTCTCCACGCTGCGGAACCTGGCCGCCGAGTACGCCGCCCGCGGCGACGAAGACGAGAACCAGCGGCTGCTCGCCGCCGTCCTGCACCTGCGCAACGCCGACAAGACCATCGGATACCGAAGCGAGCTCGACGCGCTCGAGACCGGAGGCACCTACCAGAAGTACCCACAGTAGTTACGCCCCGGGGACGGCGGCCAGGTCGCCAAACTCAGCCCACCGTCCCCGGGCCTCCCAACCCGCTCCAACCGGAGCAGGGGGCCGGAACCATCGTCCCTCATCACCGCGAGGAGCAGAACCATGACCCCCCGATCCGGCGACATCGCCAAGGCCCGCGAGGACCTGAAGAACACGCTCGCCGCCGCCAAGGCCAAGCGAGACAAGGTCTTCGAGGACACCGAGAAGCTCCGCGAGGCTGCCGACGCAGAACTGTGGAAAACCGTGGGAGCCCAGCTGGACGGCGCGTACCACGGCGCCCGCACCGACGCTGTCGAAGTCCTCGGCGTCACACGCGACTACATCCTCAAGCAGACCAAGAAGTACAGCTAACGCACCCGCCCCGGGGCCGGCCGCCAGGTCGCCAAAACTCAGCCGGCCGCCCCCGGACCTCCCGACCCGACCAGTACGAGGAGTAAGCCATGGCTCTGCGTGACCGCCTCCGCTCCGCCGCGTACGACGCGATGACGAACTCGGACGGCTCGCCCGCCGGCGCCCGCCGCGCCAGCCAGGCCGCTTCCCTGCTCGCTTCCACGGCCGCCGACCACAGCACCGTCGCCGCTGCGGCTATCGCCGGACTCGGCGCCGTCGCCGTCGCGGCCGAGGGCGCACTGTCCAACTACCTCTACCCGCCCGGCGACTACGCCTCTTTTGCCGTCAACGACGGATCAGGAGAGTGACGATGTTCCAGGCAGGTGACGAGGTACGCATTACCTCCTGCGAGGACGACCCCCGCGCGACTGGCAGGACCGGCCGGATTGTGGACGAGGTCCCGCCGGGTCCGCTCACTGGCGGCAGGTGGACGGTGAACGGGATCAGCCTCTTCATCGGGCCCGCCCTGTGCCACACCCACGAGCTGCGCAAAACCGGCCGGCGACGACCGCGCTGATCCACTCACACTCCTCCCTCCCGGGGCCGGCCGCCAGGTCGCCAACCACTCAGCCGCCCGCCCCGCGGATCTCTCCCGACTCGACCCATGCCCAGACAGGAAGGCCTCGCCATGCCCGCCTCCGCGACCGCGACCGCTCCGCGGACCTTCTGGTCCGAAGCGGCCCTCGCCGCAGCAGTCGACGCAGCCTTCGCCGAAGCGCTCGCCGAAGAACTGGCCGCCGCACTCGCCGACGCCACACCGGCCAGGCCCGCCATCACCCTCCCGGACACCGACACCCTCATCCGCCAGGCCGGCATCGTCACCGGGCCGTGCCCGTCCGACCCGCACACCCCCTCCGCCACCGGCCGCTTCCTGAAGAAGGCGTCGGTCATCACCGCCCGGGCCGCCTGGTGGCTGCTCAAGCACACCACCCTCTGCGCCGGCGTCCTGCTGGTCGGGGCCCTGCGCGTCACCTGGCATCTCGCTGCCGAACGCATGCCAAGTCCCGACCGGGCCATCGCCCCAGCCGACTTCCTGGAAGCCACGTCCGAGCACATCAAGACCCGCGGCTGGACCCAGTTCGTCATGGAGTCCCGCCGAGGCGTGTGCCTCCTCGGCGCCGAGCGCGACCTGATCCGCTCCGGGACCGGCACCCGCGCCACCGCCTCCGAGGCCAACACCCACCTGCTCGTCGCCACCGGCTCCCGCTCGCTCCCCGGCTGGAACGACCAGCTCACTCGCACGGAGGCGCAGGTCCACCAGGCGCTCCTCGTCGCCGCCGCCCGCGCCCGCGCCGCCCGCTGACCGCCCGCACATCCCGCCCCGCTCCAGGAAGGCCACGCCATGCTCACCGTCACCAGCGACAGCGTCTCCTACTTCCAGCGCCGCCTCGTCAAGCACACCGAGTCCATCGCCCCCGACGCCGCGCGTCTGGTCGCCGGCCGCTTCGGCGCCCTGCCCCCGGTGCAGCTCGTCATGGTCGGGGACCTCAACCGCTGGTCGGCCCTCACGGCCGACACCGAACTCGCCCTCGTCCCCGGGGTGTCCGACCGGATCCAGGCCGCGCACCGGCGCGAGTGCCGCCGAGGCCGGCGCAGCAGGTACGGCATCACCGTGCTCGCCCCCAACGGCGTGGTCATCCCCATCAACCTGCGCAAGGCCCGCGCCGAGAGGGACATCAACGACACCGTCGTCCACGAGCTCACCCACGCCCACCAGCTCGGCAACACCCAGGCCCGCGCCCAGCACATCGCGTACCTGCGGCACTGCTGGGACGTCGAAAAGCTGCCGCGCCGGCAGGTCAAGCAGTACGAGCGGCTCATCGACCGCCGCGAGGTCGAAGCCCACGGCGCCGAATCCCTCGCCTCCCGCCTCCCCGCCTGATCCACCGGAAGAAGCGACGACCATGCGCATCCGACTCCCCTGGATCACCCGCACCGACCGCGCTCGCTGGCGCGCCGCCCGCTCCATCGCCGACCTCGGCCACCTGACCGCCCTCTGGCTCGAAGGCGAGGTCGCCTCCCATCCCAGCTGCGCCACGCCCAACTACGGGCCCGACAAGGAAACCGCGCACCTGGTGCCGATCCTGGCGGCCGCCAACCGTGCCGGCTACCTCACCGACAACTCCCAGCCCGGCCTCATCGAGCGCGGCAGCGACGGTGACCTGTGGGAGCAGCGGGCCGCCGTGATCGGCTGGATCCACCGGGACAACCAGCAGTTGGTGCGCTGCATCACGACCGCCGCGCGGGATGCCGGGCTGCTGGTATGCGTCGACCATCCCGGCTCGGACATCCCGGTAACGAAGGTCGACGGGCAGGACTACACGATCTTCGGCGCGGTCCCGCCGGAGTACCTGCGCGTCCTGTGGTCGGCGCGCCTCATCGACCGCGACCTGTTCACCACCCTGACGAACGCCGCCTCGATCACCGTCGTCGATCCCCAGTACGGACGAGACAGCCTCCTGTGGCCCGTGCTCACCAAGGCCTTGGCCCACCACGCCCTGGTGTTGCCAACCGGCATCCGCCTCGAGGGCACCGTCTTCCCCGCCAGCAGCTGCATCGACCTGCCGAACGCCACGCCCCAGCCCTGATCTGTCCACCTGGCCGTGTCGTCCGGTCCGCAGGCCACCGGCCCGGACGACGCGGGGGACCGGACAGCCCGGCCCGCCACCGTCACCCGAAACGGAGCACTTCGTGACCCCGACCACCCTGACCCGCACGGCGCCCGCGGCCCCCACCGACCGCAGCGACCTGGTCCACGACATCCGCCTGCGCACCGCCGCCAGCACCGGCAACCCGACCCAGGGCGTGCCGCAGCTGCTCGCCCACATCGAGATGCTGGAGCAGCGCCTGGCCGCCGCCGAGGCCGTCTTCCCCGGCATCACCGAGCTGGCCCCCGGCGAGCCGGTCGAGCTGACCATCTACCGCGCAGAGTACGAGCACGGCCAGCTGCCGCTCGGCCTCTACACCAACCGCGACGCCGCCCGCGCCCACGGCGAGGACCTCCGCACCCGCGAAGGCCTGCCCACCGGAGCGATCCTCACCTGGATCCCCGACTTCGGCGACGACGAGGCGGTCGAGGAGCTGGCCGTGTTCTACCCCGGCGAGGACGACGAGACACAGGAAGACAGCTCCACCGGCTACCTCGTCACCCCGCTCACCCTGACGGCCGCGCACGTCCCGGAGGTCGACGCATGAAGCACCGCAGCCTGTGGGAGATCGACGTCCCGATAAAGGACGACACCGGCCGTACCGGGTGGCACGTCTTCGCCGGACTTGCCACCGACCGAGCCGAGGCCCTCAAGGCCGCCCAGGACGTCTACCGCGAAGCCGTACGCCGCCAGCAGGACGGCGACGAGATCCCCGCCGGTAACGCCAAGTGGGACTGGTCCGCCCGCGCCCTGCGCCCGGGCTGGGACCTGGACTGGAACCAGGCCGAGCTGCACGAACGCATCCAGTAGATACGCCCCGGGACGGCCGCCAAGGTCCTGAGAAACCGCCGGCCGTCCCGGGCCCTCAACCCCGCAGAAGCGAGAAAGAGAGACCCCCATCATGCACGCCACCACTCGCACCCGGCGCCGGCCGAACACCAGCGCTTCACGCACCGTCGCCGCGATCATGCGGAGCATCGCGCACCGCAGCCCCCGGCTGCGCCCCCAGCCGCAGGACTTCGTGTGCTCCCGCACCCACTGCGACGTCGCCTGGCGCGGCGAGGAAGCCGACTGCTGGAACTGCGGTCTGCCCGCCACCTACCGCCGCGCCTACGCCGGCTCCGCCCTCCAGCGCCTGCTGGCTGCCGTCGACCCCGACCGCACCTGCAAGAGCGGAGCCCGCTCATGACGAACCTCGCCACCCTCAACGACCTCATCGGCGGCCAGGCCCTTGGCGACCACCTCAGCGCCCAGGTCAACGATCTCGTCGATCGCGAGCAGATCACCCGCACCGACGCCTACCAGCGGATCACCGACGCGGCCGACGCCGGCGACCCTGCCGTGATCGCCGCCACCCGCCAGACCTGGGTCCGACGTGACGACGCCGACCCTGAAGAGGCGCCCGTGCGACGGCTGTACGTCCTGGAGCGCACCGAGACCGGCATCGTCGTCGCCTACCTCACCCCGGACCCCCACACGCCCCAGCACAACAAGCTCAGGCACGAGCACCAGGCGCTCGACGACCACTTCACAGGCGCCGAGGCTGAATTCGGCACCGAACTGCTGGAGCTGTACCAACTCGCGAGCTGGGAGCCCTTCGAGTTCCTGCTGCCCACCGTCGGCGGCATCGACAACGTACGCCCGAAGGGTGTGTGGAACGCATGACCACCGCCCCAGCCCGTACGACGCTTCTGACCGCCTGCCGCCTGTGCACCGGCCGTCCGGCCACCATCCTGGAATCGGTCTCCGTCAGCAGGCTCGACAATAACCGCATCGCCGACCAGCGCGCCAGCGAACTCGGCGACGGAGCCCACACCCACGCCGACGTCAGCGGCGACATGCACACCGTCCGTCCCACCGGAGCGACCTCGTGAGCGCTCGTCTCGCACCGTTCCCGCGGTTTACCGGGACCGAGCCGTGCCAGGCCCCAGGCGCCGACCCCGACTGGTGGACCAACGAGGACACCAACGACCGAGTCGCCGCCCAATTGGCCTGTGGCCGCTGCCCGATTCGAACCCGTGAAGCGTGCCTCGCCTGGGCCATCGACCACCCCAAAGACGCCGGCGAGGCCATCTGGGCCGGCACTACCAGCAAGCGGCGCTCCAAGCTGCGCCGCGAGTTCACCCCCACCGCCGAGAAGGAGTCGAAGTGACCGACGCCGACCGCGACCTCATCGTCATCATGCTGAAGAACCAGACTCCGGCCGAGGAAATCCACCAGCGACTCCCGAACGTGAGCGTGGGCCAGATCGCCGCCATCGCCGAGATCGAGGGCCTGACCGAGGCTCACGCCAAGGCCCAGAAGCTGACCACCGCCAACACCAAACACGAGAAGGCCCCCACCGAGGGAGCCGACCCGCAGCTGGCGCAGGTGCTCGAGGCCCTGGCCTGGGGCGAAAACAACCACAGTGCCCGCATCCGAAACCTCGCCAAGCGCATCCGCACTGGCCTGAGTGAACTGCAGCAGCTCAAGCAGGGCGCCGCCGCCGTCGAAGCGGCGGAAAGGGAAGTCGCCGCGGTAACCGAGCAGCTCCTGCAAGCCCAGGCGAAACTGCGGCAGCTCAAGAACGCCGGCAAGCGGCCCAAGACTCCTCCTCCGGCCAAGGCATCGCCGCTCGCCGACAAGCGCCGGCGTGACGAGATCCGTGCCTGGGCCCACACCCAGGGGATGGCCGTCTCCCAGGTCGGCTCCATCCCCAAGCAGGTTCTGGACGCCTGGAACAACCGGGACGGCAAGGCGACCGTCCCCGCGCAGCGCCAGGCCGGGTAACCGATGGCCGACTTACCCGCCGACGCGGACGGCGGCCAGCCGCTCACCGGTACGGGGCGGGTCATCCTGAGCTCGCCGTGACCTGTCTCGTCACCGACCAGGCGCAACTGCGGGAACTCGCGCTCGGCACCGTCGATGTGGTGCTGGGGCAGCGGTACCACCACCTGCCGGAGACCGCACCCAAGGGCATCGGGGTCTCGCCGCTGCTCGACGATCCGCTGCTCGTCGTCACCGCCGCCGACGGATCCGACCAGCGTCCCGTCGCCCTGCGCGAACTGGCCACGCACGACCTCGTCGTGCCACCGGCGACCACGGAATGCGGACAGGCCATCCTGCATGCCTGTCACCAGGCCGGCTTCACCCCCACGCCGCGCTACGTCACCGCTGACATCGCTGCCCAGCTCACCCTCGCACGAGCCGGCCTCGCCACCGCGCTCGCCCCCCGGACGGCCATCGACCCGGTCGGACCCGGAATTCGCACGGCGCCCATCGAGGACCACCCGATCCTGCGCCGCCTGTTCGCCGCGATCCGTCACACGGAGACGACCAACCCGACGACGGCGGCCGTCATCGCGGCACTGCGCACAGCAGCGCGACAGGACCGCACCACGCACCTCCCGCCGCCCTGAACGCCACCCCACATGGGCGGGAGTCATCCACGATGCCAGCGCGGTATCCGCGACGGTGCCGACCTCGTTCGAAGCCACCGGCTCCACGGGTCGCTCACGCGTGTCCGTTTTATGTAGGTTCTCAGGCTTCGTGTCATGCGGCAGCGCCGTGACCTGGGGTTCTGCCTGGCGTCTCACGCCGTGTCATCCGCCGGTCGTCTCAAGGTCCGTGTCATTTCCTCAGCTCTCGTGTTCGAGGCAAGCCGCTGACTTGCGACATGACATCGGCGTGAGACTGCGCCCGAGAAATTGACACGGAATTTGAGACCCTGTGGGATCTCAGCTTCCTTGCCATGTCGAGTGGCCGTGACCTGCTGTTCTTCGGGCTGTCTCATGACGTTAGCCACGCTCCTGTCTCAAGAGCGTGGCCATTTCCTCTTCCACACACGGGCTTGCGCAGGTCACACGATCCCTTTCGCGCCGTCGGTTGTGGCCGCCGTCGGAAGGCCGAGGCGGATCGGCTGGAACACCACCGGACAACGACTCTTTGGACACCGTGATCGACTACCGACGCTCCTCGTGTGGACGGTCCGGCGACAGGCGCTCGGAATCGGCGGGTGGGCGCTGACCTGCTGGGCCTGCGATGCGGTGCCGTCAGGCCGTCGTGGTGCGGCGTTGTTCGCGCACAGCGCGACACCGGCCGCAGACCGGGCAGACGCCTGACGGCCGTCGCGCGATCTGCCCCCAAAAAAAGCAAAGTCTGCCGAGGCGGTTCGGCGAGGTGCCCGGCTCGGTACGCTTTACCGGCATAGGGACATGGGGCCGGCCGTCTTGCGGGGGGATGGCATGTTGGATCAGGCGTTGGTTGTTCTGGCTTCGGCGTTCGGGGCGGCGGTGGCTTCGGCGGCCGGCACCGAGGTGTGGTCGGGATTCCGGGACCGGGCGGCCCTGCTCTTTGGGCGCCGGGACGCGCGGGAAGCCCAGGTGGTCTTGGAACGATTGGACCGGTCGGCTCTCGAACTGGACCGCGCCGACCCCGGTGGCGCCGACCAGGTCCGTACCCGGCTGGAAGCATCCTGGCAGGCCCGGTGCGAGGACCTACTGGAGAGTCTGGGCGAGGCGGACCGCGAGGAAGCCGCCGGGCAACTGCGCGAACTGGTGGCCCGGCAGGCCGCCGGCGCAGTCACGGCCGGGGACGACGGCATCGCCATCGGCGGCAACGCCGACATCAAGGCCGACCGCGGGTCGGCGGCCGCCCTGCGCATGGGCGATGTGACCCTCCAAAACCCTCCGATGCCGGGTCCGGAGCAGCGCTGACCGCACCCGGCGCCAGCCAGGCCCCGCACATCTCTGCGCAGACATCGCTCTACGCGCAGTCCGGCGCCCTGGTGGTCGGCCGCGCCGATTCGGTGACGCACCACGCCGCGCCGCGGGCGCCGCTCTCCTGGCCGCGGCTGGTCGGCGTGGTCCCGCGGCAGGCGGACTGTTTCCAGCACCGCGATGCCGTCGATGCATTGGAGCGAGCGGTGGCCGGGGGCGGGACGGCGGTGCTGTGCCAGGTGCTGTCCGGGACCGGTGGGGTCGGCAAGACTCAGCTTGCCGCCCACCACGCCCGCACCGCGTGGCAGGCCGGGGCGGTGGATCTGCTGGTGTGGGTCACCGCGACCAGCCGGGACGCGGTCCTGAGCGCTTACGCCGAGGCCGCTGTGACGGTGACCGACCCCGACGACCCTCAACGCGCCGGTCTCGACGACCCTGAGCGGGCCGCCGTCCGCTTCCTGGCCTGGGCCCAGTCCACCGACCGGCGATGGCTGATCGTGCTCGACGACGTGAGTGACCCCGCGCACCTGAATGGCACGGACGGACGGGGTGGTGACCTGTGGCCGCCCGCGCGCCCGAACGGCCGTACTGTGGTCACCACCCGCCGCCGCGACGCCGCCCTGCCCGGCCACCTCATCGATGTCGGCCTGTTCACCGAGGGCGAGGCCGTCGGCTACCTGAGGGCCAAACTCGCCGCCCAAGGCCGCCACGACGACCCCGGGCAGGTCGAGGAGCTCGCCCGCGACCTGGGCCATCTGCCGCTGGCCCTGGCCCAGGCGGTCACCTATCTCCTCGACCTCCACCTGGACTGCGCCACCTACCGCGTACGGCTGGCCGACCGCGCCCGCACCCTGCCCGACCTGGTCCCCGAGGACAGCGGCCTGCCCGACGCCCACCGCGCCACGGTGGCCGCCACCTGGTCCCTGTCCATCGAACACGCCGACCGGCTCCGCCCGACGGGCCTGGCCCGCCCCATGCTCCACCTGGTGGCCCTGCTCGACCCCAACGGCATCCCCGCCACCGTCCTGACCTCACCCCCGGCCCTTGCCTACCTCAACGAACACCGCACCCCCCACAGCGGCACCGATCCCGACGCATCCCCGCGCGCGGTCGGGGAGGACGATGCGGCCGACGCGCTGCGCTGCCTACAGCGGCTCAGCCTGGCCGACCACACCCCCAACACCCCTCACCAGGAGGTACGCGTCCACAACCTCGTCCAACGTGCCACCCGCGAAGCCCTAAGCCCTGCTGTACGCGGCAGGGCGGCCCGCGCCTGCGCCGACGCCCTGTATGAGGCCTGGCCCGAGGTCGAACGCGACACTGCCCTCGGCCAGGCTCTGCGCGCCAACACCGCCGCCCTGAACGCCCACGCCGCAGACGCCCTGTGGCAGCCCGACGCCCACCCGGTCCTCTTCCACACCGGAAACAGCCTCGGCCACACCGGACTCGTCACCGCCGCCCGCGCCAATTTCCAGGACCTGCACATCGCCGCCCGCCAGAACTTGGGCCCCGACCACCCCTGCACCCTGTCCGCCCGGCACTACCTCGCCTACTGGCGGGGGGAGGCGGGGGATGTGGCCGGGGCCGCCACCGCCACGGCCGAAGTGCTGGCCGACCGGCTGCGGGTGCTGGGCCCCGACCACCCCGACACCCTGACCACCCGGCACAACCTCGCCTACTGGAGAGGTGGAGGGGAGGCGGGGGATGTGGCCGGGTCCGCCGCCGCGTTCGCCGAAGTGCTGG
Organism: Streptomyces agglomeratus; assembly: GCF_001746415.1. Taxonomy (NCBI): domain Bacteria; kingdom Bacillati; phylum Actinomycetota; class Actinomycetes; order Kitasatosporales; family Streptomycetaceae; genus Streptomyces; species Streptomyces agglomeratus. The sequence continues at coordinate 592,854 of NZ_MEHJ01000002.1, forward strand.
CCGACCGGCTGCGGGTGCTGGGCCCCGACCACCCCGACACCCTGACCACACGGGCCGACCTCACCTTCTGGCGGGGACGGGCGGGGGATGCGGCCGGGGCCGCCACCGCCACGGCCGAAGTGCTGGCCGACCGGCTGCGGGTGCTGGGCCCCGACCACCCCGACACCCTGACCACCCGGCACAACCTGGCCCACTGGCGGGGGCAGGCGGGGGACGCGGCCGGGGCCGCCAGTGCCACCGGTGAAGTGCTGGCCGACTCCCTGCGGGTGCTGGGCCCCGACCACCCCGCCACCCTGCTCGCCCGGCACAACCTCGCCCGGTGGCGAGGGGAGGCGGGGGATGCGGCCGGGGCCGCGACCGCGTTTGCGGAAGTGCTGGCCGACTCCCTGCGGGCGCTGGGCCCCGACCACCCCGCCACTCTGGTCACCCGGTACTACCTCGCCCACTGGCGGGGGCACGCGGGGGATGCGGCCGGGGCCGCCACCGCCATTGCCGAAGTGCTGGCCGACTCCTTGAAAGCGCTGGGGCCCGACCACCCCAACATCCTGGCGACCCGGCACAACCTCGCCCTCTGGCGGGGGCAGGCGGGGGATGCGGCCGGGGCCGCCACTGCCACCGGTGAAGTGCTGGCCGACTCCCTGCGGGTGCTGGGCCCCGACCACCCCGCCACCCTGCTCGCCCAGCACAACCTCGCCTTATGGCGGGGTGCGGGGGATGCGGCCGGAGCCGCCGCCGCCATTACCGATCTGCTGGCCGACTCCCTGCGAGCGCCGGGCCCCGACCACCCCCACACCCTGCTCGCCCGGCACAGCCTCGCCCTCTGGCGGAAGCAGGCTGAATGGTGCGAGCCGTAGTGTCCGATAACAATGGCGAGCTCAAGCGGTCAGCGCATCACCGCTGTTCAGAAGGCCAGCGTAGACCTGTGCCGAAGTCGGTAGCCGTGGGTCTTGCGCGGGCGGTGATTGAGCTCGTGGGCGCCCGCTGGGTGTGCTGAGCATCAAGGGGTCAGAGTCAGCAAACAGGAGACGAGCGAGTTCCAGGCGCGCCTCATAGATCACGTGACCTCGTGTCGTCGCCGACCAGTAGACCCCCGAGTAGTGACTTTGTCCCCTGTGCCAGCGGAACGTCCGCCACGGAGCGGCCGAACGCAGCAGATCAACCGAGGCGGCTCCCCACGCCTGGTCCTTGAGGGCTTCACCATCGCTACGACGAACACTGAGTGTGACGGCAGTTTCACTCTCCAACGAGTGAACAGGTCAGCCAGTCTCAGCTTCGTGGCCGATCGGCCACGGAACGGCCATCGGCCGTGAGATTCGGCCAGCCGATCTGAGATCCCACAGACCCCACATTAGGCTGGATTTCCCACATGCTGGAGGTCGTCATGCCGCGCCCTGTATGGAGTGGAGCCATTTCGTTTGGGCTGGTCACGATCCCTATTCGGGTCCTGAGTGCCACGGAGAACCACAACATCGCGTTCCACCTCTACCACGAGGCGGATATGGGCCGGATTCGCTACCAAAAGGTCTGTGAACTCGACGGCAAAGTTTTGGATCAGTACGAAATCGGGCGCGGCTACGAGATCTCCAAGGACCAGGTTGTTGAGGTCACGGATGCCGACCTGGACGCGCTGCCGCTGCCGACCGCGAAGGCGATCGAGATCGTCGCCTTCGTCCCCGCCGAGAGTGTCGACCCCATAAGGATCGGCGACTCGTATTACCTGGCCGCCGAAGGAGTCGCTGCCAAGCCATACACGTTGCTTCGCATGGCTTTGGAGCGGTCCAGCAAGGTTGCAGTGGCGAAATATGCCTGGCACAACAGGGAAAGGTTGGGCTTGCTGCGGGTCCGGGGCGACGCGATTGTCCTGCACTCCATGCGGTGGCCGGATGAGATCCACTCCCCGGAGGCGGTGGCGCCCGCCCTGTAGAGGTGAGTGATGAGGAGATCGACGCTGCGGTGGACCTGATGGAGGCAATGGCCATGGACCACATCCAGGGGTTCCGCGACCACTATCAGGACGCGCTTCAGGAGCTGATTGCCGCCAAGGCCGAGGGGATGAAGCTCGAGGGCGCCGAACCGTCCCCGGCCGCTGCGCCCGTTGTGGACCTTATGGCTGCGCTCAAGGAGTCGATGGAGCAGGCCCGCCACGCTCGCAGACAAGTCGACGATGGGAGCGTTCACGACATGGCCGGGCACGTCGAGCGGAAGGCCGCGAAGGCACCGGCCAAGAAGCCGGCGAAGAAGACCAGCCGGAAGTCCAGCGTCTAGGTCAGGCCGGTCTCCGGCCGGCACACGGGGCACGGACCGATGTCGCGCTCACTGAGCGCGGTGCGGGCCTCCAATTCATTGATGAATGCGCCGTGTCCCTCGTAGAGAGTGCAGGAACCCCGGTGCAAGAGGGCGTCCGTCCCGGCCCGTTTCGGCTGGATCTTCCACGAAGACTGGGCGTGCGCCGCGCGCTGCCGTCGGCGCTCATGCTGCTCCTGCTCTTCCAGCTGCTTGATTGTCTGCCGGGTGCGGTCCAGCTGATACGCCTGGTACTCCTCCACGATGCGCAGACGGTCCAGGCGGGACAGCGACGGCAGGCCAGGCATGGCTACGCCGCTTCCGCGCCGGCCTGGCCGAGGGCCGGGTCGTCGACGTGCTTGAGCCCCATGCGCCGGTCCACCAGAACATCCTTGCCGACCGTCGCCCAGTACGGGTGTGTTGACACCGTGATGGACAGCTCCAGCAGCTCGCGGCGCAGCCGGGTCACCGCGGCCTTCTGCTCGTCCGTGTAGCCGGGGCTGGCCGGCAGGCTCCGGGGTTCCCCGTCGCTGTAGAGCACCTTGGGCGCCGTCCACCCTTCGCTGGGTTCAACCGACCACGGCAAGGTGCGGCCCAGCTCCTCGTACTCAGCCCGTGCCTGGTGCAGGCGGGTCTGCGCGGAGTGAAGGTCTCGGGGAAAGTCGTACGTCGCCACAGCCGGAATGCTACTCCTGTTCGATTTTTGATTGCCAACGGGCACGCGACGTTCAGCCCAGCCCCGCCGCTGGTCAGTGCGCGTCGGCGGATCCTGGGGTGCGGCTGGCGTGAGAACCCCGCGATGTTCCCCTGCGTCCCTCGGCTGGGCATGGCGAGATGGGCTGCCGGCCAGCTCCGGCCGCCTTGGCGACGGGCTGATATCGAGCCTCACTTCTGGATTGGCCGGAACGCACGGCGGATGCTCCGAGGCAGGCTGAGGTTATGACTGAGCTTGAAGCTGAAGTCTTGGCAGGCGGATCTACCTCTCGGTGTCGAGCCCGTCTGAATCGCTGGAAGGAGCATGTGGAGCACGTCTCATCGGCAGGCCGAGCTAGGCTTCATGGCCTTCCAGGCTGGAACGGCACCTTTTATGTAGAGGGTGATAGTGATTCCGCCGTCCGCGCGGCCGCCTGGGCCATTCATGAAGCGGAGGACGCCGTGCTGCGCATCGACGACCTTGAAGGTCCGTTCGGTGTCGTGGGCGGAGACCTGGATTCCGGGGTGCTGGAGATCAGCGGGCGCGGCGCTCTCAGAAGCGCGGGGTGGCCCATCCGCGGAGAGGCTTCGCTGGCGATCTTCATTCGTCGAGCAGGCTGCGCGGACTCCATTCCTCACCTGGGGCTGGAAGGATTTCACCAGAACGCCCAACCTACTGCTACCACCCTGCTACCTTCTAGGTGTGAGCAGCCCGAAGAAGCAGACCCAGCTCCGGCTCGAGCCCGATGTGCTCGCTGCCGGCAAGGACGCCGCCGCCGCCCGCGGCCTCGACTTCAACCGTTACGTGGAACGCCTCATTGCCGAGGACACCACCGGCGCCCGGGCGGCTGGCATGGCCGCGGCCCAGCACCTCATCGACCGCCATGCCCACTTCCTCGCCGACCTCGAAGCCGACCTCGACACGCAGCACGCCCCCGCCCCGAACGCCCGGAGCGCCGCTGCGTGAGCATGGCCCTGCACGTCGACCTGTCCTGGATCCTGGAAGTCGCCGAACGCGCCGGCCAGCGCGACCCGGCGCCCGACGACCTCGGTGTCCCGCTCGCCGCCGTCGCTCGCCACCGCGCCGAACTACTCGAACAGCCCGTGTACGGCGGCCCTTACGCACGCGCCGCCGCCCTGGTCCACACCCTCGGCCGATGCCGCTGGCTCGAGGGCTCCAACCTCACCGTCGCCTGCGCTGTCGCCGTCATGTATCTCAATGCCAGCGGCATCCCCACGGACCCCACCCGCGACCAGCTCACCGCTCTCGCCCAGGAGCTCTACGACCCCCGATGTACCGCTGCCCGCATCGCTGCCCTGCTGCGCACCTGGAAGCCGTAGTTACGGGGCGGGGCGAGCGGGATCGAGGACTGCTCAGGCCACACATCGATCGAGGCCTCGAGAAGCCGGCCGCTCATCGACCGGTGCCACGGCTGCCCACAAGGCAGGACCCGGACTGATGAGTTCTACCGGCGGTAGAATCGTCGGCATGAGTAAGCCGACGAGTATCAAGACCAGCGAGAAGGTGCGCGACCGGCTGCGCGCCCTGGCCGACGAGCGCGGCACCACCATCACGGAGCTGCTGGAGGAGCTCGCTACCCGCGAGCTCACGGCTGCCGAGCGGGAGCAGCGCGCCCTCGAGGCCGCTTCGGAGCTCGGCATCGAGTACACCGAGCAGGTCGAACAGGCCGGCCAAGACGCCTGGGCGAAGATCCGGGCCCATCAGGGCAGCGCTGCCGCATGAATCTGACGGCCGTCCTGGACCACACCGCTTTGACCGCCCTCTATCAGGCGGACCCGTTCTTCACCGGCCTGTACATCGAAGCCTCGCGCGGCACCGGTCGCGTCCTGGTCCCGTCGCTGTCCGTCCTGGCTGCCGAGCGTCAGATTGCAGGAGCGGGCAAGCACGCGGCGTCGCTGCGCTTCTCGGAGAACGTCCCCTTCAGCACAGCGCACGCCGTCGATGCGATGGACTGGCCGAGCGTGGCCTGGCCAGTGGCCCACGCGGCAGCTATCGCCTGGCAGGCGGTCAAGGCGGGCGAGCCGCTCACGGTTCTGTCACTTGAGCCCGAGCTGTACGCGGGAACGGGCATCACCCTGCTCAATCCCACTTGACTGCGTCGCATCCAGCCGCCAGCGTTCGCAGGAACGGCGGCCGTTTCCACTGGAAACGGCCGCCGACTTCATTCTCAGCGCGCGTTGCGCAGGTACTCGCGCCGTGCGGTGACCAGCGTGCGCCAGCGGTTGCGGGTGGGCTGCCCGCCGTCCAGCCACCGGGCCCCGGAGGCGCCGTTGAGGGAGAGGCCGGCCATGAAGTGGGCGATGTCGACGTAGTACGCGTGGTCGCCGCCTTGGGGGAGGTCGCGCAGGCGAGCGATGGCCGTGGTGAACGCGTGGTCGTTGTCGAGCACGGCGTGGTGGAAGCACATGGCGAGTTCGAGGGCGGCTGCGGCATGGGTGATGCCGGAGGTGTGGATCTCTTCTCGAAGGATTCGGGCGCGGTCCTCGAGGTCCGTCTGTGTTCCGGCGTCGCGTACGAGGGTGGCTATCTCGATGGTGTGGCCGGTCTGGCGCAGGTTGAGCCCGGTGATGAGGTGGCGGGCCAGTTCAATCTCGTCGTCGGCACGCTCTGGATTGGTGAACGCGAGGACGAAGGCGCGCTGTGCTTGGGAGGTGGCGCGTTCGCCGGCGACGCCGTGCTGTTCGGCTTCCAAGCGGGCTGCTTCGTACGCGGTGGCGGAGCGGTTCATGTCGCCGTGGGGCCACCAGATGTCGCCCTCGACACGGTGGTGACGGCCCTCCCATCCGAGCGTGCGGGCGGTGTCGTACGCGGTGGGGAAGTCGCCGGCGAGGCGGGCGAGGTGGGCCAGGCCGCGACGGGCCGCAGGGGCGAGGCGGCCGCCGCCGTCGGCGACGAGCTGCATGTCCCGGCGCGAGGCGCCGGAGCGGCCGAGGTCGCGCTGAACCTTGGCCAAGTAGTAGACGGCCATCTCGTGCAGATCGGCGGGAAGCAGCCCGGTGCCGGTGACCGCGGCGAGCCGGTCGGCGGTGTGTTCCCGGTGCTCGTGCTGCCGCCGGGCGAGCGTGCTGAGCAGCTCGACCAGGGCGTCAGCGGCTGTCTCCATGCTGGCTGACTCCGGCCGGGTGGGTGGGGCGAGCGGCTCCCACACGGAGTCGCTCACGTAGCTCCACGCCGCCTCCGTGAGCCACCCCAGCTCGAGTCGGAAGTCGCGGGCGAGCACCAGGCCTTGGCGTAGGCAGCTGACGAGCAGCATCCGGTCCCGCCCGGTACCCGTCGTCCACTGCTCGCCGAGTGCGGCGAGGGCACGTTCGGCGGCCTGGTGCCAGTCGCGCGGGGACCAGCGGTCGTCGGCCTGGTCGTCGGCGTTGCGCACGGTGGAGCGGATCAGGCCGTGCAGGTGGTAGGGCCACAGCCCGAAGGCGCTTTCGCGGACGAAGGGCCGCTCGATCAGCCGCATCGCGGGCGCTTCGTGCAACATGCCCGCGGCCCGGGTCGCCAGAGCGAGGTCGAAGGCGTCCAGCAGGGCGACGGAGCGCAGGACGTGCCGCTCCTCGGGAGTGAGGTCGGACAGGGTCCGGGCGATCAGGGCGCCGAAGTCATGGTCGAAGTCGGCCGGGACGGGTTCGCGACCGGTCCGTCGGATCTCGAGGAAACGCATCACCGCCAGGTCGAGATAGAGCGGCAGGCCGTGGGAACGGTCGGTGATGATTTGGCGGATCTCAGCGTTGATGAGGGGTTGGCCGTCGCGGGCGAGTCGGCGGGCGAGGTAGTCGTCGCAGTCTTCGGGTGAGAAGTCCCCAACCAGTACCTGCCGCCCGCCGCTCCGCGCGGCCCCTGTCGCCGCAGTACGGGCGGCCGGTACGACGGCGGTGGCGGCCAAACCGGGCCAGGCCGCCGGTCCGGTGTAGTCGAGCTGGCCCTGCAACGCAGGCTCGGCCCACTGCAACCGGGAGCGGCCGGTGACGATGAAGAACGCGTTGGGCATCAGCCACACCACACGCTGGATGAGGCGCTCCAGGTCACGGTGGGTCCGGTCGCCGACGTCCTCGAAGGTGTCCAGCAGGACCACCGGCGTCACGCGCTTGTCCGCCGGGAGCTGGGCCAGCTCCCACGCCAGCAGGTGCGGGTAGAAGGACAGCGCCTCCAGATCGGGCTCGGCCTCCAGCAGATCGGCGAGCCTCGCACACCCGGAGAGCGCGCGGACAGTCTGCCGCCGATCCCGCAGCGCCCTCGTGAGGGAGCCGGCCACCGCACCCACCGCTGTGCCAACGCTGCCCGGCAGCAGCAGCGCCTGGGCGACGTCCGCGAGAGCGGCCTGCATCTGCTGCGGCATCGCCTTACCGAACCGGCCGACCAGTCCGCCGCGGCGCAGGTACTCCTCCAGTGACTCCCCAGGGTGCTGCTGCTCCCAGTAGCGCCGTAGGGCCAGGTCGAAAGCGGGCAGCGGCCGGCCGAGTTCAGCGAGCGCGGCACGGATCGTCAGCACGAGCTGCTCGAAATCCGTGTTGGCTGAGCGGGCCAGGTCGATGCGCACGGGCAGGATCCGCTCGCCGCTCCAGGTGGGTTCCCCCCACTGGGCGGGTCGGTGCTCGGCGCCGGCTAGCGCGTTCTCGAGCTTGCGGGAGAGCGTGGTCTTGCCGATGCCGCCGACGCCGTGGAACACGATCAGGTTGTTGCGCGGGGCTTCGAGGTCCTCGACGTCGAAGCCCCGGTCGGCGGTGTGCCGCAGGTGCTCGGCGAGCGCGGCCGCGATCAGTTCCCACTGCAGCTGGCGGTTGGTGAACGCCTCCGTCGTTGCCATGCCCCGGTCGTTGCTGCTGAACAGCGCTCGCAGATCTCGTCCCGCCACGCCAACCCCCGCTAGATGATCAACCGGCCCCAACCTATGCCCTGCGGTGGGTCCTTGGGAGACAGCATCCCCTGACTGGACGGCGCGGCACAGGGTGGCTTCCCGCCCTTCGCGTGGCCGCCGCGTCGGCCACGCTGTCCTGGGGGAGGCGGCGGGAGGACAATGACGAGTTCCCTTTCAAGATCAAATAAGGAGGGTGGTCGCCGTGTCCGACCCCGATATCCCCGACTTCTCCGGCCTGGAAGGCGGTGACGAGCAGCAGGCCGCAGGCATCGTGCGGGACGTGGTGCTCTGGTACAACACCCGGATCGCCGCCGAGCACAACGCCCCCGTGCCCGACGAGGAACGGATCGAGGAGCTCAGGCAGGCCCGGCAGGCCGCGCTAGCCGACCAAGCACAGCTGGCGACCGCCGACCCAGAGGAGGCGGCCCAGATCGCCGCCGTCTACGCCGCCCGGCTGAAGGAGCTCAACGAGTCTTGACGTGCTCCCCGCCCGAGAGGGCGGGGATTCCGGCCTGGGTCATCTGACCCTTCCGGGGGCTTCCTGCTTCAACGCGCTGTGCCGGGACTTTCGCCATGGTCTTACCGGCGCTCAGCGAGGCGTTTAGCCTGTCGGCGCGTCCCGCCGCCAGGATGTTGTGAGCTGCATTGATGTCGCGGTCGTGAACGGTCCCGCATTCTCCGCACGTCCACTCACGGACGTGGAGGGGCTTGGGGCCGTCCTTGATGCTGCAGGCCGAGCAGACCTGAGAGGTCGGCTCGAAGCGTCCGATCTTGCCGAAGTGCCGGCCGTGCTTGGCGGCCTTGTATTCGAGCATGGAGACGAACGCGGACCATCCGGCGTCGTGCACGGACTTGGCGAGCCGGGTACGGCCGAGGCCGGACACTGCGAGGTCTTCCACGTACACCGCTTGGTTGTCGCGAATGATCTTCGTGGATTCCCTGTGGTGCCAGTCTCGGCGCCGGTCCGCCACGCGGGCGTGCTGGCGTGCGACTTTAATGCGGGCCTTGGCCCGGTTGTTCGATCCCTTGGCCTTGCGGGACAGTTCCCGCTGGAGGCGCTGGAGCTTCTTCTCAGCCCTGCGCAGGAAGCGCGGAGCAGCGATCTTTCGGCCGTCGGAGAGGACGGCGAACGCGGACAGGCCGAGGTCGATACCGGCTTCCGTCTCCAGCTCGGGCAGCGTCTCGGGGGCCATGTCCACGACGAAGCTGACGAAGTACCGGCCCGCGCTGTCCTTGGTGACGGTCACGCTGGTGGGTGCGGCCGGGAGGGGCCTGGACCACTTCACCTTGAGATTGCCGACCTTGGCCACGTACACCGTGCCGCCCGACTGTAGGGAGAAGGCGTTGGTGTTGAGGCGGATCGACTGCCGGGTGTCCTTCTTGGACTTGTACCGGGGCGGCCCCATCGCGAGGCGCTTCCTCTTGAGGCCGTCGAAGAAGTTCTTGTAGGCGGTGTCCAGGTCCCGGAGGGACTGCTGAAGGACGACCGCCGAAACCTCCGCCAGCCATGCCCGCTCGGGGGTGTGCTTGGCCTCGGTGATGTGCGTCTTGGACAGCTCCGCCGGCTTCACGTACGGCAGCCCGGCCGCATACGCCTCCTTGCGAGTGCGCAAGCAGTCGTTCCAAACCACGCGGGCACACCCGAACGCCTGGGCCAGCGCACGGCGCTGGGCGGCGTCCGGGTAGGCCCGGTAGTTGTAGCGGAGCTGCATAGCCATGAACATATGTGACGAGGTACCGGCGCGGAGTGTTCAACGACGAGATGCTGAGCCGTATCGAAGAGATCATGCGGAAGGTCTGCGGCCGACTTCGAGGCGGAGCTGAAGGAGTTCAACGGCGAGAAGGATCACGTACACCTGCTGGTGCACTACCCGCCCAAGGCCGCCGTCTCCAAGTTGGTCAACTTCCTCAAGGAAGTGTCGGCCCGACGGATACGGCAGGAGTTCACCGGCCGGATCAATCGGGCCATCATGTACGGGCACCTGTGGTCGCCCTCGTACTTCGCCGCATTGTGCAGCAAAGCGCCGCTGGCGCTTTGCGTAGTACGGGTAGGGGTCCGACGTGCGGATGCGGCGAGTCGATCCGGGCCGGCTGTACCCGCACGGGCATCAGTGGGCGGGCGAGCGCGGAGATGTCGTCCAGCTCCGCACGGTGCCGCGGCAGCGCCCTGCGAAGCGCCTGGTGGAGCCGGAGGAACGCCCCGGCCTCCTGCTCGGTGTAGGGGCGCATCCGCTCTGCGGCCAGCGCCCACGACGCACGCCCGGCTCCGCCGGCCTCGTGGCGCAGCAGCGCCTGCCCGTCCCGCCGGATCACCGTCACGGCCGCAATCGCCGGATGCCGCTCGGCGAGCTCGACGACGTCGGCCAGCGCGCGGAAGCACTGGTCGTGCCCGGCCCTGGAGGTGAAGCGGGCATAGCCGCCGATCTGCAGGGAGCGGGCGTAGCGCAGCGCCGTCGACAGCAGGCTGTCCGCCTCCCGCACAGCCAGGACCACCAGCTCGATGCCGTAGCGGTCGGTCGCGAACGGAAGCGCGCTGGCCAGGAACTCGTCCACGCTGCCCGGCGCGCCCTCGATGAGCGCATCACCGCGCCGCAGACGCACGTACGCCTCGGCCTCGGCAAACCACGCGCGGTAGTCAGCCCGGATCGCGGCGCCGGCGTTGCGGGGATCCTCGGTCAGCAGCCGCAGGTAGTCCGGGTGCGACGCCTTGAAGTCGTCGCCGACCAAGTGAGTCGTCCCCGGCCGCATGGCCCGCCTGACCATCCTGGCCGCCAGCAGCTTCCCCGCTCCCGGCTGGCCCAGTACGTACACGGCCCGCAGATCATCCCGGCCGACGATGTTGTTCAGGTAGGACGGTGCGATCAGCTCGTCGAAGACCCAGCGGTGCTCCTCGGCGGACAGCCGGTGGTAGTCCACGCCCGGCGCCGTCCGGCGCGGCTGAGCGATCCGCCGGACCGGCTCGGCGAGCGCGGCGGCACGTTCGGCGTCCCGCTGGACCGCAAGGCGCCCGTCCTCATCGGCCAGATCGCGGTGCAGGCGCTGGTCGGTACGGGCCAGGTCACGACGGAAGACTTCCGTCTCCCGGGCGCTCCACGGCCGCCTCCACTCGTACGTCACCGCTTTCTCGGCTGCGGGCCGACGCCGCCACGTCCCGTCGATGAGCTCGTTGTCGTACAGGACGGTGCCGTCTCGCCGTACGACGGTGATGCGGTCGGCCAACTGCTCGGCCTCGATGGCCGCCAGCGTCGTCAACATCTCCTTCGCGCAGGAGTCATGGTTCTCCCACGACACGTACCGCCCGCCCGCTCTACTGACCGCCTCGGTCAGGAAGCGGTCCAGGATCCCGAGCTGGCTCAGCGCCTGCGGGGTCGCGAGCGCGACCACCTCGACCCGGGAGCCGGCCCGCCGGTACGCGGCAGCGGACGTACGGAACTCGGCGGGATCGGCCAGAGCCGACTCCACCACTGCGTCGAATCCGTGAATGCGGACGTACTCCTCGACGGCAGCCTGCCAGCGGCGCGTGTCCGGTCGGACCTTGACTCCGGCCGTGCGGACATCGACGGCCAGGAGTTCGGTGTAGTGCTGGTGCGCGGCCTTGTACAGGTCACTGCCGATCCGCACCGCGCCGCCGCGACGGTCCAGCGCCGCCTGTACGAGGTCAGCGACTTGGGTCTTCCCTGCACCGGGCTGGCCGCCGACGATCACGACGACCGGCCGGTCCTGGCGGGCAGCTCCCTTCGTCCACGCCGGAAGGATCACCCGGGTCAGGACGTCGCGGCTTTCCTCGTCGGACAGCATGACCGATACGACGTCCCTATCTCTCACCGGTTCTCCTGGGCAGCCACGAGCGTGTTCCTGCAGATCTGCAAGTCGTGCTCTTCGTACGTGTCATTCGTGTGCTGGCCAGCCGCCAGAGCAATAAGACAACTATATCATGCATGCATCACAAATGTGGAATGCGGCATGCCGGAAGGCGCCGGTTGCGCTGCCTGGCTGATGTGCGACGGGGGCGGCCTGGCAAACGGAAACGGGCACGCAAAAGGCCGACGCCCAATCCGCCGAAGCGGGTGGCAAGGGCGCCGGCCAACCGAAAACACACACTCCGCGGGAGAACCCGAGAGGTGGTCTCGTCGGCGAGTCTATCGGCCCGACGCCACATTCGGCACGCGCTCCCTTGCCGAAGGTGACGCAAAGGGGTTATTGTTGTCTCTTTGGCGTGCCGTGGCAGCGCGCCGACACCGAACACACCTCACGCAAGGAACAGCCCATGCCCACCTACCTCACCCGGCGAGACGCCGACCACCACGTCCAGGAGCTGGAAGCCCCCGCCGTCACCGAGGCCGCTGACCGCGCCGCAGACGAGAGCGCGCAGCTGGCCTGGCCCGGCAGCGCCGCGGCCGCCGGGCGGGGCACGGACACCAGCGCCCCGCCCGCCCCCTGATGGAGATACGAAGAAGATGATTCGCGCCGGACGCCGCAAGTACGCACAGACGATGGCCGACCTGGCTGACGCGGTCGGCAAGCCGCTGGGCACCTTCCGCAACACCAAGCCGTATGAGCAAGAGGGGCATCCCGCCCCGATCAGCTCGCCAGACGCGCGGGCCAAGCTGTGGGACAGCGAGCAGACGAAGGCCTTCTGGGCCGGCGAGCCCGTCCCCGAGCTGCCGGACGTCGATGACGACGAGGACCTGCTGGACCGCCACGAGGCCGCGGCCGAGTTGGGCGTGTCGCCGGCCAGCTGGAACAAGTACAAGAGCGACCCGCAACTGACCCAGCACGTCGTCCTGGTCCCAAAGGAAAACGGCACAGAGCACTGGCCGCGCCGCGTCGTCCGCGACTTCAAGAAGTCCCGCCCCGGCCGCGGCGCCGGCGGCGGCCGCCGCACCGGCAGCGGCGACATGATCCCGCGCGACGAGATCCTGCCTCGCATCGCAGAGCTTCTCGACGACAACCCGGCGATCACGCTCGCCGAAGTCGCCGACACCCTGGGCATTGCGAAGTTCCCCACCGCCCAGGCCGGCCTCGCGCAGATCCGCGGCCGGCGCATCGCCGACCTGATCGAAAGCGACCCCCAGCTCACCCCGCTCGAGGCCGCCGAGCACCTCGGCTACCCCACCGTCACCCACCGAGGCGCCGCAACGATCGCCGAGGCCGAGCTGCGCACCCGCCGCGCACGCCCGTACCTGCAGCAGGTGGCCGACGCCCTGGCCGCCGCCGGCGTCGCCGAGCTGGTCCAGGTGGAAGTGCGCCGGCTCGCCGACGAGCACCTGGCGGCAGCCGTCCCGCTCACCACGAGCCAGACCTCGCCGGCGCTGGTGTGGGACGAGCGGTACGGATGGCGAACCGCGACCAGCCGCCGCCACCCGATCGGCAAGGACACCGGAACCGCTCCAGAAGACGAGGGCATCCGCTACCTCGGTAGCAGCATCCGGCCGGAGCCGGCCGAGCTGCTCGAGCAGCTCGCCGACGGCCGCAAGGGCTCCAAGCGCCCCAAGTCCTAGTGCTGTCAGTGCCCGTTGATAACGTGCTTCGTCCAGTCGTGGAGTTCATGAAGGGACGGGGTACGTGCGGAATGTGACATGCCATCAGGTCGGCGAGCAGCGGTTGGCCGAGGCGCTCGACGACATCGACGGGCGGGCATACACGCGGTGGCACTCGCTGCGGTACGGCAGCATCTCGCCGACGCTGATCCGGGCCATGGCGGACGAACTGCTCGACCATGTCGCCGCGCGAACGGTGACGGAGCCGGGGCTCGACGCTGCGGCCGGGACGGTCGCCGTCACCGCCGCGGAGTGTGTGCAGGGAGTGTTGAGCATCATGTGCTTCCCGGACGGGGACCAGGAACTCCGGTTCTCCCTCGTCGGGGAGCGGATCAGCACGGACCCGGACGACGACGAGTTCGGGGACGGGCCCATCACCTTCCGGGACGTCGTCACGGAGGCGCCCACCGCGCGGACCTGGCTCGACATGTTCGAGATATGTGTCGTCAGCGGGCATGTGTGGGACTGGGAGCAGGTCACCGGGCTGCTGCTGCGCGGCGACTACGCGCCCGCCATCCGTGACGGCGTGCCCTACAACCGGTACACCTCCGTCTCCGACCCCGCCGACCTCGCCGCCATGGACGCCCTGTGCCCCTATCTCGCCGAGGCGGCCGGGCATCTGCCCCGCGACTGGCCTACGGTTCCGCTGCGCAAGCCGGACGCCGGGGAGCGCACGGAGGCCGCCCGGCGGCTCGACGAGGTCGGCGACGCGCTGAGCGCGGACCAGCAGCTGCTCCGCGTACTCCTCGACGACGACCAGCACGCCTTCGAGGACGCCCTCGTCGCCCGGCTGGTCGCGTACCGGGAGAGCGTCGAGGCCGATGCCGGTGATCCCGCGCCTCGGTCCCTCCTCCCCCTCGGCACCCTCGCCCTGGCCTGCCTCGCCGTCCAGGTCCATGGGTGGGAACTCGGTGTCCGGTCCGGGTATCTGCCGTACGGTCTGCTGGGATCGCCGGACGCGCCGCGCCGGGCGGCGGAGGGGAACCGGAACAATTTGGGCTGCTGGGCCGCCAAGTAGGCCACCCGGGGTGCGGAAGTGGGTCTGGCCCGACATCCAGGACATCGTCGTGGAGACGGACTCGTCCCCACCGAGGCAGCGCGTACGTCTGTGCGATAGTCAAGGACGGAAGACCACCCTGCCCCACGTCGGCGAACGCCATCTGCCGGATCTCCACGCCCTGCGACCCCGGTAGCCCCGACGGCGCCGAGCCTCAGTCCGTGTCATTCGCGATGATCCGAAAGACACGGCCTTGACCGCCTGACCGCAGGCCGCGACCGGCTGACCCTCGCCCTGGCAGCCGTACACGCCCTGAGCGTCCACGATCAGCGTGGCCTTCTGCTCGACGACCTCGACCGCACCCGCGGACTCCTTCTCGTCCGCCGCGCCGGGGGAGCCAAGCACGTCGTTTATCTCGACGAACTCACCCACCAACTGGTCACACAGTGGCTGGCCGAACGACACCGCCGCTGGCCTGCCAGTACCAACCCCTACCTCCTGATCACCGCGCAGACCTCCGCCGACGACAGCCACCCCAAGGCGCATTCCAACGCCATCAACAAGCCTCTGAGACGGATCGGCCTGCAGGCCAGCCGCCTGCGAGCCGACCGAATCCTCGACGAGGCCAAGCACACCGCCGATCCCGTCCAGCTCATCAAGCTCTTCGGCCTCTCGTCGGCCGCCGCCTGGCCGTACGTGCGGGCTGCACACCCTGAGCGCATTCACCGGGAAAGGGGCTCCGGCCGGCGAGCCGGCCGACCATGCCCTCGGACGGTCCCGGGGCGGGCTGACCACGAAGATCCACCTCGCCGCCGACGGCCGCTGCCGGCCGCTGGCCTTCGTCCTCACGCCCGGCCAGGCCGGTGACGCGCCAACATTCCCCCGGGTCATGGCCGCAATCAGGGACTCAGGACACTAGGCCCTCTGTTCCCCGCGACAGATGCCGCCGCCAACTCCACGGCCCTAGTATCGAGCTGGCCGCTCCGGGCACAACTGGGCAAGGGGAATCGCATTGGCCGAGGTCATCGAAGTCCACGTGCCGGAACGGCCCGTGCTGGACGTGGTGTTTCTGCACGGGCTCGACGGGGACGCCCGCAAGACCTGGACGGGAAAGGGGGAGGGGGCGCCGTTCTGGCCCGCCTGGCTGGCGGAGGACCTCGAGGGCGTGGCTGTGTGGTCGGTGGGCTACGAGGCCTGGTCGTCCGGATGGCGGGGCCGTGCGATGCCGATGCAGGACCGGGCGGTCAACCTCATGGCTCAGCTGCAGAACCTGGGCATCGGCCAGCGTCCGCTGTGCTTCGTGACGCACAGCATGGGCGGGCTTCTCGCCAAGGAGATCCTGCTGCACGCCGCTGAAGGCCGCACGGACTACGCCGTCTTCGCGACCGCCGCCCGGGGCGTGGTCTTCCTCGGGACGCCGCACACTGGGTCGGGCGTGCCCGCGGCCGTCGAGGCGCTCAAAGTCGTCTATCGGGCCACCCGCGCCGTGAAGGACCTTCGCCGCAACAGCGCCCACCTGCGCCAGCTCAACGACCGCTACCGCGACTGGGCTGGCGAGTCCGGCATCGCCAACCTGGTGTTCTTCGAGGCGTACCCCACTAAAGGGGTAAGGGTGGTCGACGAAACGTCGGCTAACCCGGGCCTGCCGCACATCCGGCCGATCCCGGTCGACGCCGACCACATCGACATCTGCAAGGTGACCGACCGCGGCGACCTGGTGTACGGCCAAGTCAGGCGGTTCCTCGCCGGCATCCTCAGTGCCCGCGTCGACCGCGACCCGCCGCCCGCGTCCACGGGAGACCCGCCCGGGGGCACCGGGTCGACAATTGCCCCGCCAGTGTCACGGGCGAGGGCATCGCGCCCGTACCTGCTGCTGGAGACCGGCCAGGTGATCGGCCGCGCTGCGCTGCGCGCCGAGGTCTGCGAGTTCCTTTCTACTTCGGCCGGCGCCGCCCCTGCCGAAGCCCACGCAGCGGTCCTGCTGCTGATTGGGATGCCGGGCGTCGGCAAGAGCGCGCTGGCCTGGGACACCTGGAAGTCGCTCCGTTCGGCCACCGGCGGGACCGGGCGCCGACAGTTCTGGTACTCGTTCTACGACGGTCGCGGCGCCGGGAGCTTTCCCGGCTTCCTGCGGGAACTCGCCGCGTTCCTCAGCTTCGAACGCCCGGAGGAGGCGAGGCCCGACGATGTCGTCCAGGCGCTGAACGAGGGGAGCACGCTTCTATTCCTGGACGGGATTGAACGCTGCCTGCGGTGTTACCAGCGGCCACTGGCCGTCGGCGACCTGGAGGCGGCCCAGGTGCAGGCGACGGATCCGACGCGGTGGACAGAGAGCGACCTCGGCTTCGCCTGCGACGACGCGTACCGCTTCTTCGTCCAGCTCGCGGAATCCGATGCCTGCCGGGTGCTGGCCACCTCCCGCGTCGTCCCGTCCGACTACTTCGCGAGCGGCGGCGGCCTGCGCGTCGGCGTGGCCAGCCGTCTCGTGGGGGCTCTGAATGCCACCGAGACGCAGGCGCTGCTCGCCGCGGTGGGCATGGACATCACGCCAGTCGACGCGGCCACCGTTACGGCCACGTTCGGCGGGCACCCGCTGGCCCTGCAGCTCCTGGCACGCCAGACCAGGAGGTCGGCGGACGCGCGGCGCGACCTGACCGGGTGGCTGCAGACCAAGGGATACACCCTGGCGGACGGGCGGGGAGCCCTGGCGATCAGGGAGCGCCTGTTCGTGAACGCCGCCGCCCAACTGCCGGTCGAGGCACGGCTCGCCATCTTTGCCGCCGGGGTGATGGGCGGCTCCGTCGAGTCGGCCGACCTTGCCGCACTCGTGTTCACGAACGAGGCCGAGGAGGAGGCGGTGGGCCGGCTCGTCGAGTCGATCAGCGCGTCAGGTCTCGCGCAGGAGACCGCCGACGGCCGACTGGCCTGCCACCCGCTCAGCGCGCTGGTCGCCGCCGACCAGTCGCCACCCGAACGCGCGAAACAGCTGTTGCAGGCGGTCGAGGCCAGGCTCCGCAGCCGCTTCGAGGACATCGACGTCTGGGACGACGGGTACTACCGATGGTTCACCAGCGGCGAGGTGCACGACCGGGTGGAGGCGATGGCGTTCTGCCGGGCCCTCCTCAGGCTGCGCGAATGGCAGGCCGCCGCAGCGGTCTACATCGAGCAGTTGCACGACCCGATCCGCTGGGTGCTGGGCGCCAACTTCGAGGCGATCGAGCTGCTCAGCGAGCTGATCTCCGGCCTGGAGTCGGATGCCGCGGCCGAGGTCCCTCCTGGCACGCCGTCCGAGGGCCAGGAGTTCCACCCTGACCTGTTCAGGGGATACCTCGCACACTTCCTCCTCATGACCGGTCGGATCGGGGAGGCGGGCGCGGTGGTGGACTCTCTCCCAGCCGACCACGACTGGAGCGGGACTGGACTCGTCGCGGCACAGGTGGCACTTCACCGCGGCAACGCCACGGGAGCCCTCGAGTCGGCCGCAGCCGCCCTCCACCAAGCCAGGACGCACATGGCCTACGTCACGGGAACCGATCTCGATAGCTTCGGGCTCCTAGGCGGTCGTCACCAGTACCTCATCGGCGGGCCGGTGGTGGCCTTCATCGAGGCGGCCGTCCTGTGCGCGCGGTGCCTGCTGTTCGGCGGCCGGTCGGCCGAGGCCGCGTTGCTCATCCTCGAAGGGCTGTGGACGTGGGACGCCCAACACAAGCAGTGCGAAGGTTGCCAGGGGATGCTGGTGCGCGCCGCGGCGGAGGTCCTGGTCGCCACCGGTGACCTTCCGGCCGCCGTCGAGGCCGCCGCACTGGGCAGGCGACTGCAGGAGGGACAGGGTAAGGCTCTGCAGGGCCTGCTGTCCGAGGTGCTCGTACGGGCGGCTGAGACCCGGGCCGGCACGGCCGGCCCCTCGGCGGCCCTGGCCGACTTCCTCGGTGAGACGGGCTTCGTGCTGTACCAGCTTGTCGTGCAGGCAGCCGCCGGAGCCTCGGTCGCCGTTCGCGGGCTGGAGCGGGCGGGTGCCGCGTTCGCTCTCGCATGGCTCGCAGACGAGACCAGTACCCTTCCTGAGACGCAGGTGAGCCGGTGTGTGGGATGGCTCGCGGATGCCGGGTTCAGCGGGAACCCTGAGTCCGTGGACGAGACGTTCGTTATGGTGCACCGGGCGCTGGCGTCCGCAGCCCGGGGAGCCCGGGCGACTACGCCGGGAGCGTACCGGGCCGTGGCCGCGAGCTGTCTGACCAAGGACGACCCCGCCGGCCACCGCGCCGCGCTGGAGGCCGCACTCGATCTGGATCCGTGCGACACCCTGAGCCTGGCGGCCCTCGCGACCGCTTATGCCCGTGCCGGCGATGACAAGACCGCCCTCCGCTACCTGCACGAGCTGTTCACCGTCTACTCGAGCATGCCCGCCTACACCTTTGCAATCGGTCTTGTCACCGCCGACGGCCCGCTCGCCGAAGGTCTGCGCGAGACCCTCCCCGCCTTCGCTCGCGCAGATCAGTGCACGCAGGGGGCCTACGCCGCACTCGCCGAGATGGAGCGGAGGCTGGGCAGGGAGAGCGCCGCCGACCACTGGGAGCGACTCCTCGATGCCGTCAGCCCGGAAACCCGCTTCTTCGGCTATGCCAAGAACACCGAGTTCCCGCCATCGGCCTGACGCCCTCTGAGGACTGCTTTTGCGGCGTCGGTTGCGGGGTGCCCTTCGACCGTGAGGTGGTCGCGCGCACGGACGCGGTGCCGTTGGAACCCTTCGCGATCATGCCTGTCCATTCCCGCTGCCCGGGACCGACAAGATCACGCCAACCGCTGCCCCCGGTAAGGCCGATGAAATCCGCGCTCCCTGCAACGGCAGGCCGCGCGGGAAGAGCGTGCCCTGTCGAGGCAACTCGCCGCACTGTTGTCAGATTCTCAGCGCCCCTGCGGCGGGTTCGAGGGACAGCTCCTCCAAGAATCACGGAACCTGTTGGATTCAGTTTGGCCCCACCCCGATCGCCACGGGCAAGCCGTACAGGGCCAGGGCCCGCGCCCGGATCATCCGGGCCAGTTCTGCCGGATCGCGGTCGAAGAACCGGACGCTGCCGGAGACGTCCGCCACGGCAGCGGACGGCGGCAGGGCCTGCACCACCGGCGTCACCTCCGCCACCAGGCCGACCAGCAAGCGGTACAGCTCGGGGTCGACATCCCGCGAACAGCGCAGATGGAGGATCGGCGAACCCCCTCCTACGGCCCGGTCGTGCTGCTCGTCCATGGCGACACCTCCCACCCTCACCGTACTCGAACAAGAATCGAACGGATCGCCCGCGGGCGCCCCGGCCAGGGCTTGCCCACCTTCACCTCAGGCTTGCCCACCGCCAGTCGCCGAGGCTTGCCCAACCCCCTGATCAGCGGAAACCCTCACGGCTCCACCAGTACCCCATCGCCGAGCGTGCCCGGGCATCGTGAGCGCGTACGGGGAGTCGGGCCGCACGCCGCGCCAAGTCCACTACCGTCTCCGCGAACGAGGCGGCGCCCAAATCGACCTGGGCGCCCGCCGTTTGACAGCCAGCGCCACCACTCGCACCATCGCCCGAGACAAACTCAGGAACAGGACCTCATGTCACCACGTTCCCCGACCGAGTAAACCTGGGTCAGATCGCTCGGATGGCCTGGGCGGGTCGGGCCGCCGTTGCCAACTGGCGGTGCCGCCACGATGACTTCCCGCCACCAGTCGGCGGCACCGACACCAGCCCGCTGTTCGAGCGGACCGCCGCCGAAGAGTGGCTGCGCGCTCACGACCGGCTCCCCCACCTCACCATCCCCACCCCGGCCGAGCGTGCCGGCGCCCGGCTCACCGGCCTCCAGCTCGTCCGCGCGCTGATTCCCGGCGTACTTGCCGGTACCTGCATGAACACCTACGAAGCGGAAGCACCGAAGGAAGCCCGCGCAACCCTCGCGCTGCTGCGCGACTACACCAAGGTCGCCGACAACCTCTCGGAGGTCGTCCCGCTCGTCCTGGAGCTGGGCTGCCTCACCGCCTCCGCGCTCGTCACGGTCAACTAGTACGACCACGCCCGGGTCGACGCCTGGCTCGCCGCCCGGACCCGCACCGCTGAGACCTCCGCCGTTGCCTCCGTCAGCGACATCGGGGCCTGGACGGACCTCGCGGCCGTGAACATCGCAGAAATCGCCGCCGAGGTCCTGTGGGTGCCTGACCGCGACGCCCTGTACGAGCAGCACGCCGCCCGTACTGCCCGCCGTCTCTGGGGCGAGATCCGCGCAAAGGGCAAGGATGCGAGCCGTGTCCGCTACGAACTGGTGCTGTCCGCGAGCTGGCTCGCAGCGTACGTCCTCGCGCCCGCCCTCGGAGGGAACGCGGAGCGCATCGATGCCCACTTGAATGCCCTCGCGCGCCAGATCATCGAAGCGAAGGACTGATCAGCCTGCCCTGCCCGCGCCTGCGCTGAGTGCTCGTCCTCGGAACCTGCCGAGCGCGAGCGCCTGGTCCTGGACGCGGGGGAGTCCCACAGCGACGGCGGCTCGCCCTAGCTCGCCAAGGAGCAGCGCCGGCGCCGCTGGCGCGCTGATCTCGTGCGCTAGTCCGACGGCCCGGCCGGCCCGGAATCCTAGGGCAAGCCTGCTGGCAGCAGGTCTGGGAGAGGGTTGCACCCACAGTTGGCTGCACAGTTGTCTGCACGGGCGGACCCAAGGTTGCACCGGAGGTACTGCCGGAGGTGTGAACCCCCCTTTCGGGATCTTGATCGTTTTGCCTGGTCAGACCCTCTGGGCAAGCCTCTTTCGTACGCCGACACCTCTTTCTCCGCGATAGCCGGAGGAAGAGGCTCGTTGTTCTGACGGCCCGGCGCGGCCTGTCCGCTCTATCGTCCCTCCCTCGCTTCGCCCTCCTCTCCTCAGCCTCCCGCCCCTGCCTCCTCCGGCCTCGCAGTCGGCCGACCTCGCCCCTATCGACCGCGTGCGCGGCGCGACCTGGTGCCGTCTGGTCGTCCACGGGCGCGCCTCGCTGCTGTCGCGCTCGGCGCGGCAAAACGGGCACATCGGCGGCGCGCTCCTGCCACACTGGTTGCAGCCTCGCCGCCCCCGTCGGCGAGGCTCTCGCTTGTCCGCTGTCCGCCCTCGTGCTGCGCCGTCCGCAGGACGCGAAACGGCCCCGCCGGTGGCAGGGCCGTTTCGTCGGGCCGAATCAGTGCGCGTCGCGGTCGATGCGGCGGCGCTGAGGGAGCGGCGGCTCGCTGCCAGTGCGCAGCGCCAGCTTGAGCGCGGCGCGGTCCCGCTTGTGCGCCGCCCGCTGAAGCCACGTTCGGCTGCCGTCCTTCAGGAAGGGGGTCAGCCAGGGCCGCTCCTCGTACTGGAGGCGCGCGGGGCAGTCGTGGAAAGTACGGGCCATCTCGGGGGCTCCTGTCCGCTGTTGACTTGCTGAGGTGCGTGTTTCTCGGGCGCCGCCCGGCTGCCACTGCCTGGAGACTGGGATAACTATATCCACTACACATCACGATGTCAACAGGGTGGGCGCGCCGACATTGCGGCAAGGGAAGGTGGCCCGAGGGGTGGCTGCCGGGACTGGTGGGACTTCCGGGAACAGTTGAGATCAAGGGTGTGTTCGCTTGGCTTTGTGATGCGTATGGAATATAGTTGTCTTGTTGGTCGGCGGTGGCAGTCGGCCAACACCGAAGACACACCACGTCGCTGGGAGATCCCGATGTTCAACACGATGAAGCGCACCGCTCGTCAGACCTCCACCCGCACCCTGACCGACCTGATCCGCGCGATGGACGGCAAGCGGGCCGTGACCATCACCTACATCGACAGCGACGGCGAAGAGTCGGTGCGCACCATCGAGATCCACGACATCCGCACCACCAGCAAGGGCCGCATCATCGTCCGGGCCATGTGCCGGATGCGCGGCGAGATGCGCACCTTGCACCCCGAGCAGATCGTCTCCGACACGATCCACCGGATGCGCTTCGTGCTGGACGCCCCGACCGGCGAGACCCGCTTCACCCACGCTGCGCAGACTGAGGCCGAGCTGATTTCTCTGGAGATGGACCGCGATTACCCGGACCTGAAGCCGCTGGTGCTGGCCGCGTAGACCGCGTGGGCCCCCCACGGGCGGGCCCACCGCCCCGGCCCACCCCTTCAGCACTGCGCGGCGGCGCGGAGCGCACCTCCCGCGCCGCCGCTCCCCGAACTCCCGGAGTCGCGCATGTCCGTCCACGCCCCGGCACCACACAGCTCGCCCCCGCCCGCACCGCTCCCGCGACACCTGCCACGTTCCACCCCAGGCGCCCTACCGTCTTGCCCTACGGGCTGGGCGCCGACAGTACGGCCATCCTGCTGATGTTCCTGGCCGATTCGGCCGCGCACGGCCTGGAGCCGGACCTGTCGGACCTGATCGCCGTTCACGCCATCACCGTTGATGAGTTCGTCGACTCACTCGACTACGTCAACCGCCTCGTCCTGCCGCTGCTGCGCACGCGCTCGGTGCGCCTGGTTCAGGTCTGCCGGGGCGGCAAGAGCGACATCGACGGCGTCCTGGTCCTCGACGACTCCCGCACGCCGCGCCGCATCCACGCCGCCGGCCCCTGGCGCCTGTCCGACGAGCTGCGCGCGGCCGGCACCGTGCCGCAGCTCGCGAACGGCCAGCGCCGCTGCTCCATCCGCTTCAAGGGCTGGGACCTCGACAACTGGGCCGCCGCCGAGTTCGGCGCGCGTACCTTCCGCCGCGTCATCGGCTACCACGCCGACGAACTCGGCCGCGCCGAGAAAGGCACGGCCATTCAGCACCGCCTCAACACCGAGGCCGGGCGCATCGTCTGCGAGCCGCGCTACCGGCCCGGATGGACCGGGCCGCCGTGGAGGTGTACGTGCTCGCCTCCACGGGTGAGCCCGTTAAAAAGTCGTACTGCACCATTATGTGTCGATCAAACCGAAGGGTCCGCGTGCGATTCTCCCGACACACGCACTTGATCGTGCAGGAGGGCAGCCTGATACCACATTTCGTCACTTTGGTACTCGGGAACCCCCTTTTGAAACAGATGCGCCCACTCGGCGGCCTTCGCATGTACTGCTCTCATGCCATCCCCGGGGATGAGATACCTGAGGCCTGGGTCATTACGGGAAAATGCCCTGAGAATGATGGAAAGCGGGCTGTCGTTCGGCGGGTAACCGTATCTTTTGCAAGCCTGAGGCCTCAACGGACCTTCGCCGCGCACAATGCCCACAACGGTCCGCCACTCGGGGCTATCGCGGTTAAAATCCTCTTTCGTGTAACTCACGGGAACGTGGTCACAGTGAATCTCTCCCACTACGCGCCCCCTGTTGGTGGGAACGTCCAAGGGGTATTCTAGGTCGCTGGTTAGCGAATCAGGGTTATCCCAGGTGAACAGACTTTTGTCGCGCCGAAGGATCTTTCGACCGTTACGTATGAAATCGATTCCGTAATCGCTTGAGTGCAAATAGCGCTGGACGCCGATCCAACCCTTCACTCGCCGCTTATGCGCCGTTAGGTTGTATGAGGCACACCAAGAGCAAACGGTAGAGTTAGGCGAGTTTGAGTGGTGGCAGTCAAGGCAGAACGCCGCATCACGAAGCGTTGTGTCGATTTTCACCATGGCGCTGACGTTCCCTCCGCGCCTGGGTACTGAGCGAGTCTCTGCCCAGATGCAAGGTAGGCGAGGAGATGCCTGGCGACCGTTTACTTCGATCACCAGTGTGCCGGATCTAAGGGGATAGCTATACAGGTCTCCCAGCCTTTCGCGCAGCATGCGGCCCTTGGATTCGCGCCAAGGCTCCCGAAGACCCGTGATGGTAATTTCGGTGCCGTGGTCGTCAGACTCAAGTTTTTCTTGAGTCATGACCGGCATAGTCCACTCGCCGCTTCGAGCCATCTCCGGCAGGTCGATTGTGAGTACAGTCCAAGCCGAGCTGTCCCTCCGGGCGCTGCGGACAGTGATGCGGCTCCCCAGTCGGGCGACGGCTACGTTGAATCCCAAGCCTAGTGCCCCCCGACTTGTGTTTCCCACCCAAGCGAGGGACACGGCGCGCGTTAGGGCCTCGCGGTTCATGCCCGGTCCGTTGTCTCGGATAACCACTGATTCCTGCCGGCGTTGAGTGGCACCCCCGTCGAAGATAATCGATATCTTAGGTGTCGATATCGCAGCGCCTACTTCCGTGCAGGCGCCAATGGTGTTGTCCACTAGCTCGGCAAAGCAATTAACCTCGCTCATCTCAATGTCTCCCAGAACGCTTAGAACTCTGGGCGAGGGTGTGAGGAGCATTGGTTCATGCACTTGCGTCCAGCCAATACTGCGGTCGCGAAGGACTCTCTGTCTGGCTGCTGCCCACATCGACAACTCGTGCCCTCGGCCCAGTGTGCGCACGAAGGTGAGAAGTAGTTCTTCGCGGGGTATCCGATTGCCTCTGACGACCTCGTTCACTGTGGTTCTCGGTAGGACCCCTACGCCTGCCCGTAGTTCGAGTTGCCGCAAGCTCAGCCCGCTGGCGGCCAACAGCTCTCGCATTGCCGCCTGAAGATCACCTCTGGTGTTGATGGAATTAGGATCAATCTCGCCTTGTGACGGTGCAGGCTTACCCTGCCTTGCGAGCCACTTCTTCGTTGGTTCTTCCAGCTTTGCTCCGCACGCATGTGCGACGGCCTCGGCTACTTCCCGGGGGCAGCGTTTTCCGGTCAGTGCCCGGTGCAATGTGGACTTGCTGTATCCGGTCATCGAGGAAAGCTGGCCATAGGAAATCTTGGCTTGCTGGCGCGACAGCTCTAGCTGTCGCGCCACATCCTGCAAGCTGGGGCCTGGAGCTGCTGATTTCTCAGCGGGGCGCTCCATTGGTCAACCCGTCAGATGTTGTGGGGCCTAAGCCGTGGCGCCAGCGCCACGAGGAGCCCGATCAGGGCGGTAGCCAGGCCAATCGCGGTCGCAATCAGCTCGATCTCGGCGATCGAGGGGTGTCTCCAGCAAAATGAGCTGACGGTGAGAACCACAACGATGATCACGACTGCAGTAATTCCACACGCTCGAAATCCCGGCATGGCTGGACCGCCGCAAGGGCGAGTGTCACTCACTGTAAAGCCTTTCTAAGGAGTTGCTTTCTCGGACGCCACCGCGAACCACGTGAACAGGGTTAGGAGCCCTCGCTTGCGCGGCGTATGCAGTAGATACTGTCCTATGGAGAACGTTGCGGACCAACCGGAATGTGTAGTTCACAAGGCCGTTCCAAGCTGTCCCAAAGGCCCCTTGGCGGTCGTTTGCGCTGGTCGTGGTTGTTACTGCGAGGAGCCGAGTGAGTTTCACATCGAGCGCGTTCCCGCTTGTCCCAAGTTGGACTTGCCTGCTGGCGGCCAGTGCGAGGAGGCTGCCTGTGGGATCGCAGTCTCGGACGCCACCGTGCAACGCATCCTGGGCAGACGTATTAGGAGTGCGTCGGCCATCCGCGTGCCTGCCTTGATGCAAGTCAAGGCAGGCACGGGCTCTGACTGGGGACGCATGCCCAGCAGTTGCAGGCGGCGGCACCCCGATAGTAGCCAGCCGGCTCTGGGGCCAGCAGTGTCCCGCCGCAGCCCTCGTCGAGGCGTCACCTGCCTGGTCAGGCCTGCGGGTCTCAAAGTGCTGCTGCGTGTATTCGCCCAGACTCACAGGTAGTCGCCGCTTGTCCTGTCGTGAAAAGCTGCACCCAAACCCCTGCCCAGAGCCGGAAGCCCGTGGGCGCTCGACAGCGGCGGTTTCACGGAGATCACCAAGTTCGGCAAATGGCGCACCACATCGCAGCAGTACGTGCAGCAGATCCGCAGGTACAGGGATGAGGTGGGCCGGCTGTCCTGGGCCAGCCAGCAGGACCTCATATGCGAGGACGATGCGCTGCGCATGACCGGCCTGTCGATCGACCAGCACCAGGACCTCACCGCCGCGAACTTCCTGACCTTGCGCGAGCTCGCTCCCGAGCTTCCGATCATCCCGGTTGTCCAGGGATGGCTTCGTCCCCACTACGCCCGGTGTGTCGAGAAGTTCGCGGCGGCCGGCGTCGATCTGACCAAGGAGCCCCTCGTCGGCGTGGGCAGCATCTGCCGGCGGCCCAGCACCTTCACGGCGAGCTGGATCCTGGAGGACCTGCACTCCATGGGCTTGAAGTTGCACGCCTTCGGCTAAGCGCGCATTGCTCGCGGGTTTACGCAGGAGAAGCTCGCGGACCTCCTAGGCGTGGCCGAACAGCAGGTCCAGCGGGACGAAGCGGGCGGCTATGAGCGTGCGTAGGTGTGCTGTGGTGGATCGAGGTGGCCGCCGATGCGCGGGGACGCGGTCTCGGCCGGGCGATGCTGGGTTCCGCTCTCGACGCGCTGACCGGCCTCGGTGCCAAGGAAGTGATCCTGTACGTCGATGACGACGCGCCCCGAGGCGACGAAAGGGACCGCACGGCGGCCAACCGCCTGTACGAGAGCGCCGGATTCACTGAAATCGACCGCCTGTACTCCTACGCCCTGCTGTCCTGACCACCGCCACCCACAGATGCCCCCGGGCCGTACTCGGCCTGCAGGCCCGCGCCCCGGGCGCTCCTCGCGGGGCAGGCCGAGGCAGTCGCCGGCCGAGGAGGTCCTCGGCATCCCGGTGGAGTAGCCAGTACGTCACTGGCGCCGCCCGCGCCGGGCACTACGGGCTGGGACGCGAGGTTGTCGTAGTGCGCTTCGTGGCCGGGACCTGGCCGGGGCGGCGACGCTGCGGGGCGCCGGTGAGCGCGACGACCCGGTGGACGGGTACGGCCATGGGCGGGTGGTCCCCGGTCGGGGAGAACGCGAGGCGGCCGGAGTCAGGATCGAAGAACGTGGGCGTTGAGGGCGGGACCTTTGAGCTCCGAAGGCGGACGGAGGCGACTGCATGGCGTGCGCCGGGTACTGAACGCGAACGAGTGTGTCGGCCCAGGGGGCGTGCTGGGACCCGTGGCTTCGATCACTCGGAGGCCAACTTGTCGGTGCCCATGTCTTGGCGCATGGCATTTCGAGTGCTCTCCAATGCCGCCATAACCTCCGGGAAAATTCGCTCGTACTCTGTGTCGCCGTCTTGCAAGCCTGCGATGGCGGCGTCTCGCAGCTGGCGCATGCTCCGAAAGTAGATGAGTGCTGGCTCGACTACTGAGCGAGGCGCGAAGACCTCCAGCTGGTAGCGCAGTTCGTAGCACTTAGCGAACGCCTGTCTCGCTGCGGTCATACGTTCACTTTCAGGCTGTGCGCTGTTCAGGATGATGAGCTGTAGCTCGCTGCGTACCTGAGTGAGTGTCGCTAAGAAGGCCCCGTACAACTCACGCCTATTGCTTCGCCACTCGCTTGCGGCGCCGCGACGGTCTTTCTTGTTCTCTATGAGGATCGTTGAGCCCATGGCAATGATCGCGCCGAGCGATGTGGCTGCAATCGTGGTCCATTCCATGTCGGCAACTTACGGAAGCGAAGCAGTGAGGGGTAGGCCGCCCCGCTTACTGTGCATCCCGCGCAGGCCCTGCTGCACTGGGGACCTGACACCGGTTGCACCTAGCTAGGCGTCGGTGCGCTCGCCCGGCTCGGTTACCGCCGTCTTACCACCCAGCCAACGTGACCAGGACGTCCAGATGTTCCTGCAGGCGGGGCATTCGCAGATGGTCCGCATGGTCAGGTCCGAACGGGGGTGGGTGGTCATTCGCCGGTGGCCCGGTGACCGCTCGGACGAGTGATCGCCGTAGGCGGGCTGCCTGCTTCCAGTCGCGTCCGTGCGGGCGAGGCCCTAGACCGGGAGGGCGGCCCGTGGTCCGCTGACAGGACCGGACCTGCGGGCTGCTGCCCCTGCCGGGGCCCGCGCTACCCCGAGCGTGCGGGCCCCGGCCAAACCCCTGGCCGTGCAGGAGCTCCATGCCCAGAGCTGTCCGGGCGACGCCGGGCGCACGCTGACGGCGTCGGGCGGACCGTCGTCGACTGCATCCTGCGCCACCAGGCCGGCGGCCTGGCCGCCTCGGAGACCCTGCGCCGACTGGCGCGGCCGTACTCGAACACTACGACGGGTGCTTGAACGAGACGCCACCGTCCGGCTCTGCGAAGGGAACGGCGACAACCGCCCGGCCTCGCCCGTGCAGTAAGCGGGGTCGGCGCTACCGCTTCAAGCCGTTTCCTTCGGGTCACCTCACCGACCATATGAAGATCGCGGCGAGGTAGATGGGGCGGTCTTGTCGTAGCGGGTGGCTAGTCGGTGCAGTGCTTGATCTGTTGATGCAGCGTTCGACCGTGTTGCGCTGCTGTCCGGGTGGTCCGTGAGGACTGCGTCGAAAGCCGCGGCCCGTCTGCGCCTCGGGCCTGGTCTCATATGCGGTGCGACGGCATAACGTGCTGCCCGACTCCGGATCCGCGTAAGTGGAGAGAACTTGAGCACCGCTGCATCGGTAGCGCTGGTCGCGGGCGCAACAGGGGCATCGGCCGTGAGACTGCGCGTCAGCTCGCCGGACTCGGTCACGCCGTCCTGCTGTCCGCCCGCCACCCGGAGGACGTCGAACGGGCCGTCGTCGATCTGGCCCCCAACGTGCCCGGGAGGTTGCTGCCGTGCCGGCTCGACGTGACCGACGCCGACGACATCCGTGCTCTAGCACGCCGCGTGGAGCGAGTGATCATGTGATCATTTCGACCAACATGCATCGTGACAGGAAGAGTTCGATACCGATGGACATCCGCACACAGGAAGACCAGCACGAGGGGCCGGCTCCCAGTCGGAGCAAGTACTCGCCCTCCGTCCAGATACTCGGCTATGTGGTGGGAACCATCGGGTTCACTCTTCTGGCCCTGTCGGGCGAGCGGCCTGACTGGCTGCGAGCGGCCTACGCGATTGCGGCACTGACGTTCGCTGTCGGTGCTGCAGCGACCGCCGTCAAGCATTTTCGGGAACGGCGCCGCGGTGGCAGCACCGTCCGCTGACGTTGCGGCGTGCGCCGCCCGCTTCCTGTTGATCGTGGACACGTGGAGATTGGGAGACGAGAGCCCACCGGATGGATCGGAGGTGCGCGGGGCGCTGCAGGAGCACCTGCGCTACGGGCACCCGACGCGCCGGAGCCTCCACAACACCGTGAAAGAGGCGGGGTACGTCCGCTTCGTACCGGGAGCGACGCTGACGCGCCATTCTTGACGCCGACACCCTGGCGCGGGACGGTCGTCGCGCAACTACGCGTAACCGACTCACAGGGGAGCAAGCGATGACGTTACGGTTCGTCGGGATCGACCCGAACACCGGAGGCGAGGGATCGCCCACGGTGTGGGTGGAAGAGGAGAGCGCGGACCTGGTCCTCCAGGGCGAGGAAGCCGATGAGCTCCTGAAGGCCCTGGTCGGCTCCACCGAGTGGGTGGCCGGCCACAGGGCCGGGATTCCCCCGCACGAGCGGGTGATCCGGATTCCGGCTCGCATGGTGTCGATTCTGAGGGAGGCGTGCGATGCCGCTGAACGCGCAGCAGCTGAACACCGCGACGTTCGCTGAGCTGCTCGCCGCCACCCATCACACGGCGGTCCATCTGGAGATGCGCGACCTGTACGCGGTGGGCGACGAGACGGACGACTACGCCGCCTTCCTGCGGACCGGTGTCCCGAACCTCGATCCGGCGCGCTCGTTCTGGCCGCAGTGGATGCCGCTCGTCAAGGACGCGGTCGCCCGCGGCGTGGTGATGCGCCGCGCGCGGATCGTCTCCGAGCCGGTCACCGACTACATCCGCTACGAGCACGCCATCACCCCGCTCAACCTCCAGGCCGGAGAGGACGTGCGCTGGCTGCCCCGCCGCCACGCCAGCGACATCCCGCTGCCCGGCAACGACTTCTGGCTCCTGGACGAACGGCTCGTGCAGTTCCACCACTTCACCGGCACCGGCGACTGGGCACCGGACGGCAAGGAACGCACCGACGATCCGGCCGCGGCCGCGCTGTGCGCCACGGCGTTCGAGACGGTGTGGGAGCGCGGCATCCCGCACGAGAAGTACACCGTCCAGGCCCCCTGAGCAGCCCTGTGCCCGCCTCCCCATCGTCCAGCGCACAAGCGGCCCGCGAGGCGCTCGCCGTGCGCTTGCAGCACCTGCGCAAGGACGCCGGCCTCACCGGGAAGGAACTCTCCGCCCGGTGCGGCTGGCACCCCGCGAAGACCACCCGCATCCAGAAGGGCGACGCCCCGCCCTCGGACGCGGACATCCGCGCCTGGTGCACGGCCTGCGACGCGGACGACCAGGCCGACGACCTCATCGCCACCGCTCGCGCCGTCGACTCGATGTACCTGGAGTGGCGCCGCCTGCACAAAGACGGGATGCGCAAGGTCCAACAGGACTGGAACACCCTGCACGAGCGCACCCGCGTCTGCCGGGCCTACGTCTCCAACGTCCCGCCCGGGTTCTTCCAGACGCCCGGCTTCGCCACCGCTCTCATGGAGCAGATCACCCGCTTCCAGGGCACCCCCGACGACGTCGCCGAAGCCGTCGCCGCCCGCATCGCCCGCTCCCGGTTCCTCTACGAGGGTGGACACCGCTATGTCGTCCTCATGGAGGAGTCCGTCCTGCGCTACTGCACGGCCGGCCCTGAGGCGATGCGCGGGCAGCTGCGCCACCTCCTGGCCGTGATGCCGCTCGCCTCAGTCTCTCTGGGGATCATCCCGTTCACCGCGCAGCGCACCGTGTGGCCGCTGGAGGCGTTCTACGTCCACGACGACACCACGGCCGTGGTGGAGACGCTGACGGCGGAGATCAAGGTGAAGCAGCCGCGCGAGCTCGCCGACTACGCCAAGGCGTTCGCTGGCCTCGCGGAGATGGCCGTCTACGGCGACGCCGCCCGCGCCCTCATCCGCGCCGCGATCGACGCCCTGGAGTGAACTTCCGCAATTACCCGCAATCTCGTTGAGGAACGGACGGCGGCCTCCGTAGCGTCGAACGACACCGACGCACCCAGCAACGGAGGCGGTGCCCATGAGCGCACCCACACCCGCCGGACCCGCAACACAAGGCCCCGGCCTCCAGCCGCCCGACTTCGGCCGGCCTTCCCCGGCGCTGCTGGCCCACGCCGACCGCGGCTTCGCCCGCTTCCTCGCACCCACCACCCCGGCCGCCCCGGACGACCGCACCGGCGACCACGACCAGGACGACGCGGCGAGGCAGCGATGAGCGACACCTACACCGTGCTCCACGACCCCCACGGCCTTGCCGCAGCCGAACTCCCGCTGGACCGCGCGCCGTACGAAGCACTCGTCACCGCCGTCCTCGCGTGGAAGGACCCGAACCTCACCCCACGCGACTACGAGCAGATCGTGCTCCAACTGACCGGCCACGCCCGCACGGTCGCCGCCGACGTCCAGCGCCACGCCGCCACCCTGCCAAAGAACGACGGCCGCGGCGCCCTCGCCGAAGTCGTCCTACGCGAAGCCACCGGACGCCTGTCCGCACCGATACAGGGCACCGCCCGCTGCGCCCAGAACCGCGCCCGGCTCGTACGGGCCCTCTACGAACGGCTGGACTGCCTCACAGAACCCCCCCCGGCCGCCACATAGAACTCCCATCGGAAAGACCTCAAGCGCCGCCAGCAGATGAGTGCGCATCCGAGGGCGAGGAAGGCTTCGTGGATGTCGTCGCGGATCTCCCAACGGATCCGCAGGCGGCGGAACCAGTGCAGGTGGGCGAACGCGCGCTCCACGACCCAGCGTTGGGTGCCCAGGCCGGAGCCGTGTTCGGTGCCGCGGCGGGCGATCGGTGGCTTCGAGGTCACAGACCAGGCCGCCCAGCACCATGTCCAGGTCAGAAGCCTGGCGGCTCCGAAATCGCAGTGCAGGAGAGCCATCGCGCTGCGATACTGCGCCGATGATCAACGTGCCTACTGCTGTGCTGGATTCGCTGTACGGGCTCGCGTTCGGCGACGCCTTCGGCGACCGCTGGTTCGGCATCCTTCGCAGGCATGGTCCGGCAGCCCTGGAGGCGCGGACGCTGCCCCCGGAACCGCTGTGGCGGTGGAGTGACGACACCGCTCAAGCGCTGGTTCTCGTCAGGGAGCTCGTCAAGGGCGGGGGCATCGTCGACCAGGACCGCCTGGCCCTGTGCCTCGCGGCGGCCTACGCCGAGGACACGCACCGCGGCTATGGAGCCTCGATGCATGACGTGCTGCGCCGGATCGGTGCGGGCGAGCCCTGGCGGGAGGTGGTCGCCGGACAGTTCGGCGGCCAGGGCTCCTGGGGCAACGGCGCGGCCATGCGAGCCGCCCCGCTCGGTGCCTGGCACGGCGCCGACCTCGATGTGGTCGCTGAGCAGGCCGCCCGCCAGGGTGCGGTCTCGCACCACCACCCGGAGGCGGTCACCGGAGCGGTAGCGGTCGCCCTGGCTGCGGCGCTGGCGACCCGCAGCCGGGGCGGGCCAACCCCGGCCAGATCGGACTTCCTGCAGGCAGTCGCCGAACGACTGCCCGACAGCGACATCCGGTCGGGAGTGCGGATCGCGGCCCGGATGCCGGAGCGCACCTCGGTTCGGCACGCCGCGGAGGTCCTGGGCTCCGGCTACCGGATGTCAGGGCCCGACACCGTCCCGTACGCCCTGTGGTGTGCGGCGGGGCACCTCGACGACCTGCACGAGGGCCTGTGGGTCACGGTCGCCGGGCGCGGCGATATCGACACTACCTGCGCCATCGCGGGCGGGGTCATCGCCGCCCGCACCGGCGTTGCCGCCCTTCCTCCTGCATGGCACTCGGCCTGTGAACCGCTGCCCCCGGTCGTGACGTAGTAAGGACTCCTACCGGGATGAGTTCAGGCGCCGCCAGCAGATGAGTGTGCATCCGAGGGCGAGGAAGGCTTCGTGGATGTCGTCGCGGATCTCCCAACGGATCCGCAGGCGGCGGAACCAGTGCAGGTGGGCGAACGCGCGCTCCACGACCCAGCGTTGGGTGCCCAGGCCGGAGCCGTGTTCGGTGCCGCGGCGGGCGATCAGTGGCTTCACTCCGAGGCCCCATACCATCCGGCGGTACTTGTCGTGGTCGTAGCCGCGGTCGCCTAGCACCACGTCCGGACGGCGCCGGGGCCGGCCGCGCTTCCCGCGCACGGGCGGCACCGCTTGGAGCAGTGGGATCAGCTGGGTGACGTCGTTGCGGTTCCCGCCGGTCAGGGTGGCGGCGAGTGGGATGCCGGTGGCATCGGTGATCAGGTGGTGTTTGCTGCCGGTTCTGCCCCGGTCAACAGGGCTTCGTCCGGTCTTGGCTCCCCCTTTAACGCCCGGATGTGGGAACCGTCGACGACCGCTCGGGAGAGCCCAGGGCGTTCGTGCTGCGCAGCTTGGCGAGCAGGACTTCATGCAGACGGGGCCGCACCCCGGCCTCAGTCCACTCGCCAGGCGACGCCAGCAGGTCATGCGGCCGGTGGCGGGGTGCAGCGAAGGCACGCTGCGCGGTCGAGCTGGGCTGCCCGGCGTTTGCGGGCGGCGGGCGGTGAGTTCCCGGTCGAGCCTCCTAACGGTCTCCTTGCTGAGACCCTGGTCAGTCACTTGCCAGTGGTGCGGCTCGTATCGCCGGCGGGCGCGTGCTGGCTGGGAGAAAAGCACCTTCCCGCACGGCCTGTACCTTCTGCACGTCGTCCTTGCTAACTGACCGCCCCCCTGCGCCCAGGTACGGCCACGCGGCCGCACCGGGGCGCACCTGTCTGCCCCGCCGGCCCCTGGTGTGTGCTCGGATCCGCCCTGATCTTGTGTCAGTACGTCGTCCGGTCCGCTCGGCTGCTGCCTACCCTGGCTGCGTCCCGTGCGATCACTTCGGCGCTCACGGGCTTCCGGCCGCGTCATGCTCGACAATTGACAGGATCCGCGGTGACACCCAGGGCGCCGTTGGCGGATGCACGGTGGCGGGTCTGAATGGGGGAGCGGATGGCAGGCGGGGGGCAGCAGGAACAGGGCGTAGGCGAGCGCGTGCTGGCTCAGGCAGCAGCTCTCTTCTCGGCTCGGGGCGACGTTGGCTCTGTCACGTTGCTGCGGCGCCTGGCTGGCGACTAGGAATTCGCGGCCGTGGTCGATCATCCGCTGATCGACCGTAGCGCGCCGAGCTGCTCAAGGAGTTGTGGTTGTTGCGCAGTGGATAATGCCGGGCGCGCCGCAGTCCCATTGGCGGGCCGTCGCGGCGCCCTCAAGCATTGGGTGCGCCGCGTTGGCCAAGGCCGCGCTTGTGAAGGGCGGCGATGACGAGGGTCTCAGGCAGACCGCATCTGCGGGCGAGTTCTCGGGTGCCGAGGTCTTCGACGAGCTGGCTGGCTTCGATATTTTGGAAGCCCGCTATGTCGGCTACTACACGTTCGACCTGAGTCACGGCCGCATGAGGCGCACGGATCTCCGGCCGACCTGGTCCAGCGGTCACGTGCACATGTGCGCCCTCGACCCACTCCTCCTTGGCGAGCACATCGACGGCGTATGGGGCGTCGGCGTACCGGGCGGTGAGCAGGTCGGATGTTGAGGCCCATTGGAGCCATGGCCCTGAGGGGCGGAGGAAGGAAGCCACCCGTTCCGACGGGCTGCCCGCCGGTAGCACGCGGCCGTCCTTGAGGTCGGCGGGGAGCAGACACTGACGATACGACGACGCGAGCATCGGCGGCCAAGGGACCGACGTCGGTCTGCGTTCTTCGAGGCCTAGTGTCGAGGAGGCTGCCAACACATCAGGATGTGGGGGCCACAGCAGGTGTTCGACGTTGGCGATCGCCCTCCTGAGGGTGTTGACCTTGGCGCGGTTGTCCAGCAGGAGGGTGTGCAGGCAGAGGATCCCGAGCATCGGGTTGTCGAGGCTGCCTAGGAGTAGCCCCGCTAGGTCTGGCGGGATGGACGGGGGGCCTTCGCGGAGTCCTGTCAGGGCTGCCTCGACCGCTAGCGTCGCCGCATCCTCTGGTGACCAGGGTTGTTTGAGCGGAACCATTTGTACGGAGAGGCCACGAGCGTCCGGTCCGCTGGACTCGTTCGGGATGAACACCAAGGTTTGCCAGCCCGACGAGAGCCATATGGTCTGGTCCGTGGACTCGACGGCATCGTCTGCCGTGTTCCGGACTGTTCGCAGCACGTAGGGTCCGGGCGGGAAGCGTCCACACCGCCCGACGGCGCCGCCGCTTGAGGCCGGGGCCCAGTCGGCATACCACTCCGCTACCGGCCGCAGGGTCCGGTCGAGCAGTGATACCCGGTCCATTGCCAAGGGGGCAGTCGGCAAGCCGTGGAGATTTCGCAGAACCAGAACGGCGCCCGCATCCGGGCCGACACCTTGGGCAACATCGTCACTCAGCCTGAAGGCGAGCGCTCCGTGAGTTTGGTCCGCTGTCGACGTGCCGTCGGCCGGCGCGGCTGCGGCGAAGTGGACAGTGAGGTCACGGCTCTCCTTGGTGCCGGGCGCCAGGGAGATCAGTTGCGTGGTCTCGGTGCCTCCGAGCCGGCCTTGGATGCGGTAGAGCCCTGGCGGCAGGACCAATTCCAGCAGTGTGCCGTGCTCGGCCGCGACGCGCCGCAGAGTGCTGTCGAACACGGTGAGCAGCGTGCCTGGGGTGCGGCTGATCAGTATCAGCTTGGCACTCTCAGAGCTGGACGTCACAGCTGCCTCCCGTGATCGCGAACAGACCTTTACCGGCGAACGGAGAGCCGTCAAAGGTGCCGGGAAGCACCACCCCGTACACGCCGGGTTGCAGGTTGATCGTCCAAGGGCCAGCTGCGGGGTCGTGGGCTGCTCGCTGCCCGTTGTGAAACGGAATCTCCACCGGTCTGGTCCAGCCGATCGGGAAGCGTATGGTCACCGTGCATGCCCACTCGGCCTTGCGATTGCCGAGGATTATGGGGCGAACGAGATCGGCAGGCATCTCAACCTGCTGCGGCACCGGCTTGTTCCGGGTCGCATCCGCGACTGCGGCCGCGACGTATTGCGCGAGCGTGCCGGCAGTGATCGCCTCGAAGTCAGGGTCATCGCGCGCGCCACCGCTAAGGCCATCGATGAGGGCCTTGGTGAAGTAGCCGCGCCGCTCGTCGGCAGGCAGGCTCATTTCCACCTCTTCATAGGCGGGTTTACCCAGGGCGGCCGCATATCCCACGAGCGTGAAGACCTGCAATTCCGGACGGGCACAGTTTGAGAACGGCACTGGGGAGGGCTCTACTTGAGAGACAGAGTTTCGGCAGCAGTCGGCGAATACGACGACCTCTTGGAACAGCCCGCACCGGCGGTACCAGTCAAGGTAGGACCGCAGCTCCAGGTTCGAGTACATCCCGGTCCGCGCATCGGCAAGCAGCAACGCCGTCTCTCCCCTGCCGGGCATGATCCCGTGACCAGCTACATAGAAGTACAGCCGGGAGTCGCGCCAGCGCTGGGGGTTGTCCTTAATGGATTTGGCCTGGATGTTGAGTCGCTCAAGTGCACGGTCAATCTCACGCTTGATCGGCCGCGCGTCATAGGCGTCAGGGAAGGGAATACCCGCAGCAGGAGTGGTAATCAGTTCCACATTGGACTCAGGGACTTGTCCGCCTTCCGGGTCGACCAGCCAGTCATGGAATGCTCGCGCGTCGATCACGGGGCCATGGAGGTTACTGATGCCCGGGTAGTGGCTGATTCCGATGACCACACCGAAGTGGTTGGCGGGCATCAGTTGCCCCGAATCACGGTCGCGATACTTTCGAGCACTAGTGGGTCTTCGTCGAACGAGGTGTGGCTCCTAGCGCCGGTCCTTCTCCCCGGTGGCGACCCGTCGGGGCTGGGCGACAGCACCACGCGCTCGGGCGTCAGATAGCTCCGCCCAGCGGCCAGCGCCGCCATCCCCGCATAGGCATCGTCCCGGTAGCGCGCCATCCCGAGGAGGGGTACCCATGCGGAGCCACCGTCCAGACCCCGCTCCAGGACGCCGGAGATGAAGTAGAGCAGCGATCTGGGATAGAAGGGGCCAACAAGTCGGTCGGCGACCTCGGTGGCGTCGTCCATGGTGAACACGCGCAGGTCGGAGATGAGGCTCTCCCCCTTGTCGAGCACCATCGCGAAATGCTCGTACGTACACGCAGGTGCCAAGAAAACGACCTGGAAGCGCGCCTCGTCCGGCCAGGAGCGATAGCCCTCGGTCCGGCCTCGGGCCACTTCCGCGAGCAGATGGTTGATGTAGACGGCGCCGGTGCTGTGTCCGACGAGCGTAATCCTGGGGCGGGCTCCGGTAACCAGCGCACTACTCAGCCCATCCAGGAGGAGACGGCCGAAACGGTCTTCGGCGAAGTCGAAGGTGTCCAGCGTCTCCTTCTTCATGGCCGACCAGACCGCGCCGCCGGCATTAGCGAGATAGAACGCTCGCAGCAGCTCCTCCACGACCGTCGGGTATATCCCGTGGTCTGTTTGTGCTCGGCAGCGGCTGATCACGCGCACCAGGACCTGCCCACACTTCCTGGCAAGGCCCAGCGTGGCGAGGACTCCGCGTTCCCCGCCCGTCCTTGTGTCGAGTTCGTCAAGCACGGCAGGGTCCATCAAAGTGGCGCTCGATCCCTCACGGCGTACCACAATCCCACGCGCACCCTCGGCAACGGTTTCCGGGTGCCTTGCCGTCAGTATCTGCTCAAGGTCCGCGACCAGGGCCGGATCGCTTTCGACGGCAAATTCCAGCTCCTGTCGTTCGGCATCGGCAACTTCAGTGAGGTTGGGAGGCCGTTCGGTTTCGGCAAACGGCTCACCTCCCGCGGCACGGCGAGCAAGTTCGCTGTTTACCCTTACGCCGTCGGGAACTGAGAGCGATCCGGCCGCACGCATGCCAGGCTCCTGCCACAACTTGCCCACCGAGAACTGCAGAACCAACTTGAGCATGCGCTTGAACACGTCCTCGCGGAAAATCTCGTCGAGGTTATGGCGCAGTACTTCGAGCAGGCCACTCTGCCATACGACGAAGACTGGGGAGGCGCCAGCATCGAGGTAGTCCTGGGTCAGCCGATGCGCTGTCCTGAGGCCGGCGGCTTCGTCGACGAGCCCACCGTGCAGGTGGACGACAATGTCTCGTCCGGAGCGCGCTGCGTCGACGATGTCGTCCACTGTTGCGGACTTCAGTTTGTCAAGTTGCCCGTTGCGGCCGGTCGTGATGATGTATGCCTGGTCTGACATGGCGATCCTCTGGCCTGCTGCCCCCGCGCCAACGTCCATTCCCACTTCCATGCTCATGCGTGGTGATGCATGCCGCCACTTGAAGCCCGTTGCGCCGCCTATGCCCAGTCGAGCCCGAGCCCAGCCAGCGCCGCCAGCTGTTGCTCGTTCAACCGGTCGCGTCGGTTTTTCTGGTTCGACAACCAGACCCCTAGTCGAACGGACGTTCCGCAGTTTTCGAGGATCTCGGTGTGTGCCACCCGTTGTGCCACCGCTTTCCGGTGCGCAGGTTGGTATCGATGATCCGGGCGGCTTCCCGCGTGCTGTAGCCCTGCTCCACGAGCTGGAAGTGTGCGGCTCGCTCTCGGGCTAGCCTCTTCCCACCCCCGGCCCCCCGGTTCTCCCGGATCTCGAAGTCCATCGCACCCCCTCATCTGGGGTGTTGCGACGACCACTAGGCCGTGTCTGACAAATGATCACGGACGGGTTCGCGGAGCCAGAGGATCAGCGAGGCCAGGACGACTCCGGCGCGGTAGCGGTCGGCGAGCTTGTCGAACCTGGTCGCGATTGCGCGGAACTGCTTAACCTCGCTGTTTCGCTTGGGGTGACGAGGTGGCGCTGTGGGGTCGATCGAGGTGGTATCGGGCGGTGGGCATGGTGGGGACCCGGCGCGTTGGTCGGGTTCTCCAAGGTCTTTCGTGTCGTAGGTGGCCGGGGCGGCTGGTCAGTTGGCGGGGCGGGGTAGGGCGGCCAGACGGTGGAAGGCGGCGGCGAGTTGGTGTCGCCAGGGCCAGGTTGCTGCGATCCGCAGGTGGAGGCGACGGCCGCCGCGGGTGAGACGGGCAGCGACGTGCAGGATCCGGTAGCGGAGTTTCTTGGGTTCGGCGATAGCCAGCTCGCCATCCAGCAGCAGGACGCGGGTCCAGGCCAGAAGGTCGATGGCCGCGAGGCTGAGCTCGAGCCAGGCGGCGTTGACGGAGAACAGGCGGGATGGGAAGCGTCCGAAGCCGGTGGTCTTGCCGCACCGGATGTGGTCCTCGACGGTGGCGTGTCCGCGGTGGCGGATCTCCAGGAACTGGGCCGAGCCGCCGCCGGAGTACGGGGTGTCGGTGAGGAAGACCTGGTGCCGCAGGCCCTCGTCACTGTCGAACAGGGACAGCTGGGCGCCGGGGTGCG
Organism: Streptomyces agglomeratus; assembly: GCF_001746415.1. NCBI lineage: Bacteria > Bacillati > Actinomycetota > Actinomycetes > Kitasatosporales > Streptomycetaceae > Streptomyces > Streptomyces agglomeratus. The sequence continues at coordinate 632,470 of NZ_MEHJ01000002.1, forward strand.
GGCGTTCGCGGCGCACGATGATGCGGGTGCCGGCCGGGTAGCCGTTCAGGTCGACCATGCCGGTCAGCTCTGCGACCTCGGCGGACTCACGCAGGGTCCCGTCGGCGTCCAGGGCGGGGTGCCAGACCTGTTCGGGCAGGGCGCGGATCGCGCGGCGGACCGGTGCGGTGACGGCGTATCCGACCGAGAAACGCAGGTGAAGGCCGTTGTCACGCAAGGCGCGTAGATGCGTGAGGAACGCCTTTGCGCTGCCCGCGCTGTCGGTGCGGACCAGGATGTCGGTGCCGTGCCGGTGGGCGTCGGGGATCTGCGCGAGGGCCTGGTCGAGCACGGTGATGTGATCGGCGGCGGTGTTGGCTCCGGCGTTGCCAGGCCGGAGCAGCCCGGACATCGCCTCGCCGGTGTTGGCCAGGAAACACAGCAACGGGTGGAACCCGAAGCCGCCTTTGTAGGTGGGTGCGGCCTGGTCTTTCTCGGAGTGGCAGGTGACCAGCGTGGCGTCGAGGTCCAGGACCAGGCCGGGCAGTTCGCGTCCGCCGGCCTTCACTGCGGGTATCGCGGTGCGGGTCTCGGCGGCCTGTAGCCAGGCCACCTCCCGGGCTGCGGCGCGGGCCGACCGCAGGCGGTCCAGTATGCGTTCGTCGACGGCGGCCAGCAGCCGCCAAGCCGTCGGGGTGGAGGCTACCGGTCCGAACACCTCGCGCTGGTCCCGCAGAACGGCCAGATCCGCGATCGCCTCGCCGCCGTCGGCGAGCATCACTGCGAGATCGGTGGCGATCCGGCCTGGGTCATGGCCGGTGCCGCGCGGCCGAAGCGGCCGGAGCACGGTGGAATAGGCCGCCGTCAGCCTGGTCGCTTCGGCGAGGTCCGCCAGCAAACGTGCTCCGGCGTGCCCGACCACCCCCGACCCGTCGGTGGACACCACAAGCCGGGGCCGTGAACCGATATCCTTCACGCAGAAAGTGCCTTCCTCTGGCGACGACAGAACCCCTAGACAAGGTCCATCGTCCCAGCTCAGGAAGGCACTTTTGCGCTTCTACCCAACCCCTCAGCCGCACCCCAACCGAAACGGCGAGGTTAAGGCGTGCGAAGCATCGTTCGACGACGTTGCGGTCGCGGTAGATCTCCTTGTCGAAGGCGGGCGGCCGGCCGCCGAAGCGCCCTCGGCGCCGGCGGTTGGCCGCTTGGTCGCGGCGCTCGGGGATCGTGACGGCGATGCCCCGACGCCGCAGCAGGTGCCGGATCGCCCGGCTGGAGTAGGCCTTGTCGCCCAGGACTCGGGTCGGTGTCGTGCGCGGGCGGCCGGTGTCGGCTCGCGGAACGCGTATCCCGTCCAGGACCTGACCGAATACGGTGGCGTCGTTGACGTTGCCGGGCGTGAGCACGATGGACAGGGGCAGGCCCCGGCCGTCGACGGCGAGGTGGACCTTGGTGGTCAGCCCGCCTCGGGACCGGCCGAGGGCCTGGCGCGTCTGCGAGCGGCCCGGATCTTCCAGTTCGTCCCCGTCTGCGGCCCCTTTTTACGTGCGCCGGCGGCGTGCTGGTGGGCACGGTTGACCGTGGAATCGACCGCGACGGTCCACTCCACCCGGCCCACCGCGTCGTCACGGACCTGCGCATGTTCCAACAGCCTTGCCCACGTGCCATCCGCCTCCCAGCGGGCGAATCGCTCGTAGACGGTCTGCCACGGCCCATACCGCTCCGGCAGGTCACGCCACGGAGCCCCGGTCCGCAACCGCCACAGCACACCATTGACCACCTGCCGGTGATCACGCCACGGCCGACCACGCCCGTCCACCTGCGGCAACAAGGGCTCTATCCGCTCCCACGCCGCATCATTCAACTCACCTCTACCTGCCACAAGATCAATTATCAGACAGGCCTTAGTCGACACCGTCATCGCCTTCCACCAGGCGAAGGTGGCCGACCAGCCGACTGGCAACTCGAAGTCGCGCACTCCACCCCGGCCGGCTCCCCGGTCCCTGACGCCGTGGTGCTCCTGGGCGACGGCCGCAGTGCGTTCGTGGAAACCGGCCGCACCATGTCCTACGCCCGCCTTGTCGCCAAGCTGGAGCGCTACGACGCCTACCGTTGCGCACGCCCGAGCGGGCGCGGCAACGCCGCCCGCGCCCCGCGCAGCCACTGGCAGGAGACCTACGCCGGGCCGTCCCTGGAGCGGCTGTTCCCGCCGCTGCTGTTCGTCTTGCCCCCGCCCCGCGTTGCGCGCCCCGGCCACCCGGGATGCGGCCTTCCACGCGCGTGCCCGCCGCATCTCGAGCGTGAACTACCGGATCACCGTGGCGACCACGACTCTGCAACAGCTGACTCGGCAAGGGCCCGACAGGCTGGTGTGGCGGGTGGTCGGCGCAGGCGAGGACCGACGTTCCCTGGCCACGCTGCCGAAGGCACGGTGAGCACGGCGGGCCCGGCCTTGCACCCAGGCCTGGCCCGCCGTCCTGCCCGCGCTGTTGGCGGCGGCTGGAAGGCTGGACGGGCTGCTCCAGGACGTCACGGGCTGGACGCCGGATGATATCGACACCAGCGCCCAGCGCCGCCCTGATGACGGAGCTCGGGCAGTTCGGACCGGGTGGCCGGGCGCTGTACGCCCCGCTCTCCGGCGACCCGAGTTGTCCCCCTGCCCAAGGCACAGGGGTAAAGCGTTGGGCTCCGGTCAAACTCAGTCGCTGGCTCCGCCGGCCTGGCCGTCCCCGTCACCTTGTCCGAAGAGCGCGGTCTGCCGTTCGTACTCGGTGCCCGCCTCCTTGGGCTTGCCCCATGCCTCGGGATGAAGGTACTTGCCGCGCTCGCCTTCGAGCTTCTCTTCCTCCACGACAAAAGGATGAGCCCTCGCGTACGCGTCCTGCCGCACGCCACTCACCTGCCAGGAGACCTTCACCTCGGGGTTATCGGTGGCGATGGTAAAGCGGTTCTCCCGTACTTCTTCGGACACCACCACTTGGGCGAAGCCTCCGACTACCGTGAGCTGATAACGGAAGTCTGTGTTCAGTGCCTCGAAGTAATCGGGCAACTCGACGACTGCCACCCCCTCGCCGTTCGTCACGACCGTGCCGCTGTACACATTGAGCTGTTCCGGGGCCTCCACGCAGGAGTGCCTCAGGTAACGATTCTCTGGGTCCAGGGGATGGTCAATAAGGAACGAGCTAGTGCCTGCCTTAACTAGCTCGCCCCACACCACACATCTGCCGTCGAACCATGCTGCGTTGCCGTTCTCGTGCGAATGGCAACTGCCATAGACGCCGATCGGGCCCCCGAAAAGACCACCGGAGTGCCCGCCGTAGGAGTACCCGGCGACGCCAACGCCGCCATTGCCGTACCCCACCCCCTTGACACCTGAGAGGCGATCAGTGTGGGTGATCCCGATAACACCGCTCTCGTACCCCTCGCCGTAGACGCCCACGTCCCCCAGGGCGAGCACGCCGACGCCCTTCTTGTTGCCGAGATTGTGAGGTGGGCCGTGGTACTCGCGTCCGGTGGCATGGACGCCCACGTGCTTAGCTTCCACGGCGACAGCGACCCCGCCGCCGCTCCCGCTGGACCAAACGTTAGTGACGGCCAGCGCCTCATCAGGCCGGCTCGCCTTCAGGACAGTCCCCTCTGAGTCGGAGTTATTCATGGCGCCGTACTGCATTGCTCCTGTACCCATGCATCACCCTTTGTCTCGTTCTTGTGTTTAGGTCATGCAACACCCCCGCCGCCCTGCCTAGCTGATCTCACGTATTCCGCAGAGCGGCGTGTCGCACTGATTCCAGATCCAGTCGCGCGAACCACAGACCCCCCTAGACGCCCTGGAGGTGCACGCTCTCCTGGCGCCAGACCCCAGGCGGCGCGCCGGCGGTGAGGACCGCTCACGTGAGGCTTCAGAACGGGAGGTGACTGACGAAAAGTACGTGGGTGGCCTGGGGGTAAAGCTGCGTGCCATGAAGGTCGGAGCTTTGGAGGTCCGGCACGAAGCGCTGCGGCTCAAGCTGCTCAGCGCGTTGAAGTACGTCCATGACCTTCACGTCCTTGAGTACGCGTCCTATGGCCGTTCGCGCCGTTGGGTACTAAGCGGAGTCGTCGAGGACATGACTCAGGCCGTATTCGCGTGGCGTCGTGGAGAGAGGGCACTACCCGAACCGAACGGGGCGTATCAAGCGGCCAAGAACTCCTTCGACACGAAGATGGAGGAATGGGAGATCGTCCGCGAGGATGAGGAGGCGGACCCGGCAAAGCCGCGGCTGGTAGTACGCGAGAGGAGCGGTGAGGGCACCTGACTCCACCTCGAAGTCGGGGCCGGCGTCCTCGTGCCGCGCACGTTCCTCGCTGTCGAACTGCTGTTGCATCAGGCGAAGCTGACGGCGTGCGACGGGCTTGCGACCCGGAGGATCCGCAGGCCTCGTCGTGCTTCATGGGGTCCGTGGGCGGAGCGGGTGCGGGCCGACGGGTGTTGGTGCTCGGCGGCGCGCATGTCGACGCCGCGGCGGCCCACACCCGCGCGTGACCTGCTCGACGCCGCCCGGGGCGAATTGGGAAGACATCGACCTGTGGATCGATCACCTTCCCTTCGGCATCACGACGCACGGCGCTGGCCACGTGCTGCATCGAGTTTCGTACCGTACCGACGCTCTTCGCTGCCCCGGCTGGTGCCTTGACAGTTCATCAGTCGCCTCGGGAGGCTGAGCGGGATGGACTTCCATGAAACCCGTGAAGGGTTAACCGAGAACACTGCGCGGCGGGCCATGCTTGTCGCGTGCGACTCTGCCGGACTACCCCGATTTCCCGATGCGGAGCTCCTGCGGCTTGGGGAGAACGCGCTGTTCGCTCTCCCTGATGTCGGCACCGTAGTCAGGGTCGCCCGCTCGACGGAGATGGCCGACAAGGTCGCCAAGGAACTGTCTGTGGCCCGGTGGCTCGCTGGGCACGGGTTCCCTGGCGTGCACCCGACGGATGCCCCGCAACCGATCGAGGCGGACGGTCGACTGGTGACTTTTTGGGGCTATGTGCCGGACAGCTCTCCACCTGCCTCGGTCACCGTCCTGGCAGCCCTCCTTCGCGACCTGCATGCTCTGCCGGACCCGGACTTCCCGCTGCCCGTCCTCGATCCGTATCCCATCATGCGCCGTCGTCTTGAGGTCGTCTCCGGAATAAGGCGCGAGGATATTCACTTCCTCGCCGAAGCCTGCGACAACGCGGAAGACGACTTCCGCGCCCTTGTCGGCTCCTCCCCCTCGCACCTGGTGCATGGTGACGCTCACCGTGGCAACGTTCTGTGCGACGGCGACCGCGCCCTGCTCATCGACTACGAAGCGGCGGCAATCGGTCCGCGAGCCTGGGACCTGGTCCCCACGGCCATGGCCGTGGACCGGTTCGGCCTGCCACCCACCGACTACGCGGCCTTCGTACGCACCTACGGCACCGATGTCACCGAGTGGCACGGCTACCGGGTGCTCCGCACAACGCGGGAACTGGGTATGACGACCTGGCTCATGCAGAACGCCCAGTCCGGGCCGGCGGCGGACGAATTCGCGCTGCGCATGGAGTCTCTGCGAAAGGGTGACCTTGAACGGCGCTGGCATGCCCTCTAATGGCACTGACGGCGGCCTCTTCGCCCCTTACGCCTCCCGCCCTCATCTGCGCATCACGACGGTCTACTCGACGTCCTGGGTCTGCGACCCCGCCCAGTTACCTCCTGGCGGACACGCTCCGACGGACGCCCTCGCGTTCGGCCGTCTGGCACCGTTCTACGCAATGGCCGGAGAGCAGTTACCTAGGGTGCTGCGGAAGGAATCCCTCGACTGCGCGTCTCTCATCTGCCAACGCTGGCAAACAGGCTCACCCGCAGCAGCCACGCTCTGGCACTTCCTTCACCCCTCGGGCCAGGTCCTGGTCGCTCTGACCCTGGACGTCCCCCTGAGCCTCGTCGAATCAGTCCCGCTGATGGAAGATCTCTACTACGCGAGCATCGAATGCGCGGGCGTGCCACTGGAACAGATCGCAGGCGAGCGTGTCGGCTGCCACGCGGAGCGAGCGGAAGAGCAAACGTCCGGCTTTCTTCCTGAGCGGCACCAGCTGGTCTTTCGGAGCGTGTCGTCCCCCGAAGACGCCCCCAATGACGACACCATCCAGCGCGTCATCTACCGTTCCGACCTCCCGTACCGGCCGGAACACAGCTCCATCACCTACCCGGCCGAACTCAACAGACGCCCCACCACCGTCGGGGCCCTTGGACCGTATGCCAGCCTCATCTGCGGCCACCAGGACTACATAGAGAACAGCGTCCTGCTCTCCGCCGTGCAGACCGTGGGATCGGCGGCGCGCCTGCGGGAGATCCGAGAAGTCGCCTACGCCTACGGGCACCGCTTCCGAGCCCGGTCCGACGGCGAACGCGACATGCACCGCCGCCGCACCATGCTGGAAACCATCTCCGAAGGCCTGAGCCACCTCGAACTAGAACTCAGTTACAGCGTCGAAGCCGGCGGCGACATCGGAACACTCATCCCCGCACTACGCGTAGAGAGCTTCCACAGCGCCCTCTACTCCGCGATGGGGCTCACCGAGCGCTCCGCACTCATCGGACAAATGCTGAGCCGACTGAGCAACGCCATCAGTGCCGAGCTGACCTCGGTCGAGAGCGCCGAGCAACGAGCCGGTGACCGCCGTCGAATCCGGACAGTCGTCGCAGTCACCTTCGTCACCACAGTCACCGGCACGCTAAGCCTGCTCTTCGGTTTCTTCGGCATCAACGCTCGACAGGTAGACGAAGACCGATCGATGTTCGACGACCGCTACACCCCTATCTATGCGCTCATCACCCTCATCCTGGCCTGCGCACTGGCGATCTTCAGCGGCATGCGGCTGCACGAGCGCTGGACCGAGCGGCGGGAACGCAACCGCATCCGCACGTGGGAGACCATCCACGGCCTTCTGGCCCGTGAATTCGGCGCGGTCATGCTCGACCCAGCTCGCATGGCGCCTGCTCCGTCAAGCCGGACAATCCCCGGCACGAGAACCCGCCCCCCGGACGAGGAACCACAACCATCCGGCACTCCACCCCGGTAGCTGTTCGTTTCGTGCGCGGTCTGTTCCGGCCGGCGGGCGGCGCATCAGCGGTGGTCCCCGGTGAGCGCGGCGACGATCGCGGTCAGGACGGCGGGGACCGGGCGCTCCAGGGCGGCGAGCACAGTTGCCGCAGCGATGGCGGAGACGACGACGGCCGCCTCGGCAGCGCCGAGATGCCCGGACGCGGCCGGGGCGGCCGGCTGGGTGCCGACGGGCTCGGTGGGCGTGACAGTGGGCATGACTGCGCCTTCGGGCGGGTGTTGGGTGCGTGATGGACGGCCTGGCACCTGGCGGGTGTTCGCCCGGCGCGGTGAGCCGATGGTGACAGCATCCGGGGCGTGCGGCGCGAGCCGATCACCGTAGACCGTAGGGTCGACGTCAGTTCTCCCTCGTTGCCCTGGACACCCTGCTCAACTTCGATGGCGGGGTGAAGCCGGAGATGGTGGCCACCGACAACGCCTCGTACAGCGACATGGCCTTCGGCTTGTACAAGATGCTCGGCTTCCGCTTCGCCCCGCGACCGGGACCTCTCGGACCAGCGGTTCTGGCGAGCCGACCTGCCCGACAGCGACAGCAGGGAGTCGGCCGGCGGGTACGGGCCGCTGGATGCCGTGGCCTGGAACAAGGTCAACCTCAGGCGGATCACCACGCACTGGCCGGACATGCTCCGGGTCGCCGGGTCGCTCATCACCAACCAGGTCCGCGCCTACGGCCTGCTGCGGATGTTCGGCCGCGAGGGCCACCCCACCCCACTGGGGGCGGCGTTCGCCGAGTACGGGCGATCGACAAGACCATGCACCTGCTCGCCATGGTCGACCCGATGGACGACACCTATCGCCGCCTGATGGACCGGCAGCTCACCGTCCAGGAGTCACGCCACCGCCTCGCCCGCGCGATCTGCCACGGCGGCAGGGGCCAGATCCGCCAGGCGTACCGCGAGGGCCAGGAGGACCTGTTGACCGAACACCGCCGCCGAGCAAAAGCTCGCCGCCATGCGCGACCTCGCCACCCGGCACACCACCGTCCACCTCGGCATGCCAGACTTCCGCACCGCCGCCGGCCGACTCACCCTCGAACCGGCCCAGGAGGACTGACAGCTGTCCGTGAACCGGTCGGCCGGTGGGAGGCGCGCAACATGCTGTGCGTCTCCCACCGGCCTGTTCAGGCGATGACGAAGGGGATGAACGCCACCTCGGCGCGGGGAGCCCTGCCCGGGTCTCCACTGCCCCGGACAACGAACCCCCACTGCCGGTCTTCGTCGGCTCTGCTGGAGTCGAAGGACTCGCAGTGTGGGTGGGCCCGGATCGCAGCGATGGTGTCGGCGATCCGGGCGTCCGGGTCCTTCTCCCGGTAGAAGATCAACAGAGACGTCCGGCGGCCGCCGTTGTCCGTGTACCCGAGCAACTGCTCCAGAGCTTTGGTGACCGACTTCGGCCCGTCGTAGAACTTGCACTCGGAAATCGAGACGTTGCGGTCTCCGATTCGGATCAGGATGTCGGTCTTGCCCTTGCCGTTAAGAGTCTCGCCGGTGGACTGCCCTTCAAAGTAGGCGTTGAGGGCGACGAGCAGCACGTCCCGCAGCCGTTCCTCAGACATGCCGGTGGTCAGGAGACTCGACCGCTCCATCGCGTTTCGGGCACCCCGCAGAAGCCGGAGGGAGTCCCCGTACGCCCGGGCGTCGTGCCGCGCCACCTCGGGCCTCCACTCGCCAACCGGGAGGATCTGAAGGGTCGGGCTGACCTGGTAGCCGTCCCGGGCCAGGGCGGCTGTGATCTTCGCCAGTGTCTCGTCCCAGCCGTAGGAGCCGGTGCACTCTTCCAGCATGCCCTCGAACGCACCCAGGGCCCGCTGCACCTGCTCCTCGTCGGTCCAGTCGACGCCCTCGACGAAGGAGGTGAAGATCTGCTTGCGGATCCCGCCCGAACGAACCTGCGAGACCTCCACTGGGGAGAATCCCGCTCCCTCCCAGCACGCTCGCAGGGGACTCGCATCGATGCCGGAGCTTAGCGCCCAGAAGATCTGGCGCGTCCGGGCGCTGACTATCTCGACAGCTGTGTCCATCGAGTCAGGCTAAAAGTCGAGCCGTGCCCGTGACGGCGTTTCAGGTGCATCACTACCCGTCGTTGCAGCTTCGGGAGGGCCGACACACCCGACGACACCCAGTTCTCCAACTTCTCCATCGCTACTTTCCGTGAGGAGAAGTGTGATTGCGCTGCTTCAAGGTCATGCTGGGCTAGTTCGGATAAGACCAGCTCGCCGCCCTCGGCCTGGTTCTCAACGCGGTGGTGCTGTGGAACACCCGCTACCTGGACGCCGCCGTGGCCCAGCTCCGCGCCGAGGGCCATGACATCAAGGACGAGGACGTCGCCCGCCTCTCCCCGCTCAAGGACCGGCACATCAACTTCCTGGGACGCTACCCGTGCAACATCCAGGGGCCTCGGCCAGGGCCTGCGCCTGCTACGCGCCCCGGACGCAGGCGGGCTGGACGAGAACGATGACCTCTTGGAGTGTCGGGGCACTCGTGGGGAGCGGTTGGTGGCGATGGCGGTTCCGCGTTGCTGCACGCGGACGGTCCCGGTCCCGTGGCTTCCGGTGTCAGTGGGAACCGGTTTGGAGCGGGAGCGGAGGTGGGAGGCGTGTTTCAGCATCGCGGAGGCCTTGGGTGGTGACCCGGGAGGCGAGTGGGATCGCGGCGAGGGTGAGTCCGATGGCTGCGGCGATGAAGGTGGCACGGATCCCCAGGCCGCGTCCAAGCAGGCCGCCGCCGAGGGCTCCGAGGGGGACGACACCCAGGACGATCAGGCGGTAGGCGGCGGTAACGCGGCCGAGGAGTTCGTCGGGGACTGCTGCTTGGCGCAGGGTGCTGACGACGATCTGGTTCAGTGAGGTGGCAAGAGCGGCGCCGAACATGGCGGCCAGGGCCAGGGGTGTGTTGTGGCCCAGTCCGAGGATGGCGTAGCTGGCGGCCGGGGTGAGGGCGGCGAGCCAGGTGGTGGGGCCGCTGCCGATGCGGGGCACGACGTGTTGGGCAAGCAGTGAGCCGGCGATCGCGCCCGCTGCGGGAACGGCGATGAACAGGCCGTAGCTCGACATGGGCAGTTGGTACGGGCCGGTGATCAGCAGGACGAGGACTCCGCCGGTGGCCGCGCTGAAGAAGTTGATTGCTGCCGAGATGAACGCGACTCGGCGCAGTAGGTCGTGGCGCCAGAAGTGGGCCCATCCGGAGCGGATGTCCTGGGTGATGGTGGTCGGGTTTGAGCGGCGGTGCTCGTGTTCCTTGCCGGTGGGGCGCAGTGCGGGCAGTAGCAGGGCCGCCAGGCTGGCGAGGGCGAACGCGGCGGCGCCGGTGTAGAAGGCCGCCGACGCCGCCAGCGCGAACAACGCCGCGCCGGCAGGCGGACCGATGAATGTGTTGATGACGGACTGCGTGGCGAACAGCCTGCCGTTGGCGCGCTCGAGCTTCTCGCGGGGCAGGAGGCGGGGCGGGATGGCCAGGGCGGCGTTGTCGACCATCGTTTCGGCACAGCCGGCAATGAATACCGCGGCGTAGAGAAGTGCGACGTGGTGCCATCCGTTGGTCAAGGCGAGGGCGAGCAGCGCGAACCCCGCCGCGCGCAGCCAGTTGCCGAGGATGAGTATCCGGCGTCTGTCCATGCGGTCGGCCATCGCACCGGTGGGGAGGGTTGCGAGCAGCCAGGGCAGGAACTGCGCCACCGTCATGCCCGCTACTACGAGCGGGTCACGGGTCAGCGTGGCGACGAGCAGCGGTGCGGCTGCCTGCAACACCCCGTCGGCGAGGTTCGAGGACGCTTGGGACGTCCACAGTGCGGTGAACGGTCTGAGGACGGCGACGGGCACGATCGTTCTCCTCGTGATGATCTCATGGGTGATTGGATGATTAGGCATGATGTCAAGAGGATCACCTCACATGCAATAATGCTTTTGCCTGTGAGGGCTGACTTACCGGCATGGGCGCTTGCCAGGGAGAGGAGCTGATGGTGAGGTTCGGCCACATCGCGGGTGACCGCATGCTCGACCTGGTGAACACCGTTGCCTGGCGGCTCGGCGGGCCCGAACGCGTTGAGTCCCTGAAGACCTTCTCCGACGTCGTCGAGTGGTGCGTTGAATCCGACCTGATCAACACAGATGAGGCCGAGGCCTTGCACGACCTCGCCGGCCGGGACGGCGCCGGGGCCGAGCGGGAACGGGAACAGGTCATCGAAGCGCGAGAGAGGGCCTACGGAGCCCTCCTCGACGACGACGCCGAAGCCGCCGCAGACCTCGCGAGCATGTACCGGGCGGCGATCGCCGCAGCCGACCTGGTCCACGCAGGCGACCGCTGGCGATGGCAAGACCGGGACACCAACCTCTGCCTGCCCCGCAATCGCATCGTCCGCGGGCTCATGGCTCTCACTCAGCGCGACGACCTCGACCGCCTCCACCAATGCGAAGACGCCAAGTGCGGCTGGGTCTACCTCGACACATCACCGCGACGAAACCGTCGCTGGTGCAACACGAAGGACTGCGGCGACCGCAACCGCGCCCGCGCTTACTACGCTCGGCAGAAGGCGAAGAGCCACCAGCCCTGATTCATCCACCGAGGGGTGGCTTTGTCCACGAGAGCGGGCTCTGGTCCACTTCTTGTGGTCGCCTGGGTGTGTCAACTTAACGGCTGATCTTGGTTGTTGAAGGTCAGTTGTTGCTCGGGGTGAGGCGGCCTTCGAAGGCGATCTGGAAGGCGTTCAGGGGCGCCTTCCAGCGCATGGTCCACCGCTTGCGGCCCTTGCCGGTCGGGTCCAGGCTCATCAGCGCCATGTAGATGCACTTCAAAGCGGCGGCCTCGTTGGGGAAGTGCCCGCGGGCGCGGACGGCCCTGCGGATGCGGGCGTTGACGCTCTCGATCGCGTTCGTGCTGCAGATGACCTTGCGTATCTCGACGTCGAAGGAGAGGAAGGGCACGAACTCGGCCCAGGCGTCCGACCACAGCTTCACGATCGCCGGATACTTCCCTCCCCAGGACTCCTGGAACTCCAGGAACCGCTCCGTCGCCGCGTCCTCGCTGGGTGCGGTGTAGACGGGCTTGAGTGCCTTGGCGACCTTGTCCCAGTCCTGGCGGGCGGCGTAACGGAACGAATTGCGCAGCAGGTGAACCACGCACGTCTGGACAATCGTGCGAGGCCAGACGGTTTCCACGGCCTCGGGAAGGCCCTTGAGCCCGTCGCAGACGAGCATGAGCACGTCGTCCAGGCCGCGGTTCTTCAGCTCGGTGAACACGTGCAGCCAGTACTTGGCGCCCTCGCCGCCGTCGCCGGCCCAGATGCCGAGGATGTCGCGGGTGCCGTCCACGGTCACCGCCATCACCACGTAGATCGGACGGTTCGCGACCTTTCCGTCCCTGATCTTCACGTTGATGGCGTCCACGAACAGGACGGGGTAGACGCGGTCGAGGGGCCGGTTCTGCCATTCGGCCATGCCGTCCATGACCTTGATGCTGAACGGAAAATCCCCGTTTCTCCGGGCAGGCGGGAGCGCCGTACGGCGGAGCCGGACGGTTTCTCTGTGGGTGGGGGTGACTGAGGTCAGGCCACGATAGTGGGTGCGAGGGTGACGTGGTGGCCGAGGGCCTGGAGCTGGCGGACGAGGTCGCGGGTCTTGCGGGCGGGATTGAGATGGCGCTGGTGCCAGTCGGTGCCGAGTTCCTGGTATCGGGCGTCGGGGTCGTTGATCAGGTGCCAGGTGATGACGAGGATGGAGCGGGCGACGGCGACGAGGGCTTTGGCGTGGCCGCGGCGTTTGACGATTCTGCGGTAGCGAGCGCCGAGGAAGGTGTCGGTGCGGGCAGCGGCGTTGGCGGCTTCGCCGAGGGCGCCCTTGAGCCATGGGTTGCCCTTGCCCGCCGGGCCGGCGGTGTTCTTCGCTCCGGACTGAATCGTGCGGGGGCACAGCTTCGCCCACGAGACGAGGTGTTCGGGGGTGGGGAAGCGGCTCATGTCCAGGCCGATCTCGGCGAGGACGATCTGGGCGGTGGCGGGACCGATGCCGGGGACCGCATCGAGACGCTCGGCCAGTTCCTGCGCGGTCACACCGTCGCGGACAGACGGCCCGCCGGTGTCGTCCCCGTCCGACGGCCCGCCGGTGTCGTATGGAGCCGTGGTCTGTTTCATGAGGTCGGCGATCAGCCGGTCGAGTTCCTGGACCTGCGTGGTGAGGTGGTCGACGGTGCCCAGCAGCACGCCCAGCAGGCGGCCGTGATGTTCTTCGAACTGCCCGGTGAGTGCCTCGGCCAGGGCCGGCTTCTTCTTCACCAGGCTCCCTCTGGCGAGATCCGCCAAAGCTCGGGGGTTGCGTTCACCGGCGGCCAGGGCATCGAGCATGGCCCTGCCGGACAGACCGAAGAGGTCGGAGACAACGTCGGACAGCTTGATCTGCGCGTCCTGCAGGGCCTTGTCCACCCGGTGCTTGTGCCGGGTGCGTTCCTGGATGAACACTGTGCGGGTGCGGGTGAGGTCTCGTAGCTGCCGGACTGGCTTGGGCGGTACGAACGAAGCGCGGACCATGCCGCGTTCGGCGAGCTTGGCCAGCCAGACCGCGTCGAGCTTGTCGGTCTTCGGCCGGCCGGGGACGTTCTTCACATCACGTGCGTTGACCAGCCAGCATTCCAGGCCGCGGGCCTCCAGGAGGTAGAAGAAGGGCCGCCAGTAGCTGCCCGTCGCCTCCATCACCACCCGCTGGACCCCCTGGCAGACCAGCCGGTCGCCGAGTTCGAGGATCGCGTTCGTGGTGGACGCGACCGTCCAGACCTGCTGGACGCGCCGGCCTTCGATGGTGTCGTGCGGGATGCGCAGGCACACCATCCCGGTTGCCTTGGCGATGTCGATCGCCGCGACCCGGGCAACACTTCCGTCGTCGTGGTCGTCTTTGGACTCCTCCATCGTCTTCCTCCCCTTGGGCATTGGTGCGGGCGGGGGCTGCCCGGGGAGCCTGAGGGGAGACGGAGAAGCTGAACGGCGTGCTCGAGACGACAGTGTGCGGCCCCTCGGACGGCTCCCTCACCAGACTCCTATGCGGGCTCACAGCCCAGACATCGATCGGCGTCGGCGGACAGCCCCCGTACCGATTTTCACGCCCGCGAGGCGTCATCCGCAGGTGAACGGCTGACTCCTATCGTCGGTCAAGCAGCAGTGAGCCACTGGCGGTAGGCATCGGCGAAGGCGTCGTCGCGGCGGAGGCCGCGTTCGATGTTGGAGATGACGGCGGGCCACACGCCGAAGTGGTTGGCGGCGGCGGTGAGAGTGATGTTCTTCGTCTGCCGGGCCGGACGGAGGTCCGCGATCTCGGGGACTTGGACCTGGGTGGTCAAGAGCCGGAAAACCTCGCGGGCTATCGCGCGTTTGAGCAGCCGGATGATCTCCTTCTTCGTGCGTCCGGCGCCGGTCTGTCGGGCGACGAACTCGCGGGTGCGCCGGCATCGGGCCATCCTCACGAGCGCGATGCGGTAGAGAGCGGCGTTGGCCGCCCGGTCGCCGCCCCGGGAGAGCCGGTGCCGGTTCGTCTTCCCGCTCGACGCGGGGACGGGCGCCGCGCCGCACAGGGCAGCGAAGGAAGCCTCCGTGCGAAGGCGGGCCGGGTTCGCGCCAGCGGTGATCAGCAGCTGGGTGGCGGTGTCCGGGCCCACCCCGTAGGCGGCGCGCAGGCCGGGGTTGAGGATGGTGACCTGTTGGTCGAGCTCCCCGGTCAGGGTCGTGTGTTCCTCGGTCAGGTTCTGGACACGCTTGGCCAGCGTGCGCAGGGCTGTCAGGAGCGGGGCGTGCGCGGGGTCGCTGGCCGGCCGGAGCCGGGCGAGGGTGGTGACGCGCTTGTCACCGGACAGGGCGGTGTACTTGGCGCGGATAGCGTCGGGGGCGGTGATCAGGAGGTGCGTGATCTGGTTGAGCGTCGCGGTGCGAGCCTTGATCGCCGAGCGGGCGGCGGTCTGCAGGGCGCGTATCCCGACGATGGCCCCGTCCTTGGGAGCGCTGGTCGCGCGTCCGGAGACGACGGCGCGGGCCGCGGCGTAGGCGTCGATCGGGTCGGACTTGCCGATCCTGCGGCGTTCGGCCTTGTCGGGCCGGTTGACCTCGACGACGGCCAGGCCGGCCTGCCGGGCGGCGTGTGTGAAGCCGGAGCCGTAGGAGGACGTGCCCTCCACGCCGACGGCAGCGACGGTGCCGTGGGCCTGCAGGAAGGCGATCGCGGCGGCGTATCCGGCAGCATTGGTGGGGAATTGGGCGTCGGTGAGGTGCCCGCCCCGGTCGGTCACCACGGCGACGTGGATGGTGTCGGCGTGCGAGTCCACCCCGCCGACCACGACTTGGTCCCTCGTGTCCGCCGCCTCTGTGCCTGTCATGCTGGAGATGCCTTCCTTGCCGAAGGTAGCTCCGGCCGGAAAGTGCAGACAGGACAGTCAGGGGCCTCTTGCCAGGCTCCTATGAGGTCATGCTCCGCCCGGCCGGAGCCCTGGGAACCGGGCCCCGGCGGTCGGACAGATCAAAGCAAGGACAGCCCAGCAGGACGTCAGTCAGTGATTGGGTCACCACCACCGGGGACCCGTGTACCACTATGACTGCCCAGCAGGACGTCAGTCAGTGATTGGGTCACCACCACCGGGGACCCGTGTACCACTATGACTGTCGGTGATGGTGGAGATGGTCTGTTTGGACACCTCCGCTCCGTAGACCTCGGCGAGATGAGCGGAGATCTCCCCGTGAGTGAGACCCTTCGCGGACAAGGAGAGCACCATCTCGTCGACGCCGGTCAGACGCCGCTGCCGCTTCTTGACGATCCGCGGCTCGAAGCTGCCGGCGGTATCGCACGGCACCCTCACCTCCACCGGGCCGACATCGGTCAGCACGGTCTTCGCCCGGGTCCCGTTGCGGCTGTTGCCGTTGTTCTTCCCGGCCGGATCGTGCTTCTCGTAGCCGACGTGGTCAGTGATCTCGCCCTCCAGGGCGGACTCCAGCACCCGCTTGGTCAGCTGCTGCAACAGCCCGCCCTCCCCGGTCAGTTGCAAACCCTCGTTGCGGGCACGGTCAACCAGCATCGCAACGAGCTGCTCGTCCGACACCGCACTCGTCGGTGCCTGAACCACCTGCTCGGCCTGCTCGTTCTCCACGGCGGTCTCCGTCATCAAACGCATCTCCTTGATCATCAGATCCGCCGTTGATTAGACACTCCCGAGCCTGTTGACCATGCTGTCATCGAGTGCCGGGTCGTCCTGGTCACGGATGTCGGCAGTCAGCGGCCCGAAGTGGATCGAGGCGCCGCAGTGATCGCAGTCCATAAGCGCGCCGGTCTCGTCGTTGAGCCTGAGGTAGTCAATGCCGCTCAGAGTCGAGGCTCGGCCGCAGCCGTCGCAGCGCATGCGGAAGTCGTAGCCAAAGGTGATCGGCCGCTCGATGAGCCCAGCCCCGTTGACGTCCATGCCAGCACGTTACGTGCCAGCGCACCTCACGACCGGACCGGCAGGGCAGCACGGCCGTCAGCGGGTCGCCGTGCCTCCGCCGCCGGGTGCACGGCGGACCATCTGCGGTAGACGTTCGAGGCCCGCAGAGTGCCGGCTTCGTCCGTGGCCTGGAGTGTGCTGCCGGGGCCACCAATTGATGTACCTGTTGGGCCCGATTCTCTCCTCAGCCGACACGGGCTGCGTGCCAATGGTGCTCTGTCGCCGCGCGCTGCTGAGGGCGGAGCGAAGGTCAGTGGGGTGCTGGGTGTACCAGTCGTGGTGTCGGCGCGTCGGGTGTCACGTGGCTCGGGGGCGCTCGTGTGCCGGCTTTGGAGGAGCAGCAGGATTCGTTCTGGCGGGCTGAGGTGATGCTGGCGCCGCTGCGGACGGCGTAGAGGGCGGTGACGTGGTGGTGGAGCCCGGTCTCGGCGACCTCGTCGCGATTGCATCGGGCAGAAAGGACAGCAGCTGACGGTGTCCGGGCGTCGGAGGCCCGGCGTGCGTTCCGCGAACGTGCGCCGTAGGCGCCGCTGGGCCTGGCCTCGCGCTGCTGCCCGTGTTGCGACGGGCCAACCTGGCGCCGCAGTCTTCCAGTGACCGCTGACGATGCCGCTCGTTTAAGAGGATGCGGCCCGCCGCGGGCCAGGAGAGCGCACCACAGGAAGGTCATCGCGGTTCTCATCCTCGGCGAGCGCATCGGTCGGCATCCGGCGATAGCGGTGCAGAAGAGAGGCCAGCACCTCAGGATTGGTCTCCGCAGCGGCCACCAGAGCCGCCAACAGCTCCGCTCGAGAAGTGCGTTCGCCCGCTGCGGCTGCGGCGCGGACGAGGATGTTCAGCCTGCGGTCGATGTCCTCGGGCCAGAGCACCGAGGTCTGATGGCGCTGCTGATGGCACAGCAACTCCATTGCTCCCCCTCAGTGACAGCTGACATGTAACGAATATATATTGCGTGCATGGTGACGCTGCTGCAAGACCGTCAGGCTTCCGCGCGTGATGACGTGGCACCCAAAACGGTGCGGGTGGCCGGCCGGACGTTGCAGCCGACACCCGTGTTCGACACCTACTGGTGTTTCGCCGCGGCCCGGCAGGCGGTGTACGAGGCCCGACTGGAGGGGCGGCCCCAGCCGTGGACCGATGATCCGATCCTGGCCGGGCACCGGTTCACCAACTGCTACCGCGCTGCCGACCGGGTCAGCCAGGCAGTGATCGGCGACGTGATCTACCAAGGGCCGCAGGAGTGGGAGGACGTCTTCTTCCGCACCCTCCTGTTCAAAATCTTCAACAAGGAGTCCACCTGGCAGCGGCTGACCCGGGCGGTGGGTGAGGTGCGCTGGGACACGTACGACTACCAGGCGTACGACCGGGTGCTGTCAGCCGCGTTTGCGAAGGGGGAGCGCCTCTACTCGGCCGCCTACATCGTGCCCCCGCCGCAGCTGGGGGAGGAGCGCAAGCACCGCAACCACTTGCGGCTGCTGGAGCTGATGATGACCACCGGCGCGCCCGAGCGGGTCATGGAAGCCGCGACGATGCGTGAGGCCTATGAGGTGCTCCTCAGCTACCCGGCGCTCGGCCCCTTCCTCGCATACCAGTTCGCCATCGACCTCAACTACGCGCCGCACCTCGGCTTTTCGGAGATGGACTTTGTCGTGCCCGGACCCGGTGCTCGCGACGGCATCCGCAAGTGTTTCGGTCCCGCGGCCGACGGGATCGAAGCCGACGTCATCCGCTACATGGCTGACTCCCAGAACGACCACTTCGCCCGCCTCCAGCTGCCCTTCGCCGGGCTGAAGGGCCGGTCATTGCAGCTGATCGACTGCCAGAACTTGTTCTGCGAGGTCGACAAGTACGCGCGGGTGGCACATCCCGAAATCGCGGGCATCAGCGGCCGCAGCCGCATCAAGCAGGCATACCGGCACGATGCGGCGCCTCTGCAGGCTTGGTTCCCGCCCAAATGGGGCCTGAACGCCTAGAATCACGAGATCCGCTGCCCCCTGATGCCTGCGGCGGTTGCCCCGAGCGGGCGGGCCGCAGGATGTCGGGAACGCGCGCGGGTCATGCCCCCAGCCTGAACAACGGGGTGGTCAGGGCATGCTGGAGCGTACCGAGCTCGGACTTAGTGCAGTCCAGGCGGGCGCATCCGGACATGACGGTCAGGGTGCCCGGTGTGAGGCCGGCGTGGCGGGCGACCCAGGCGCACAGGTGGCCCAAGGCCAGGTAGTTGCCGTAGGCGCGGTCGAACATGTAGTGGCTGCGGTAGTAGGCGGCCAGGTGCACGGTGTTGGTGGAGCCGTCGAGCTGGAAGGAGCAGTGGCTCAGGCAAGGGAAGTCCAGGGTCTGGGTATCCAGGGCGGCGGCCCTGATCACGGCCTCGGTCCCTGCCGCGGTTTCCTGCGGCTCCTCCTCCCATGTTTCGCTGTCGTCCGTGACATGGGCGGTGCCGGCTTCGTAGACGGCGCTCCATTTCGCAGAGGAGCGCAGCTTGTCCAGGCGGTGGATGACGCGGGCGAGCTGGTCGACCGGTTCAGGTTTCTCGGGGGTGCCTGGGTAGGCGACGAGCCGTCCGAAGTAGGTGCCATGAGCGTTGCGCCTGACCTCACGCAGACGCGGGTACAGGGTCCGGTAGCGGTCGGTGAGCTCCTCGTGGGTTGAGCAGGTGGCAGCGAGCTTGGCGGGGAACAGCGTGTTGACCACCGTCTCGATGGGGTAGAGCGGCTCTTTGCTGCGGGCGGCGCGCAGCCGGTCGAGTTCGGCGCGCAGGTGCAGGTCTTCCTGCAGCGGACTTGCGATGCGCACCACAGTGTGGAATGCCTTCCTGCCCGGAATCTCCGAGAGGTGGGTGGCGGCCTCCAGCCAAGCGCGGGAGACGTCCGGGGCGTCGACGGTGAACGTGTGCATCGGCTCGCTCCTTGATCGGCGGATGGTGTGCGCCGTGCGGTGGTGGCGGGGACGTCAGGCCCAGAAGTGGTCGGATCCTTCGCGGCTGGGCGCGGGGCGCAGGGTGACGCGGAACAGCTCCGAGGTGCCGGTGTCGGCGGTCACGGTGGCGTCCGCGTCCAGTTCCTCGCCCACCCACACGGCCCGGGTGTGCTCCGCTGTGGCGGAATCGAGGAACGACATCTGGCCGGCTGTGTCCGGCGGAGTGCTGCTCACGCCTGCCGGCAGCTGGTCGTAGCGGCCCCCGGGTACCGCCAGCAGCAGGCAGTCACCGGAGGTGACGTGCAGGACGGCATCGTGGGCGGCGGGCATCAGCACGTGAACATGTGCCTGAGGTCCGAGCGGCAGACTGCCGGCCAGTTCCGTTTTGAGGCTGCCGGGGGAGTGCTTCAGCCACACCGTCTCCATCGACCGGTCGATCATCTTCAACCGCACGAGGTGTCGCACGGTGGTGGCGTACGGGGTGCCCAGCCAGCGTGCCATCCGGTAGGCGTCCAGCGGGGATCCGGGGCGCTGGAGACCGCAGCAGGCCAGGGCGGTGCGTGCGGCGGGGCGGGGTATCAGGAACCAGGAGGCGAAGGCCTCCGCCTCCCGCTCGTGCTGGGGCCACCCCTCGCCCCACCGACCGGACGACTGGTCCTGATGGTCGATGCTGGTGCCGTGGCCCATGCGGTGGTGGCCCAGCTCGTGAGCGGCAGTGTGCCGCATGCCCACTTCCTCCAGGCCGGTGTTGACCAGGCAGCCCGGCACGCCCCCCTGGCTGCTGTCCACGTACAGACCCAGCAGGCCGCCCAGCTTCTGCCCCATGACCTCCACTCCGGCGCGGTGCAGTGCACCGAACACGTCAACGTAGTCGTCGACCCCGGCGAGGAGATCCTCGTGAGCCTGCGCGGCCGCGATCATCGCGGCCCCGTGGGCACTGTTCCAACTCACGCACCGCCCTCCGGCCTCTGAGGCGGGCGCAGCCCACCCGCTCCCTCCTCCTCCGCCTGGCGGCGGGCGTGCAAGTACTGGATGAACTTCGCCACCTCGATGCGGTCGCCTTCACTCAACGGCCTTGCGGTACGCGGCAGTCCGGCCAGCGCGTGCTCCCCGGCGTCGGCCGCCTCCTCCTCGTCGAGAAAGTACGACGCCGGCAACCGGTACAGGCGGGCGAGCTTCTGCAGCTCCATCACCTCCACCTTGCGTACGCCGCGCTCGATGTCACTGACGGCTGACCGCACGATCCCCGTCCGTTCGGCTACCTGCTGCTGCGAGAGCCCCAGGTACTCGCGGGTGGCCTTCAGCCGCTGGCCCAGGTGGGCTCGCTGCTCGGTGTCGGTGCCGGCCTGGGGTGGCACGTTGCCGTTCATTGCTGTTGCTCCTTCGCCTGCAAACTGTCGTGCACGGTCTCGGCGAACGCCCACACCGAACGCAGAGAGCGTCCGGCCTCGGCGTCCGCCGGAATGCGAACCTTGAAGTACTGCTCGATGCGCGCCAGGATCTCCATGACCAGCACCGAGTCGACCGGCAAGTCCTGCCCCCGGGCAGCCAGTTCCTCGTACAGCTCCTGACTCGGCCGGCCCTGGTGCTCGGCCAGGAAATCGATCACGATGTCCACGATCTCCTGAACGCTCTGCGACGGCATACTCCGCTTCCGCCCCTTCGCTCAACTCCCGGACAGACGGCCCGGCGTGACCTACTGTAGAGCGATGTCGGGAAATCCGACAGATCTGTTGGAAGATCATTCATGGGAGCGTGTGTGCACCTCGCCCGCTATCAGCAAGCAGCGCTCAAAACCCTGCAGCCCACCACCGACGGCACCGACCCGGTCCTCATACCGCTCCTCGGCCTGGTCGGCGAGACCGGCTCCGTAGCCACCGCCTACAAAAAGCGCCTGCGCGATGGTGCCGACGCCAGCCCTTCCAAACAGCAACTGCGCGAGGAACTCGGCGACGTTCTGTGGTACACAGCCACCCTGGCCCACCTCCTCGGCCTCGACCTAGAGGACATCGCCGCCGCCAGCCTGGAAAAGACCAAGGACCGCTGGCGCGCCACTCCCGACACCGAACGCCCCCGCTTCGACAGCGACTATCCGCCCCACGAACAACTGCCCCGCCGTACCACCGTCACCTTCACCCCCACCCTGCAGCCCGACGGCCGCACCGTCATCGTCCTCACCCGAGAAGACGGCACCCGCGCCGGCGACCCCCTCACCAGCGCAAGCCACATCGAGGACGACTACCGTTTCCACGACGCCTTCCACCTCGCCCACGCCGCCGTCCTGGGCTGGTCACCCGTCAGCCGCTTCCTCCTCGACCGAAAACGCCGCAGCCGCCCCGGCATCGACGAAGCCGAAGACGGCGGCCGGGCCATCGCCATCGAAGAAGGCATCAGCGCCCTCGTCTTCTCCTACGCCAGCCGCCACCACTACTTCGAAGACGACCGCCACGTCGACCACGAACTGCTCATCACCATCGACCACATGACGGCCCACCTGGAAGTCAACGTGCTGCGCGCCGCTGACTGGGAGAAAGCGATCATGACCGGCTACACCGCCTGGCGGCAGCTGCGCAAGCACGGCGGCGGCCACCTCCAACTGGACCTGGACGCTCAGACGCTGACCTTCACCGAGCCCTGATCTGCCGAGCATGGCCGCAGCGCTGACGGGCAGACGCTCCGACCGGCCATGACCTATCCGGGGGACGAGGCAGGGATAGCCCAACAGCCGCCGACGGTGCGGGTACGGACAGCGCCGGGCGAGGGAAATGCTCGCCAACGGAGCGAACTGGCGATCAGCGCCAGAGGACCCTGTCCACGTGGGCAACGATGACGGCGCCAAGACAGCCGCCAACACAGCTCCATGGGACGCAGGTGACATCCATCGGAGCTTCAGCAGGCCGGGTCTTAACGGTCCACGGCTGCGGCAAGTGGGAGATGTGCTCTTGGTGGTCAGCCGGGGCTTGTGCTGGCTGCCAGGGCCGGCAGGGTGGTGCCGTGCTGCTCGTCGAAGTCGTGCCCGGGACCTCAGGCCCCTGTCGCCCGCCCTAGCATGGTGCGCACAGCAAGGAGGCTCCCTCAAGGAGACACCAAGGCCTTGAGAGGAGCGATGGATGCAGGAAACCAGACGAGGCGCGCTCGGAGGGGCGAGTAGCGAGGCCGGTGCCAGTCACCGGGCCGGAATCGCCGCCCTAGTCGCCGTCTACGGTCTGCTGGGGGAGCCGGTTCCTTGGCTGCGGTCGCAAGCGGCTCCCGTTCTCCTGCGCATGGAGGCGGACCTCCATGTCGATGACGTCGTCGTCGATCTCGCGGACGGCACCAGAGCGTTCATGCAGGCCAAGCTGTCCACGGGTGACAAGGCATTCAAGGACACGGTGGACCAGTGGCGCCGGGCTGTCACCTCGGGGGAATGCCGGCCGGGCGACGAACTGCTCTTTGTTGTCACCAGGTCCACGCCGTCGTTGGACCGCATGGCCGAGGCTCTTGTGACCCACCAAAGTGGTGCATCGCTGACTGCGCCGGCCGCGAGGCAGCTCGATAGGCTGCGTCGCCTAACTCACGACCACGGTCTGGACCAGGTGGCTACAGCACAGCTGCTGGCTGCGGCGAAAGTCTGTGCCCTGGACGCCCGTGACGACGGCCCGAACGAGGCGCTGGGCGCGGCCTGTATGAACGCGGCCGTCGTCCCCGTGGGCCACGGCCGGGCGGCCTTTCGTGCGATGAAGGCGGCAGCGCGTGTTCAGGCCGAACAGCGCACCGCTTCGGAGCTGCATGGCTGGCGAGGCTGGCTCACCGGCGCCCGCCTCCCCTTGACCGCTGACGCGGCAGGCACCCCTGCAGCACGGCTGGAGGCACTGGACCAGGCGCTTGCCAACTACCGAGAGAAGTGGGCAGCCGAGCAGGACATCCTTCCTCTCGCCGACCTCGGCCTGGGCCTGACATCGATGACCGTGCCCGGCGCCACCGGTGACCTCAGAGCAACACCACCGCTCCAAGGGCCTGGCCGCGACAAGCTGGTCGACGCGGCACGCCGTCAAGGCCGTCTCTTCCTGGTCGGGCCTCCAGGGTCGGGCAAGACGGTGGCCTCGCGCCTCCTCGCAGCCCATTGGGCAGGACGCGACATCGCGCCGGTCCCGGTGTGGCTGCCTCTGCGGCAGCTGGTGCCCCTCCTGGCCCCTGTGGGCCCCTACAGGCTAGAACCAGCCGACCTCGTGCAGGCAGCCATCGGCACCACGCAGCCCCTCCTCGCAGAGGCACTGCTGACGCGCATCAACCGCGGTGAGGCACTCATCGTTCTCGATGCCCTCGACGAAGTCCACGAGCGGCAGGACGCCGTGGTGGAAGCCGTCGCCGGCCTGCTTGACCGACTGCCCTTCGAACTCGACGTCGTGGTCACCTCCCGTCACTCCTGTCTCCAAGCGGCTGCCCGCCTCCAGCTTCCCGTCTACGAACTGCACACTCCACACAGCCTGACCAGCTCACTCGACCAGCTTTTGGAGACCCTCGCCGAGCGATTCGTCGACGTCGCCGGCCACAATGACTGGATCGCGGACCGCCGTCGGCGCGTCGAACATTCCCGACGGGTCGAACGCGACCTGTGGCGTGTCCCGCTCTTGGCCACACTGATGGTGCTGCTCATCGCCGAGCGCCCCGTGGCCACTCTGCCCGGCAACCGGGCCCGCCTACTCACCGAAGTGATCGACAGCAGCGTCCGACAATGGGAGATGCGCCGCTCGAGGCTGACCATGCCGGACACGGACCCCCAGCTGACCGCCGACATTCTCATTGACTGCTTCGACGACATCGCACACCTCACAGCCACCGCCGCCACCGCCTCCTGGCACGACGCCCACCAAGCCGTCGGCGCCCGCCTTCAACGGCACTGGGGCAAACCTCCAGGCACAGCCGCGGCCATCGCACGCCATACGCTCGAATACTGGGACGCCACAGCCGGCGTGTTCATTACCGACACACCACAAGGAACGCTCACCGCGCGCACGCGCCTTCTTGCCGAGATCGGCGAAGCGCGCTGGGCCATGCGAGACCCGCAGTCCATTCCCGCGTGGATGCACAGCACGCTCACTGACCCGGAGCGCGCAGAAACCGCGCGGCTTGCCGCGAGCTTGTCCCCACAAGCCGCCGATACTCTCATAGAGCAGGCACTCAACGATGGCGGAACGCTGCTCGATCTGGTCCACGATGCCCTCGCCGACGGAACCGCGTTCGACAGCACTGCGCTGCACACCTACCGCCAAGCCCAGCTGACCCGCCTACCCGCCCTTCCTGACCGCAACCCGAAAACTCCTGGCGTTGCCATCGACCTTGACGAAGGCCGCTCCCCACGGGCGCAACTGGCTGCCAAGCTCGCGGAAGAAGACCTCGATGCGGCGCAAACCCAGCAGCTCATCCAGGCCGTCGGCAGTATGGGGCACGAGCAGCAAGCAGTGATCACCGCTCTGTGTACCCAGAGACAAGCCAGCAAGCGAGCCACCCCGCTCACTCCCCGCGAGCTCGACGTCCTCGAAGCTGGCCTCGCCGCAGCCGCGAGCACGGGCTCGAAGGACCGGGCAGAGATCGCAGGTGTTGACCCACTCGTCCGCTTCGCGGTCGAGCATGGTCTCCTTAAGAGGCCGGACATGTTGCCCCACCTCGTAGGGGCTGCCCACCACGTCACCATCGACACTTTCGAGTGGCTCGCGACCGCATTGCCTAAGCGCGGCCACCGCGGGGCCCTCGCCACCATTACCTCCGCCATCAAGACCGACAGCCTGACCGCATTTATCGACATGTACAAAGCGATGAGTGCCCCCCATGAGATCCTCGCCGAGCTCGACAGCACCCCCATCCAGCTCACCTCGACTCAGGCATGGCACCTCGACGAAGCCGCCACACTCGCCACAGCCATCACCACACGGAATCAGCCGGTCAGCCACATCGCCACAGCCGTCAAGCAGCACCCTGAGCTGACACGAGAAATTCTCCGACTCCTCGTCCAAGCCAGCGGCCTGGATCGTGCCCTCATCAGCGCTCAATTCCGCAGTCTGCGAGGTGAAGCCTCCCGGCATCCGGACTGGGGACTCCTGCACCAGGCGAGCACCCGTACCCCAAACCTCAGGCTGCGCCCCGAGAGCATCGACACCGACCTGACCACCGAAGCCCTCACCAGCGGAAACCCCTGGCTCATCCGGCTCATTCTGAGGCTGGCCATCGAGACACGCTCCCTGCCCCAGGACTTCGCCGAACGCGTCCTGGAAATCCTCCCCGATATCGGACCCCCCGCCCGCATGAACACCGCAAGCCTTCTCGCCCTGCGCTGGCCCGATCTCGCCCTGCCCGAGGATGACGCCATAGTCAGAGCCGGTGCCGCAAGTGTCCGAGCTTCCCGTCTCAGCCAAGCCCAGCGGCACAACGACGCCCAACACATACTCACCGATCCGGACCTCCTTGTGCGCGCAGAGGTAGCCAAACGCCTGCGCGATGCCAACCCTGAGGAGCGGGCAATACTTGAGAAGGCACTGGCACGTCCCGCACGGCAGTGGACATGCATTCGCTGCGGGTCCGTCACCCCCAGCGAAGCCCAGCAGTGCGCTAAGGAACATCCGCGCCCCACCCCCAGCCTCACAGACCAGCGTGAGCCGGGGGATGGCACCGCGGTACGTCTGGGCCGGCATGAAGACCGGCCATGACGGCTAACGGGGCGGAGGCACCGGGGCGGGCATCTGCCAGGCACCAATGGACGAGCCACGAGAGGCGGACTCCGTTGCTCACACCTTCCGTGCGGCCCTGGCGTGCCGGTGCGGCGTTAGCCGAAGAGGCTTTGCTGTGTTCCACGCGTGGCACTTCGCTGCACCGGGGTAGGTTGCGGGGGCGCCAGCGCCGCCAGCGCCTCACAGCAAGCGGCGCGCAGTTCGGGCAATGGCAGGCGGGCGCCTAGCAGGCGGAGGAACTCCTCGACGGTCCATACGACGAG
This sequence comes from Streptomyces agglomeratus, assembly GCF_001746415.1. Taxonomy (NCBI): domain Bacteria; kingdom Bacillati; phylum Actinomycetota; class Actinomycetes; order Kitasatosporales; family Streptomycetaceae; genus Streptomyces; species Streptomyces agglomeratus. Next base: position 658,896 of record NZ_MEHJ01000002.1, read on the forward strand.
TCGTCCCTGCCGGGCGAGGTACAGCCCGACCCGGCTCAGTGCGTACGCGTCCTCGTAGTCGAGAAGCAGATAGCCCGCGAGCTGGTGGATCTCCCTCTTCTCGCCGATGCGATCGGGGTGGATGGTCGCCTTGCAGTCGACTAGTAGTACTTCGTTAGGTTGATTTGATCTCGGGCTGCCGGGTTGGGCATGCTGCTCTGATGGAGCTGGGGGAGATCGAGCAACTCCGGGGCGAGCTGGGCGAGTTCGTGGCTGAGGTGTTCGCGTCGGTGCCGCGGAGGGATCAGCGGGCGAAGGGTGACTGCTACCTGCGGGGGTTGATGCTGGACGGTCGCAGGAAGTCGATCCAGCCGATGGCCGAGCGGCTGCCGGACGGCGACATGCAGGCCTTGCAGCAGTTCGTGAACCAGTCTCCGTGGGACCACGTGGCGGTGTTGCGGGCGGTAGCCGTCAAGACGGTTCCCGTCGTCGATCCGATGGTGTGGGTGATCGACGATGTGTCGTTCCCCAAGGACGGGAAGATGTCGGTGGGGGTGGCCCGGCAGTGGTGCGGGGCGTTGGGCAAGCAGTCGAACTGCCAGGTCGCGGTCAGCCTGCACGCCGCGTCCGACACCGCTTCCGTGCCGATCTCGTGGCGGCTGTTCCTGCCGGCCGAGTGGCAGGACGACACCGCGCGCCGGGCCAAGGCGGGGGTGCCCGAGGAGGTGGGGCACCGGGAGAAGTGGCGTCTGGCCCTGGACCTGATCGACGAGGCGATCGGCTGGGGCCTGGAACCCAAGGTGATCGTCGCGGATGCCGGGTACGGCCAGAACAACGCCTTCCGGCAGGCTCTGGCCGACCGTGGTCTGGACTTCGTCGTCGCCGTCCGGGCGGATGAATCCGCTCACCCGGCCGACGCTGTCCCCACCGCCCCCGCCTGGAGCGGAACCGGACGCAAACCCGCTGTCCGCTACCGCACCAAGGCTTCCTCCCTGAAGGACCTGGCCACCGGGACCGGACGCAAGGCATACCGGCAGGCCACTTGGCGCACCGGTTCGCGCGGTGCGATCGCTCAAGATTCAAAGTCGAGACGGTGCGTCCGGCCGGCGTCGCGGCCCGCAGGCACGCCATCGCCCGGGCTGGCGGCTCCACCGCCTGGGACGGTGTTCTGCCCACGGCGACACTGCTGAGCGAGTGGCCCACCGGCGAGAAAGCGCCCACCGAGTACTGGCTGACCAGCCTGCCCGCCGACACCCCGCTGCGGCAACTGGCCCGACTCGCGAAGATGCGCTGGAGGATCGAGCACGACTACCGCGAGATGAAGCACGGCCTGGGACTGGACCACTTCGAAGGCCGCACCTGGCGCGGCTGGCACCACCACGCCACCCTCGTCACCGCCGCCCACGCCTTCTGCACCCTCCGCCGCCTGGACCCAAAAGCAACAGCGCCGGCCTGACCTTCTACCAGGTCCTCCACACCATGCAGGACCTGTTGCTCTGCTGGACCGGCGCATGCCCCACCTGCCATCGCCAGCTACCACCCCGAAGGCGAAGACAACAGACCCTCTCCAGCCCGACCTAACGAAGTACTACTAGTGTCCTGCGCCAGTAGTTGATCGTTAGTTTGTCTATGACTGCTTCTGCAGATGTGCCGGTGCCACGTCGTGGCCCGAAGTTGGAACCGTTGTTATTGTCGCCCGATGAGCGTGTGGTGTTGGAGCGTTGGGCCCGGCGGGCGTCGTCCGCGCAGGCAGTGGCGTTGCGGGCCCGCATTGTGCTGGCGTGTGCCGGCGCTGATGTTCCACCGATTGTCGTGGTGGCGCGGGAGTTACGTATCGCGGCGGACACGGTCCGCAAGTGGCGCCGCCGGTTTCTGACCGCCCGGCTGGACGGGTTGGTGGACGAGCCCCGGCCGGGCCGGCCGCCCACCATCAGCGTCGACCAGGTGGAGGCGGTCGTGGTCAGCACGTTGGAGGAGATCCCGAAGAACGCCACTCACTGGTCGCGGTCATCGATGGCCGACCGCAGCGGTCTGTCGAAGTCGACCGTGGGCCGGATCTGGCGGAAGTTCCAGCTCAAGCCGCATCTGACCGACACCTTCAAACTGTCGACGGATCCGCTGTTCGTGGAGAAGGTCTACGACGTGGTGGGGCTGTATTTCAACCCGCCCGAAGGCGCGGTGGTGCTGTCGGTGGACGAGAAGTCGCAGATCCAGGCGCTGGACCGCTCCCAGCCGGTACTACCGATGATGCCGGGCATGCCCGAGCGCCGCACCCATGACTACGTCCGCAACGGTCTGACCACCTTGTTCGCAGCCTTCGACGTCGCGACCGGAGAAGTCATCACCTCCCTGCACCGCAGGCACCGGGCAGCGGAGTTCAAGAAGTTCCTCGCCAAGATCGATAAAGAGGTTCCTGGGCACCTGCAGGTCCACTTGATCTGTGACAACTATGGCACCCACAAGACCCCAGCCATCAAAGCATGGCTGGCCAAACACCCACGTTTCCACCTGCACTTCACACCTACCGGCTCCTCCTGGATCAACCAGGTGGAGCGGTGGTTCGGCTTCCTCGCCGACCAGAAGATCCGCCGCGGCGCCCACAAGAGTGTGCGCTCCCTGGAAGCCGACATCCGGGCCTGGGTCAAGCAGTGGAACGAGAACCCGACCCCGTTCACCTGGACCAAGACAGCCGAAGAAATCCTCGACTCACTCGCCCGCTTCTGCCAACGGATCTCTGGCGCAGGACACTAGTGCCGCATCAGGCAACGTTCGCCCTCTCATGGTGTGTCGCTCGATTCGCTGCGGTGGGCGGTACCCGACGGTCAGAATGGTCAGGTGGCTGAACGTGTGCAGGTCCGGGAGATTGATGATGACGAGGGCCGGCGGTTGCTGCGGATCGTCCGCAGAGGCACCGGATCGGTGGTGACCTGGCGGCGGGCCCAGATGGTGCTGTTATCCGCGCAAGCCATGCCTGTGGCGAAGATCGCCGAAGTGACGTTCACCAGTGCGGACCGGGTCCGGGACGTGATCCACAACTTCAACACCGACGGGTTCGACGCGCTCTACCCGAAGTACAAGGGCGGCCGACCGAGAACCTTCACCCTCCCCGAACGCCGGGAGATCAAGAAGATCGCCATGTCCAAGCCGGTCGAGCACGGCCTGCCGTTTTCGACCTGGAGCCTGGCCAAGCTGGCCGACTTCCTGGTCGCCGAGGGGGTGGTCGACGACATCAGCCACGAGGGCCTTCGGGGCATGCTCCGCGAGGAGGGCGTCTCGTTTCAACGTGTGAAGACCTGGAAGACCTCCCGCGACCCGGACTACGCGGCCAAGAAGGCCCGGGTCGAGCATCTCTATGCGATCGCCGACGGCGAGGTCGTACCCGAGGAGGGTGAGCCCGAAGTCGTCCTCTGCATGGACGAGTTCGGGCCGCTCAACCTCCAGCCACACCCCGGCCGGCCTATATCCAACCCGTACGTGTCTCGTTGCCAAGGGGGTGGCGGGGCAGCGGCATCGTTTCTGCGGTGAATCGCACCACCCGGGCGAGTGAGCAGCCGGGCATCCTCGCCCGCCCGTTGCGCGCGCCCCGCTATCCATGCGTTCGTGATCAAAAACCTGAAGCGCGTCCTCACGGCCGCAGCACTCGCCTTCATTCCCGTGACCGTCTCCCCGCCGGTCCACGCCGCCGAGACTCTTCCTCTCGGCGCCGCGGTCCACCACCTCGAGACCGCCGACGAATCCCGTGAGGGGTACACGCGCGACAAGTTCCGCCACTGGAACACCGGACAGAACCCCACGGACGGCTGCAACACCCGCAATGAGGTCCTGATCGCGGAGGCAGTCGAGCCGCCGACCGTCGGCCCTGGCTGCAGGCTGACCGGCGGAACCTGGTGGTCGTACTACGACGCGACCACCGTCTCCGGCCCCTCCGGCCTGGACATCGATCACATGGTGCCCCTCGCCGAAGCATGGGACTCCGGCGCATCAGCCTGGACCGCGCAGCGCCGTGAGGTGTACGCCAACGACCTGGGCGCTCCGACCTCGCTGGTCGGCGTCACCGCCCGCTCGAACCGCAGCAAGTCCGACCAGGACCCCGGCACGTGGATGCCGCTGGCCGGTGAAGTCCACTGCCAGTACGCCGCGGAATGGACCGCGACCAAGCTCCGCTGGAACCTGTCCGTCGACCCGCAGGAACAAGCCGAGCTGCTCGACCTGGCCGAGCAGTGCCCCGCCACGGAGGTCCACTTCGAGCTGGCTCCGTAGGAGGAACGTGGACCGCCCCTGGGTGGCTTTGGGCCCCAGGGGCGGCGGCGCGGCCGACCAAGGGGCCCTCTCCGTCGCACCGGGCCCCTGAACCCGGCCCATAGGCGACAGCGGGACTCCCCGACGGATCCCGTTCCTGAACCGCCAGTCGGGACAGGCTCGCTGTTTGGGATGAGGCGGAAGGCTGGTCGGGTGAGTCTGCCGGTTCAGCTGCTCCGCTTCCTGGGCCGTCCGGTTCCAGCAGTTCGATTAGACCAGGCGCTGGCTCCGAGCAGAGGAGTGGCGCCAGGCTTAGCGCGCTGCCTGCCGGGGCTATGCCGGTGATGCCGGCCATGGATCAGCCGGAGAGCGGCGGCGATTTCGACGACGGTGACGACGGTGACGAAGCGGACTGTGCCGGCGAAGAAGTCGGCCATCCAGGGCAGTTTCTCGGCGAGCTTGCCCCCTGGGCTAGGTGGACTTCATCGCGTCGGCCATCGCGAACATGGCGGCGAGCACAGCATGCACGATCCGCAGGAAGACGTGCAACGGGCGGGATCCTTTGGGGCGATGAGAAGGCGATCAGGGGCCCCGATGCCGTGCCCGCGCGCTGACCGGCCGAGGCGTGCCGCTGGGTGCCTGGCGAACCCTGTGAGTGGAAGGGCAGTCCGTTGACCGCCGTGCTTTCGTCACTTGTTGCCCTTGGCCGCCGTACGCGCCCGCGCCTCGCCGTGGGCCGGTTCGGCATAGCAGCGGAGCGGGGGCGGCGCGAGGTGCGTGAGGGGTTGCTTTCTTCACCTGTCCAGGAGGGCCCGACCGGGGTGATCCAGGAGTTTCGCCCCCCCCTCGCGCCTCGTCGGTTACCCATCGCGGTGTCCGGCGGAGGTGACAGGGCGATCAGGACGATTACGCGCATCTGTGCACTCGTCTGCCTCACCACTGCTCAGGTGAGGCCCATGACGGCTTGACGGCTGAGGCACGCGACCCCAGCACCAACTGGCGGCCGGTCCTGGTGCGGACGGTGAGGAGGATCGGCGTGGCCGCTGTGGGAGGACAGCGGCTAGGTCTGCGTCAGTACGGCAGCGGCGAACAGCGTGACGAGCACGCAGAAGACGCTGAATGGGACGTGCCAGCGCGGGAGGTTGTAGTTTTCCCGTGTCACTCCCTGGTTGAGTTCGTGGGCCCACGTGGTGAACAGATTGCGGCTTGGGAACAACCCGACCGTCAGGCCGATGAGGGAGAATGCGTACGCGGCGATCATGGCAGCCAGTGTGAATCCCCTGAGCTGGCCGATCGCGATCATGCCGATGCCGCATCCGGTGATGATGAACGGATACACGATCCGGAACTTCGGGCGGGGGATCCACTTCGCCATGGCGGTGCAGTGGATCACGGTGGCTGCTGCGGCCATCAGCCACAGCAAGCCGGTGGCAACGGACGCGAGCATGGGGGTGAGGTCCTTTTCCCTGAGAACGGTGCAGGGGCTGGTGACGACACCAGCCCCTGCTGGTCAGCTTATGTGACGGTCCTATCCGAACACTGAGCCCAGCGTCCCGGTGATCGGGGACACGAGATCGTGGCCGAACTGCCCGATCTTCGTGGCCCCCGGGGCCATCACGTCGTCACCGACGTTGGTGATCGCTCCGATCACTTGGACGGGGCCGAACGTGACCAGCCCCAACACGGCTCCTCCGGCTGAGGAGGCGAACTCACCGCTGGAGAACCCGTACTCAAGGATCGAGGCGAGGCCGGGTGCGGCAGAGATGACGGTGCGGCCGAATGGCCCGCACAGCGCCCGGCCCGCGCCCCGGTGTTGAGGGGCGCGGGCCGGGATCACTGGTGGGTCAGCCTATGGATTGATATCCGAGGAATGCTTCGGAGGCGGTAGTGAGCGTGGTGTGTCCGGCGGCTGTGTAGTCGCCGAAGAAGCGGATCCGGCCCGAGCTGGGGGTTGTGGCCCACAGGTCGAACTTGCCGTTGCTGTTCGCGTCGGGGGCCGCGGTGAACATGGGCACGCTGGCTGCGCTCCAGTTGTAGCTGCCGCTCAGCGGGGTCCGGTCGTTGAGGTTGATGTCGTAGCCGCCCTCTGTCTCTCCGCCATGGAACACGTAGAGGCTGGCGACGTCGGGGCGGTCGTAGCGGACGACGAGGTCGACGCGACCGTCGCCGTTGTAGTCACCGGGGGCGGCGAGAGTGGCCTCGTTGACGGTGGAGATGCCGCCGGCGATCGGATCGTCCGGTCCTGCCAGCAGGACCGGGTCGCGGTCGCTGTCGAGCCGGTGGTCGAGGTTGCCGTAATAGAGCCAGATGAACTTGCCGTCGTTGACCAAAAGGTCAGGATGGCCCTCGACGTCCTGGGTCCCGTCGCCATCGACGTCCATGCCGCCGTCGACGTCACCGATGGCGAGGATCTGCTTCACTCCGTCCTTCCAGTGGTTGTTCGCCGAGTCGTAGACGGTGAGCTCTTGCCGGTCGAACTCCGTGCAGTCGGTGCACGCGAATCCCCATCCGCTGTTGGGATGCATCCACAGCCGGCTGGTACCGAGAGCAGGGTCCTTGCGCAGGGCGACGAGGTCTTCGTAGGCGTCGTTGTTCCAGTCACCGCGGTGGGTGATCTTGTCACCGCTCCAGATCGCGCCGCTTGCGGTGTCGGCCGCCTGGGCCACGGTTCCGTCACCCGCTCCGTAGAAGCGGCGCAGGGTGCCGTCCTTGTCGATGGCCCACAGGTCGGCGTTGCCGTCTCCGTTGAGGTCTCCGGCCTTGTCCCGGGTCTTGGGGCCGTTGGCGTAGAAGACGTAGACGGCCGTGTCGGAGGCGTTGTTGGCCTTGTCGTAGCTCTTGACGTACACCTGGTTGGAGCCCGTGGCGGTCGGGGTGAGCTTGACCGAAGTGGACCAGCCCGCCGTGGGAGGTGTCGCGGTGCGGCGTGTGCCGTCCCAGTCGGTCCAGTACTCGTACCGCACGACATCGGACACTCCGCCGCTGGACAGGACGAAGGTGCCTTCGGTGCGCACGCTGCCGGTGATGACGGGCCAGCCTTCATCGCCGTCCGGGAACTGGCTGGATGTCACACCGGGCGGGTTGCTGGGGCGGTTCGGGTCGTAGACGAACCGGCATCCGGGCGAGCCTTCGGTGGGCGTCCAGTCGGAGTAGAGCGACCCGTCGTTGGTTTGCGCCTTCCAGGAGAAGTTGCCGCTGGCTGTCTTGATGTGCGGGCTCAGTTCCGCCTTCGTGACCTTGAGCCGGGCCACTGTCCCGGAGGTGACCGAGACGGTCTTGTCGATGACGACTCCGCTGGCGTGGTGGCCGGTGGGCCACAGGTGGAACTTGACCTTTACGGTTCCGCCGTCCTTGTCGCTGCCCTTGGCGGTCAGCGAGATGTCGGTGTTGCCGATCAGGCCGTAGGGGGCGACATCGCCGCATCCCTTGGCATTCCTGGTACTCGGGCTGGTGTCCAGCCCACTGGGTGCTGCCGGCCGGGTGTTGTAGGTGGTGGACAGCACCGCCGAATGCGCGTCAAACTTCTTCCAGGCGTAGACGTCCGTCTCGTTGGTGGCCTTCAACGCCAGCGTCAGAGTGGCCCATGTCCCGGCCTGGGACTCCTTGGCGGCGCGGGTGGTGTCGAAGGCGAGGTTGCCGGCGGGGCAGCTGCTGCTCCAGCCCTTCGAGTCGTTGACAGTGTCCAGCGTTTCCTTCTTAGCCGGCTGGTCGTTCCACGTGTGACTGGACTTGAGGTATTCGGTGTGCCACAGCTCGATGCTGCGGGAGTCGCAGGACCAGGACCAGGTGTTCTTGATCCGGAACCGGGAGGAGCTGATGACCCGGTTCTTGTCCTGCAGGTTCTTGGTGTTCATACGGAAGTACGAGCGAGCCAGCCCGTCGGTGTAGTTCTCGTACCCGGCTCGCGCGGTGCTGGTGCCGCCGCTGAAGCCGGCCCCGTTGAAGAAGGTCGAGTCTGGATGCTTCTTGTAGGCGATGCTCCAGGAGTGACGTGAGCCATCGACGGACGGGTCGATGTAGACGGGGTACCGGGTGTTCTTGCCGGTCAACAGCTCTGCGTCGGGAGTGAGCGCGAGACTCTTCTCGCCGAGCTCTACATCCATGGCGGCGTCACGGGCTCCGAAGCCGGGCTCGAACTCGTCGGTGGCCGGAGGACCCGCCGGAGTCGTGGTGGCAAAGGAACGGGCCAGCGGCTGGGCAGCCGGTTTACTGCTGTCCCACATCCGTGGAGTGGGGGCGGTGAAGACTTCCTGTCCGGCGGGGTTGCGGGCCCGGACGTTGCCGTGCTCGTCGGCTGTGACCTCCAGCCCCTTGGTGTCGAGGTCGAAGTTGAGCTCGGCGAGCTCCGGGTTCTTCGCGGCCTCGGCGGTCTTGACAACCAGCACCTGGTTGTAGCCGCCGCTGTGCACCTTGAGCTTGAGATCGACTCCGTCCAGTACCTCTGCGTAGGTGACGGTGTCGTTGTCCACGGTGGGTTTCGGCAGGGTGCCGGGCCAGCCGACGGACATCGAGCGGCCGTCGCGCGTGACGGTGGCGAGCGCCCCGGTGCCACCGCCGGAGAACCGCACCCCGATCTCTGTGGCTTTGGGCGAGAGAGTGCCGTCGTCGTTCGTCACCAGGGCGGTGTCGATGTCGACCAGCTTGTTGTCCTTGCGGACCCACTGAGGTGCAGCGTAGGTGTCTTCGGTGAAGCCGCCGTCGGGGTTGGCGAACGTCTGCGAGGCCTCGGTGCGCTGGGAAAGTACTTCGACCGGCTGGCCCGTGTCTGCTGCTTCCGCGAGAGCTGTCGCCTCGTCTGAAGTGTTCTCCTGCCGCACGAGTGGTGCTGCGGGGGCTTCTTCCGCGGAAGCGGGCAGCGCGACGGTCAGGGGGGCCGCCAGGGCGAGCGACAGTGTCACGCCTACCCATCTGCGATGTCGGCGGGCAGCGCCCGAAGAATTTCGGTGCATTTCTTTCATTGCCATCCCTTTTCGTTTCCTCCATCAAATCACTTCTGCGACTGAGGGTAAGGCGCGCGGGATGAGATTGATGGTTGTACAAGAAAACTAATCTCCCGAAAAGTCCGTAACCTGCATTTCTGGAGTGGCTGAACTGTTTGCCCAAACTGCATCATGTTTGTACGCATACAGCTTGGGCGTCTTGGGGCCTCTCCAGTCGTCGGGTGCGGATTTCCTGGGGTGTCAAAACGGGCAACTTGCCTACTAAACGGCCACGCTGATGCACCGTCATAACAACTCAATAAAAACGTCAGTAGCCCGATCGAAGTGATCCATTTCGGTGTTACCTTTACCGTTACTTTTGTTAATCTGCATTTCCTGTGGGGGGAATAGTGTTCAGTTTGCATACTGCGACGCCCCGCCGTCGTCGACATTCGGTCGGCAGACGTGCGCGCGCTATCGCCTTGATGCTCGTGGCCTATCTAGTAGCCAGCCTGCTGGGCGGCCCGGTGGCTGTCGCAGCGGAACTGGAGCTGCGCAAGCTCGCGAAACCGGACCCGGTGCCGGTCTCCAAGGTCAAGGGCAAGGGCCTCAATAAACCGGATGAGACGGCCCGGAACCGCTTCAGGCCTGACGAGAAGGCGCGATGGCCCTCTCCCGGCGCAGTGACAGCCGACGTCTCGGGCGCGGGCAAAAGGGCGAAAACGCTGAAGGCCGGTTCGCTACCTGTGACCCTCAAGGCCCCGAAGGGGGCCGGGCGCAGTGCCCCTGTGGCCGGACAGGTGCAGGTGCAGGTGCTGAACCGGTCCGCGGCCACAGCGGCCGGTGTCGACGGTGTGCTCATCGCAGTTGAGGGCCACGGCGGCAAGAACACTGCAGTACGCGTCCCGATGAAGCTGGACTACTCGGGGTTCGCCGGCCTGTACGGCGGCGACTGGGCCTCGCGGCTGACGCTCCGTGAGCTACCGGCCTGCGCGCTGACCACCCCAGGCAAGAAGAGCTGCGGCCCGGGCAAGACGATAAAGGCGGTCAACAACACCGAAGACGGCACGCTGACGGCCGACGTGCCGGTCACGGTCACGAAGTCCGGCCCGGCAGAGACCGGAAAGCCAGTGCAGCCAGCACCGCCCATGGCCCGCTCCGCCACTGGCGCCGTCGCATCCCCTGATGCCACCCTGTTTGCCGTCAGTGCCGCCAACTCCGGCGCGACCGGCGACTTCGGCGTCACCTCCCTGTCTCCGTCGAGCAAGTGGGAGGCGGGCGGCTCCTCCGGCGGCTTCTCCTGGTCCTACGACATCGACACGCCCGGCGTCCCCGGCGGCGTGGAGCCCAGCGTGGGCCTGTCCTACTCCTCCCAAGCGGTGGACGGACGCACAGCAGCCACCAACAACCAGGCCAACTGGATCGGTGACGGCTGGTCCATGTCGCCCGGCTCCATCGAGCGGCGCTACACCTCCTGCGAAACCGACAAAGCAGACGGCAACAACCCGTCGCACAAGGTCGGCGACCAGTGCTGGAAGAAGGACAACGCCACCTTGTCGCTGGGCGGTTCCTCCAGCGAACTCGTCAAGGACGACACCACAGGCGAGTGGCGCAAGAAGGCCGACGACGGCACGAAGATCGCACAGTTGAAGAGTTCCACCCGCGCCAACGGCGACGCCGACGGCGAATACTGGCGTGTCACCGCCCCGGACGGAACCCGCTACTACTTCGGCTACAACCGACTGCCCGGCTGGGCCGAGGGCAAGCCCGAAACCAACTCCGCCTGGACAGTACCGGTCTACGGCAACCACTCCGGCGAGCCGTGCAACGCCACCACCTTCACTGATTCCTGGTGCCAGCAGGGCTGGCGATGGAACCTCGACTACGTCGTGGACCCGCACAGCAACGCCATGGCCTACTACTGGGACAAGGAGTCCAACCACTACCAGCGCAACATCGACTCCTCGTACAAGGGCACACTCACCAACTACACACGCGGCGGCTACCTCAAGCGCATCGAGTACGGGTTGCGCTCGAACACCATGTACGCGGCCAAGGCCGCGGCCAAGGTCGACTTCACCACCGCCGAGCGGTGCCTGCCCACCAGCACCTTCGACTGCGCGGCCGACAAATTCACCTCAGCCAACGCCAACAAGTGGCCAGACGTCCCCTTCGACCAGGTCTGCGCCGCGGGCTCCGCCTGCGAGGGCAACTCCTCGCCGTCGTTCTTCACCCGCAAGCGGCTGACCGCTATCACGACCTCCGTGCTGGACAGCGACGTGTACAAGAAGGCCGACACCTGGGCGCTGAAGCACTCCTTCCCCTCCACCGGAGACGGCACCGACCCGCCGCTGTGGCTGGCCGCCATCGGCCGTACCGGGCACACTGCCGGCACCTCCGTGACGCTGCCCGAGGTCGTCCTGTACGGCCAGCAGCTGCCCAACCGCGTCGAGGGCGCCGTCGACACGATCCCGGCCTACAACCGCTACCGCGTCTACGCAGTCAAGAACGAGACCGGCAGCACCCTGGGCGTCACCTATTCCACACCTGACTGCACGGCGAGCAGCCTGCCCGCCCCGGCGACGAACACCAAACGCTGCTACCCAGTGATCTGGTCACCACCGGACGCCCCGGCGGCCAACTTCGAGCCGTACCAGGACTGGTTCCACACCTATGTGGCCACTCAGATCCTCGAGTCCGACAACACCGCCGGCGCACCGGTCAAGCGGACCGACTACACCTACCTGGGCGGACTGGCCTGGGCCAAGAATGACGACGAGTTCACCAAGGCCAAGCACCGGACCTACGGTGATACACGGGGTTACGGGCGTGTCCAGACACGCACCGGCGACCCAGCCGAAGGCACACAGGCACTGAGCGAGACCCGCTACTTCCGCGGAATCACCGGCGCACAAGTCGCCGACAGCGAGGGCAACGAGGTCGCAGACCACGAGGCATACGCCGGCCTGACGCGGGAGACGGCCACCTACAACGGCTCGGGCGGAGCTCTCATCTCCGCCACCAGCTCCACTCCCTGGCGCTCGACCGCGACCGCCTCCCACGCCCGCAGCGCCGACAATCTGCCGACCGTGCACGCCTACCTCACCGGCGTGAAGAAGGAACAGACCCGCACCGCCGTCACGGGTGGAACGCTCCGCCGCACCGAATCGGTGCGCGAGTTCGACTCCTACGGCCACACCGTCTCCGTCTCCCATTCCGGAGATACCGCCAAGAGCGGCGACGAGCAGTGCACCACCACTTCGTACGCCCGCAACACAGCAACGAACATGACCCTGGTGGCTGAGAACAAGACGGTCGCCACGGCCTGTGACACCACGGCAAGCCTGCCCGTCGACCTGGTGGCAACAGAACGCTACTACTACGACGGATCCACCACACTCGGCGCTGCTCCCACCAAGGGCGACGAGACCAGGCGTGACGAGCAGGACGGCGCTGGAACTGGCTTCCTGACCGTGAACAAGGCCACCTACGACGCCTACGGGCGCCAGACCGGGGCAACCGACGCGGCCGGCGCCCCGTCCACCGTCGCCTACACCCCGGCCACCGGCCAGATACCGACACAGACGATCAACACCAACGCACTCGGCCACGCCACGACGACGACCACAGACCCGGCGCGTGGACTGACCACATCCGCCGTCGACGCCAATGGAAAGCGGACCGACGCCGAATACGACGCCCTCGGCCGCGTCATCAAGGTCTGGTCTCCCGGCTGGGCAAAAGCCACCTACCCCAGCCTCCCCACGACCCAGTACTCCTACAGCCTCTCCCAGACCACGCCGAACGTGGTGACCACCAAGGCGCTCAACCACAACGGCGAGTACCTGACCTCGTATACCTTCTTCGACGGCCTGCTCCGTCCGCGGCAGACCCAAAGCGCGGCTGTCGGTGCCGAGGGACGCGTAGTTACCGAGACGCGATATGACACCCGCGGACTAGCCTGGAAAACATACGGCGCCTACTACGCGACCGGGGCACCCACCACCACCCTGGTCGCCGGTGACGACACCAAGGTCCCGGCCGGCACCGAGACGCAGTACGACGGTGCCATGCGCCCCGTCACCCAAATTTCGCTGAAGTACGGCGACGAGACCAAGCGCACCACCACCGTCCACGGCGGCGACCGCACGACCCTCATCCCCCCCAAGGGCGGTACCGCAGCGACGACGATCACCGACGCGCTGGGTCGCAAGACCGAGACGCGCGCCTACACCAACAGCGCGCGCACCGAGTTCCAGGCGACGACCTACGCCTACAACAAGCACGGCAAGCTGGCGAAGCTGACCGACCCGGCGGGCACCGCCTGGACCTGGACCTACGACGCCCGTGGCCGTCAAATCAAGGCGGACGACCCGGACAAGGGTCCCGGCACCACGACGTACGACGACGCAGACCGCCCGGTGAAGACCACCGACGTCCGGGGCACCGAACTCATCACGTCCTACGACGTACTCGGCCGCGTGGAAGAGCTCAAGGAAGGCACGGTGCGTCGCGCTTCCTGGACCTATGACACCGTCGCCAAGGGCCAGCCGGCCGCAGACACCCGCTACATCGGCGATCAGCCCTACACGACGAAGATCGACGGCTATAACGACCGCTACCAGCCGACCTCGTCGACCATTACGATCCCGGCCTCCGAGGAGGGACTGGCGGGCACCTACACCTGGTCGTACGGCTACAACCAGTACACCGGCGCGGAGGAATGGCTGAAGCAACCAGCAATAGGGGCTCTCCCCTCCGAGCGGGTCACCACCAATTTCAACAACTCCGACCTCCCTGTCTCGACCACGGCCGGTGGCGTACCCCTGGTCGGCAACGTCAACTACGACGTATTCGCCCGGCCGGTCCGCGTCGAGCTCGGCGCCTTCGGCCACAAGGTGTACGACACTCGGGCCTGGGACGAGCACACGGGAAGCCTAAACCGGCGCACCCTCGACGGCGATGAGGCCCTGCGGATCGAAGATACCCGCTACTCGTACGACGCAGCGGGCAACACCACCCGGATCTCTGCCACCTCTGGCCAGGACGCCGCCGCCTCAACTGACACACAATGCTTCGCCATCGACGCCCTGCGCCGCATGACGGAGGCATGGACCACCAAGAGCGCTGCTGACGACTGCACCACAGGACCGTCGACCGCGACGGCAGGCGGGCCGGACGCCTACTGGCACTCGTACGAGTACGACGTGGCAGGCAACCGCGCCAAGGAGACCCAGCACGCGGTCGCTACCGGCTTCTCCGACATCACCCGCACGTACACCGCGGGAAAGAGCGGAGAGGCCAACCCGCACGCTCTGCACTCGGTTTCCACGACCGGCGGCCCTGACAACGGGAAGACGGAAAAGTTCACCTATGACGAGGCCGGTAACACCACCAGTCGCAACGGCGGGGCCCGTGACCAGGAACTAATCTGGGACGCAGAGGGCCAACTCGCCAAGATCACAGAAGGCGGGAAGTCCACCGAGTACGTCTACGATCCGGATGGCAACCGGCTCCTGGCCCGCAATGCGGACAGCACAACCACGGCGTACCTACCGGGCGGCAACGAACTGAAGGTCACGGCAGCAGGCGCGAAGAGCGCCACCCGCTACTACGACCACGCTGGCGAGACAGTCGCGGTACGCACCACCTCGGGCATCAGCTTCCTCTTTAGCGATCACCAGGGCACAGGCCTGACCGCCGTCGGATTCGCTGCCGGCCAGCTCATCACCCGCCGCAAGCAACTTCCCTTCGGCAAGAGCCGCTCCAGCACAGGCTCCAATTGGCCGGGTGACCGTGGTTTCGTCGGCGGTATGACCGACCCGACGGGCCTGACCCATCTTGGGGCCCGCGAGTACGACCCACAACTGGGCCGCTTCATGTCCGTGGACCCGCTTCTGCTGACCGACGACCCGAGCCAGCACAACCCGTACGTCTACGGCAACAACAACGCCGCCACCTTCGCCGACCCCACTGGCGAGGCGTACGAGGAATGCGTCAGCGGCCAGTACAACTGCACCTACGGGCCCGGCGGCACTGGCGATATCAAAGAGATCGAGTTCGGCAAGAACTACGAAAAGGTCACCAAGTCCGTCGGTGGCACCATCTCCCCCAACCACACAATCCAGCAGAACACCGGCTACAGGCACGTCTACACCAAGGGCAGCGGCGTCACAGGCCCGACAGCTGCTCAGCGAGCACGATCAGCTGAGATCGAACGCCAGAGAAGGCTCGTCAGGCTGCGCAAAGCCGCTGAAGCGCAGCATGCTGCCAATCAACAAGAGCGCGGTTTCTGGGATGAACTATTCGGATTCGGGCCGCCTCCGCCGATCAAGTTCGTAGCTGCCGAGCCGAAGATAGGCATTGTTTATCCGGGGCCCGCAGCAGGCCGGCTCGGTGCCCGTGCGGGGGCGACTGAGCGGAAAAGTTGGGAACTTACTGCCGCGAAGTCCGAAAAGGTGATGGAGGGCGGCCCCTTCAAGTCGACGTTCTACAAAAGCCGATCTGATGGCACATGGTGGACGCAGGATGTCACTGGGCACGGAGGCTCTGCTTTCAAGGTCTACCGTGAGACTAAGAAGGGACTCGAATGGATCGCCGACGCCGACCGCTACGGTACCTACATGACAAACAAATGGAAGGGTAAAACGGGGCGATTCATCCCGAAAGATCAGCTCAAGGGAGTCAGGCGATGATTGAATCTGCACAGGAGTTCATTCGGCTCCGTTACAGTGAAAATCCGCAGGACTACCAGAGGGCCAGTACGGACGAAGCATCCTACGATGTGTGGATAGAAGTCATTGCGCACCATCAGCAAGCTCGAATGTGGGTGGCGCAGAACAAGTCGGTACCCCTAGAGATTCTTCAGATCCTCGCGGCCGATCCGGACCCGAGCGTGAGGGTCATGGTGGCCATGAAGCGAAAGCTGACTCCCGATATTTTGGATCAGCTCGCTTCAGATCCCGACGAGTCGGTTAGGTTGGCTGTGGCCCGCAACAAGAAAGCATCAAAAGGGACGCTAGAGAGGCTGCTGTCGGACGATTGGGGAGAGGTCAGGTCGGTCGCGCGAGAGCGGCTAGGGTTCTCTTCATAGCGAGCTCCGTCTCGTCCTTGCAGCTACCCTCTCGCCGTTTCTGTAGTGCTGGCCTCGATCTTTTCTTATCGCCGTGAGACGAAGTTTTCGCGTGAGGGAAAAGCTTGAGGCCAGCGGCAGACGGTGTGAAGCTTCCGGCGAGCCCGCCGTGGTGCCGGGTCGGTCGATCGGCTCGGGGCGCGTTGGGCGGTCAGGCACGTCCGTTCACCCTCGGTGTCGGGGAAGGAAGTCTCACCACCGGCATGGCATCTGTCGGGATCGGCATTCAGGGCAGGGCCGACGGCATTCCCACAGCCGTGGCTGCCCGGCCTGCCCCCCCACCAGTGGTTGCGATGCGGAGACTGTCGCGTCACCCATGGCCGTGGGCGCAGCGTTCCTGACGGATACAACCTAAACGACACCCGCCTCTTGCGTGTCAACCTCAAGGAGCGCGGCCAGCTTTCCGCGCGGACGCAGCTCGGAGATTGACTTCTCCAAAGAGCCATGCTGACTGGGAGGTTCACTCTCCCGGGTGGCATCGATACTCCCCGTGGATTGTGTAGTTCATGGGCGCGGCTTGCGAGGTGGGTGGATCGTCCCTGTCCTGGCGGCCTCGGAGAAGCGAACGCCTGCAGGGCAGAAACAGAATCTGGCACCAGCCCCGCAGGAACGTCTCTACCATGAGCCCTTGAGCCTCACCTGACGCAGCGTCCCCTGCAGGCATGACCGCACGACGCACGCCCAACCTCTCGCCCGACTGCCCGCGCAAGAGGAGATACGGAGCAACTCCACTGTGCACCTGAACAGTTTCACCGCCTGTGGCTTTCGCTCCCTGTCATCGGTCGCTGACATCCCGGTGAGCAGTCCGACCATCCTGGCCGGCCGCAACGACGGCGGTAAGAGCGCTGTACTGACCGCGCTGGCCTTCCTCCTCGGTAAGCACCGGCTCACCGACGAAGACCGCACCTACGAACAGAACGAAGGCGCCAAAGGCCAGCGCTGCACCGACACCTGGGTGGAGGGCGCCTTCACGCTGGACTCCCAAGAGCGTGCCGCCATGGCACTGCCCGCACAGCTCCGTATCCGGCGACGGGCACGCCTGGGGGAAGCTGCCTGCTGGGAGTACTTGGGCAAGGCGCCCAGGGACAGCCGCCTGCGGGGACTGGATCGGCTCCTCAAGCCTGCACTGGCAGACCTGGTCGCCGAGTTCCGCCTGGCTCCCGCAGGAGCTTTGAAAGACGATCTCCTTGCTGCCGTCACCGCGCATGCGGCCACGACGGAGCAGGTCGAGGAATGGCAGCCGCTGCCGAAGAGCCTCGAAGCGCGTCTGCCCAAGCTCCTGTCGTTCAGCGGCAAGGACGAGAGCCCGGACGACGCCGTGCGTACCGCGCTGAGCAGCTGCTACGAGACCCACCTCGAGGACGAGGCCCTGCAGGGGCAGATTCGGGAGATCGAAACGGAGATCACCCAGCGCCTCGAGAAGGAAGCCGACTCGCTGTGCAGTCACATCCGTGAGCACTGCGACGAGTTCGTCGGTGTGGACGTCAAACCCGAAGTTTCCTTCAAGGGCGGCTTCAAGCGGGCGCCTCTGCACATCTCCCGCGCGGACGGCGAACCCGTCGACCTGACCCGCTCCGGTCAGGGCAGCACGCGCCGCATTGCCCTCGCTGTCTGGGAGTGGACCAGCAACTTGCTGGAGAACGCTGAACTCGCCGCGGCGGGGGAGGACGAGGTGGAGGAGCCGACCCAGACCATCGTCGTCTACGACGAGCCCGACACCCACCTCGACTACCGGCACCAGCGCACTGTCATGGACATCATTCGTAAACAGTGCGCCCAGCCCCATGTCAGGGTCATGGTCGCCACCCATTCGATGAACCTCATCGACGGCGTCGACATCGCCGACATCGTCCACCTCAAACTTGGTGACACCGGCCGTACCGTCGTCGAGCGCCTCACAGACGACACCCACGACGGCATCGACTTCCACCTCGCCCAGATCGCGGCGTCACTGGGCCTGCGCAACTCCGTTCTTCTGCACGAACGGTGCTTTCTGGCCGTCGAGGGAGAAACCGAGCAGCGGAGCGTGCCGTTGCTGTTCCGTCTCTCCCAGGGCATGTCCCTCCAGGCAGCCGGTATCGCTTTGTGGGGGTGCGAGAACAACGAGGGCGCCCTGCACTTAGCCCGCTATCTCGTCAAGCACAAGCGCACGGTCATGCTGATGATCGATGCCGACAGTCGCACGAACAAGCTCTTCCGGGACGAGAGGCTCCGCAAAGCAGGCCTCAACCTGGAAAAGCAGGTGTCCTACGTCGGAGAAACGCTGGGCTTCAACGAGCTCGAGGAACTTTTCACCGACGAGCAGTGGGCCACCGCCGCCAACACCCGATGGCCCCGGCCGTACCCGGAGACCTGGAGCGCCGCCGACTTCACCGCCCACCGAGGAGCCAAGAAGTTCAGCGAACGGATCCTGCACATGATCAAACAACAGGCTGACAAGAACAGCCCCAACGGCAAACCCGACATGGTCTACGGACTGACCACCACGCTCACCGTCAAGGAGGAGATTCCGCGCCAGCTGCGCGACTTCTTCTCCCACGTCCAGAAGATGGCTCACTGACCCGTGGTGGTGTCGTCGGCCTGACGGCGGCTTCGCATGCGTTGCTTGCGTTGCTCGAGGGTCGGCGCCGTCCAGGCATGCCAGCCGACCTCGGGCACCCACTGCCGGGCATGCCCACGTGCCTCGATCCCGCACCATCTGCACCCGCCGGGCACGGGCACGCACTGAGCCCCGGCAGAACGCGGTAAGGACATGAAAGCCTCCCTTCTGTCACTGCTCATCTTCCCTCCTGCCACTGACAATCACCCGGCGTGCCGAACGGCCACCGGGGCCCGACAGGCTTGAGCAGAATCCTTTCCCCATCTGCCTCGATACCCCCATAAGCGACTCTGTTTATCTGGAAAACCGCCCGTAGCGCCCACCTGGGTGGTTACGGTCTGTGCCCATGAGGTTCCTGCACACCTCGGACTGGCACCTGGGCCGCCGGTTCCACCGGGAAGACCTGATCGACGCCCAAAGCAAGATCCTCGACCACCTCTGCGCTACCGCCCGCACCGAACGGATCGACGCCCTGCTCGTAGCCGGTGACATCTACGACCGGGCCGTTCCGAGCCTGGACGCGATCCGGCTGTTCAGCCGGGCACTTCCCCAGCTGGCCGACCTCGGCATCCCCACCATCATGATCAGCGGGAACCACGACTCCGCACACCGTCTAGGTGTCGGAGCCCGCCTGCTGTCGAAAGCCGGCGTACACGTGCGGACTGACCCCGCGGAAGTAGACGCCCCGGTCCTGCTGGAAGACGAGCAAGGCCCTGTGGCCGTCTACGGCGTTCCCTATCTCGAGCCGGCCATGGCTCGCACCGAACTCGAAGCGGAGGCCGCCTCCCACCAAGCGGTGCTCACCTCGGCCCTGGACCGGATCCGGGCCGACCTCGCCACCCGGCCCGCCGGCACCCGGTCCGTCGTGCTGGCACACGCGTTCATCACCAGCGCGACAGGCACCGACGGGGCGACCGTCTCGAAGAGTGAACGCGACATCAGCGTCGGCGGTGTAGCCCATGCCAGCGCCGACGTCTTCGACGGCATCGACTACGTAGCCCTGGGGCACCTCCACAGCCCGCAACGGGTCACTGACCGCATCCATTACAGCGGCTCACCTCTGGCCTACTCCTTCTCCGAAACCAGCCACACCAAATCGTTCACCCTGGTCGACCTGCCGCCCACTGCCGTACCCACGCTCACCCGCATCTCGCTCCCCGCCCGCTTGCGTCTGCCGCTCGCCCGCTTGACCGGCCGCCTGGACGACCTGCTGGCCGACCCGGCACACGAGCACCTCACCCAGGCCTGGCTCCACGTGACCCTGACCGACTCCGCACGCCCTTACGAAGCGATGGCCCGCCTCAAGCAGCGCTTCCGCAAGACGCTGCACCTGGAGCACAAGCCCACCACCATCCCGGCGCAGGCGACCAGCCGCACCTACCGCGAGCGGCTCCGCGATCGGGACGACCTCGACGTCGCACGCGATTTCATCACCGTGGTCAGCGGTCAAGCCCCGACCAAGGAGGAAGCCGACCTCCTGAACCAAGCGGTCGAGCACTCCCGCATTCGATCCCAGGAGAAGGAAACCGCCTGACATGCGCCTGCACGCCCTGCACCTGCAGGCCTTCGGTCCCTTCGCCGACCGGCACACGGTCAACTTCGACGCCCTGTCCGCCGACGGCCTCTTCCTCCTGCACGGCGACACCGGCGCGGGTAAAAGCACCCTGTTCGCCGCGATCTGCGTCGCCCTCTACGGTGAGCCGCCCACCGACCGCAGCGTCCATCTGCGCAGCCACCATGCTCCAGCGGACCTGCTGACCGAGGTGACCCTGGAAGTCACACTGGCCGGCAAGCGCCTGCGGATCCGCCGCATCCCCGCCCAGCTCAAGCCCAAAGTACGCGGGCCAGGCGATACCCCGCAGAAAGCCGAGACCTACCTCAGCGAATGGACCTCGAACGCGGCGGGGGAGGGGCACTGGGAACCCCTGAGCAAGTCCCACCGGGAAGCTGCGGATGAGATCAAGGCCCTGCTGGGGATGAGCCGCAAGCAGTTCTGCCAGGTCGTCCTGCTCCCACAGAACGAGTTCACCAAATTCCTTCGCGCGGACGCGAGCGAACGCAAAGACCTCCTCGGCAAGCTCTTTCACACCCAGCGTTTCGCATCCATCGAGGCATGGCTTGCAGACCGCAAAAGCACGCTGGCCAAGACGCGAGACGAAGCACGCGCCGATGTGCTGCGCCTGGCGGAACGCATCCAGCAGGCCGCCACAGACGATCTCGAACCGGAATCAGGAGCCCCCACCGCCAGCGAACCCACCACGCTCACCGACCACGCCCGGACCTGGGCCACCGCCTTGTGCACCGCCGCAGCAGCGCGCCAGCAGACCGCCGGCACGACACTCGTCCACGCCCAACAGGAGCTCACTGCCTTCCAGGACAAGGAACGCGCCGTCCGGGAACTCGCGCGCAGACAACACGGCAGCAGTCCAGGTGACGAGGGGCGTGAGAAGCACGCGCGCTGCCCGGGGCCGGTATGGGGGTGGGGGCCCTGAGGGGTGGCAGGGCCCCCACAACGCGGGTCCGTGGGGGACGGATATCACTTACGCGTCGGCGGAACAACGACCACCAGGCGCCAGGGGTCACTGTCTGCCCCCAGTGCGCTGTCTCGAAAGCGTCGTTAAGTCTCGGACTGCAGAAGACGCGTCCTGTGGACGCCCGGGCTACTCGGCTTTGGGATGGAGTGACGATCCAGGCGAAGTGTCTGAGGCAGACCAGGCTGGCGGAGCAGGCATGACTACGCCGCTTCCGCCCCGCCGGCGCCGGCTTCCCGCTCGTGCACATGCTTCAGCGCCATCCGCTGCTCCACCCTCTGGCCGACCTCAACTGTCTCCCAGTACGGATGCGTCGACACCACGGCCGACAGCTCGAGGAGCTCACGGCGCAGGCGGGCGACTGACGCCTTCTGCTCCTTGGTGTACCCGGGGCTGGGCGGCAGGCCGCGGGGTTCTGCGTCGCTGTAGAGAACCTTCGGGGCCGTCCACCCCTCGAAGGGCTCTACCGACCAGGGGGAGAGTGCGGCCGAGGGCTTCGTACTCCGCCCACGTCTGGTGCAGACGCAGCTGAGCTGCGCGAAGGTCTTCGGGAAGTCGTACGTAGCCCCCCAGAATGCTACTCCTGTTCGATTCCCTTAATTCCAGTAGACGCGCCCAGACACACGCCGATCAGCCCCCTGGCCGATCCCGCGTCGCGGGTGCATGCCCAGGCGGGGGCGGGTGTCGTTGTCGCGGCTCGGCTCGGCACGCTGACGACGAGTGATCGCGGTAAGCGCGCTGCCTGCCGCCGGTCGCGCCGACGCGGAGGGACCCGTAGACAGGGAGAGCAGCCTGCCGGCTGCTGCCCCCATGCCGGGGCCCGCGCCACCCCGAGGGCGCGGACCCCGGTGAAGCCCGCCGGGAGGAGCCGATGGTGGCCTCAGACCCGCAGCGCACGACTGCTCTTCTGGTCGGCTGACGGGTGGTGCGTCCACCGGTGGAGCCGATGCTCGCGCAGGCCCGCGCGACACTGCCCGCACCGGGCGCGCTGCCCGGCGGGCTGGCGTACGAGGCCAAGTTCGACGGTTCTCCAGACACGTAGATGCGTCTCATCGGGGTGCTTGCTCACCCCTGCCCGCCCCGAAAAACTGCTGGTCAGCCGCAGGCAGCTGGCCATGGGTAGCAATCGGAGGGCTGGAGCATCTCTTCTTCGCCGACAAGAAAGGTCTGGAAGGTGGGCGAAGTCGCAGGGCTCGGTCACGTTGATCTCAAGGAACCACTCAACCGCCGGGGTCTGCCAGACGGGACGCCGGTGCTTCTGGACACCGCGATGCGCCCGGCGGAGCCGGTCTCGGGGTGGTTCCGGTAGCGCCCGCCTCGGCCGTTCAGGGCCATGATGCCGCAAACAGGCCTGGCCACCTGCGCTTCCGCGGCGTACCCCCGTGACTGGCAGGGGCAGGTCGCTACCGCACGCCGGCGCGGCTATCGTGCTACCGCGGTGACGGGCCCCTCCAGGAGCTTGAGAAGAGTACTGAAGGTGGCGGGAGTTTCACCGCGGGGGGAATCCTGCGCCGCAGAGTCCGCGGCTTGGCATGCGCCGCCTTCTGCCTCGACCAGTTCCTTCAGCTGTTTGTCAAGGTCGTTCTTGCTCATGGCGGAGAGCACCCACCCGAGGGGCGCGGCGATGCCCGGCCGGTCGGAGGGTGCCACGAAGAAGCTCCGTACCTGGGGGCACTCGAGGGCGCCGACATGGATCTTCGGCGGGACCGTGGTCCCCGGCAGTGCGCCCGAGAAGCGGTACAGCGCCACCTGCCCCAGCGCCGTCGCGCTCAACGCGGCTTTCGGGGCTTTGCTGGCGATGAGCGGCGCGAGGAGCTCCATCTGCCGTTGTGCGCGGGGAGCCGCCCCCAAGGACTGGTAGTGATTGTCGAGAACCGCGATGAGCGGGAGGACAAGCCGCCCGCCGCCGCCGTTCGCAACAGCCTTGTTGTGCGCGGCGACCTGCGGTTCGAGCTTCTCCCAGAGTTCGAGCAGGAGCGCGAGACCGCTCGATTCGAGCAGTCCTCCGTCGAGGTCTGCCAGGGTCTGCGGCGGCATTTTCCGGGTGTGGGGCGCTTGGGGCGGAGTGATGCAGTGATGCATCCGGCCGGAAGGCGAGACGTAGGGGAAGCGGGCCGCCAAGTGGACCGCGGTGGACAGCCGAAGTCCCTGGTTCTGCTCCTTTTCCTTACATCCGAGTTTGTCCGTGTAGGCGGCTGCATCGATGGCTGCTGCCGCGAAGCGGGACGGGTCGACCACCTTGTGGCCGCCCCCTGGGAGCGCGGCCACTTCCGCGCGTTGGCAGTTCAACGCGGGGTCGGCGTCCTTCACCGGGCCGCCTGCAGCCAACACCGAGGACACCACCACGCGGCAGCCGGAGCTCACGTCAGTGCCGTTCAGCAGCAGGAGCGGGCGCCGGGGAGAACGTCCGTCGGGCAGGCGGGTGTCCGAAAGGAACTCTTTCTTCAGCCGAGGGTCGATCCGCTCCCATGAACGTTCGAACACGGCCGCACGGTCACCGGGACGGATGCTTCCGAGGTTGTTGATGCCGTGCAGGGCACGCGGCAGGTCCCGATAGAACATGGCGGCCAGGTTTGCCGCGAGGGTGTCCTCACCCGTCAGACTCTCCGCGAATTCCCGGCCCTGGTGCTCGATGGGCTGTCCGGCTTTAGGGCCGAGCGTGTAGCCGACAAGGCCCAGGCTGCCGCCGGATACTCCACTGGCGCCGAAGACCATGTCCTGGGCGCACGGGGATTTGGTCAGCTCGTCCATGGCCGATCCGGTCCAGTACGCCGCGCGGATGCCGCCGCCGGGCGCGGCGACGAAGACCATGGGCACGGCCGTCGCTTCCTTCAGTTTTGCGTCGCTGTCCATGCAGCTCTTCACGCCGGTGAACCAGGCATCGAAGTGTGCCGCGGCATCGAAGGACTTCGCCGGCGGACCGGCTGACGCCGCCCTCGGCCTGAGTCTCACCTCGTGGTATCCGCCGACGGTGTCGAGTTGGGCCTCCAGCACCAGTGCGCCAACGACGAGCAGCCAGATCGGCGTGAGCCGGAAATGCAGATAGCGCAGGGCGGGAAGGGGGAGGTGGTACTCGGCATGCCGCGCCAGCCATCCCGCGATGAGCGTCACGGTCGCCAGGACCAGCACGAGGACTCCGAGGCTCCGCAGCCGCGGCCCCCACCCGATCGGATCCAGGGCCAGCGGCACTCCCATGGAGACCGCCGCCAAGAGCAGCACCCCGCCCAGGAGTGCAGGCACCCACCTGCGGCGGTCATGCCACCCGGCCTGGAGCGGCAATTTCGGGCGGTCGAGCCAGCGTTCCTCTGCGAAGCGGATCAGTTCATAGACCACGGGTCCGGCCAGCACCGCGGTGGCGACACCGAACCAGAACCACGCCACCACCTGCGCATATCCACCGAAGAAGCTCGCCTTCTCGGTATTCGCTGCGATGCTCGAGCCCAGGAAGTAGGGCCTGGCATACGCGCGCGTGAGTCCCAAGCCTGCGATGGCGAGCGGCACCACGGCCAGCGCACGTCCGATGCTCCTGACCCGCTTCCGCTCGTCAGCCGGAGGAAACTGGGTCTCCTCCGCGGCCGGCTCCCTCCAAGCCTGCGGCAGGCAGAGACTCCAGACCGCGAGCACCACCATGATGATCGGAATGGCCAGAGCACCCAGGGTGCCGTACCCCCACCGAAAGAGGACAAAAGCCGCCCCGCCCAGGATCACCCCTAGGACAAGCAGGCAAATCAGGCTCCCCTTGCCTTGCGGCTTCCGTTCCGTGGGCACGCCGTGGAGCAAAGCCCACCGCCCGGCGACCCAGAGCGCCAGGCAGAGGCCGAAGAGCGTGACGACGGGCCCAAGGACGTCGCCCATCAGCTCCCGCCCCATCCGGTTGTGCGCCCAGGCCCTCTCGATGTCGGGGAGTTGCTCCAGTGGACCACCGCCCGGCATGACGACCAGCAGCCCGAGTACGAGCAGAACCCCCAGCTGGTTGCGATGGCGCGTCCACACCCCTCGTGTTGACATGGTCCCGCCTGCCCACCCGCCTAGCCATACGGCCAGGGACTTCTGCAGGATCCGCGCGAGGCCCAGAAGGCCGAACAGCGCGATGACCGCGAGGGTGAACCACTTGAGGCAGGAGAAGACCGCCACGGTGTGGGCCCAGCGGACCGACGGCTGCGAGGAAAGGTCTCCGACCAGGAACCAGGTGCAGCCCGTCTCACACCAGTCGAACACCAGCACACCGAGCGCAAGCCCCCGGATCCAAGCTTCGGAAAGGGGCGAATCCTCCCCGAGCATGTCCCAGATCTTGCGCAGCAGCAGATAGACGGCCAGGACGTACGCGGGAGCGAAGACGATGATGTCCAGCAACAGGTAGGTCCTGATCCAGCCGAGGACCAGCTCCCTCCCGTCAGCCCCTCCGGTCAATGTCAGATGGGGCGCGGCCAGCCGCCATACGTCGACGGCACCGGCGCGCTTCTCGTCTCTCCACGGAGCGAAACCGGGCCAACCGCTGAGCGCACCTGCCGGGTAGGCGGATCTGTCAGCCACGGTCAGCGCGGCCAGCAACCGGGAGATCTCGGTCATCACAAGGTAGGCCACGACAGCGGCGAGGGCCCACAGCCACCTGCTGCTCCTGCGAATCAGCTCTGGCACATCGGCATTATCAGCCGTACCGCCGCCGACCCACGCCTGTACGCGCCGATACCGCGACCGGTGCACAAATCAATACAATCCGAGTGCCAGAACGTCTAAACCTCCGAGGAGTCGAACCTGCCCGCGCCCGGTAAACGGGGCCATCCCAGTTCACCTGAACCGCATCTGGTCACACCGTCTGCGCCCAGCCCCCGTCCATGTCTCATGAGACATGCCGAAGTCTGGAGAACGACGGCTACCGGGCCCTGCTGTTCACCCCGTCCCGGCCGGGCGGCCCGACGCTGCTCCAGTCGCGCCGCGGCTCGCTGATCCAGCGGCACTTCCCCGACCTCGTGACGGCCGCGCCAGCTCCCGTACGGCCTGGTCCTCGACGGCGAAGTGGTCGTGTGGTCGGCAGACCGGCTTTCCTTCGAGGCGCTCCAGCGCCGCGCCTCCTCCGGCGGCCGCACCGTCAGCAGCTGGCCGACGCGATGCCCGCGCACTTCATCGCCTTCGACATCCTTCAGATCGACGGCCAACAGTTGCTCACCGAACCGTACGAGCGCCGCCGCGCCGCTCTTGAGGGCCTGTTCACCGAGCATGGTCTGACGCCGCCGTGGACGCTGTGCCCGATGACGACCGACGTGGCCGTCGCCCAGGAGTGGCTGACCTCCTGGACTTCAGTTCCGGGCGTGGAGGGCCTTGTCATTAAGGGACTCGGGCAGCGGTACCTGCCGGGTGCCAGAGGCTGGTTCAAGGTCCGCCGCCGTGACACAACCGAAGCGATCGTCGGCGGCGTCACCGGAACGCTGAGCCGCCCGCAACTGCTCGTCCTCGGACGCTACGACGAAGACCGCCGGCTGCGCGCGGTCGGCCGCACCGCACCGCTGCACCCGGACGCCGCCCGCCAGCTGGCCGACCATCTGACCGCCGCCGGACCAGAGCACCCGTGGACCGGCGTCCGGTTCACCGCCACCTGGGGCAGCCGCGAGCCACTCGAAGCCAGCCTTGTGGTCCCCGAGCTGGTCGCGGAAGTCAGCGCGGACACCGCCATCGACCGAGGCGCGTGGAGACACCCGCTGCGCTTCGTCCGGCTGCGCTTGGACGTCACCGTGGCCCACGTCCCGTCTTTTGGGGAAGGCGTACAGCCCTCCAGCGGCTGACCGTGCGGCCGCCTGATGGCCGCGCAGGTGTACTGAAAGGAGGCTGAAGCGTTGGAAGGCTGCTGGCTATCTGCCCGTAGCTATGCGAGAACAGGGCCTGCCCGGCCGGGTGGCGTAGTCCGTCGTGCGGCTGGAGGGTCTTCGCCGGAGGGTGGGCGGCATGGAGATCAGGTCGTCGATGCGGACTGTGTGGAAGGGGTCGATTGTCTTCGGCATGGTGGTGCTGCCGGCGCGTTTGTTCTCGGCGACCGAGGAGCACCGCAGCCGGTTCAAGGAGATCCACTCCGCTGACAACGGCAAGATCCACCACAAGCGCGTATGCGAGGTGGAGGGCCCCGAAGAGGAGATCCCCTACGAGGCTGTCGGTCGGGCTGTCGAGCTGCGGACGGGCAGCTTGTACCGATCACGGACGAAGACCTTGAGCGTCTGCCTTTGCCGACGCGGCACGTGGCGGAAGTGCTCGGCTTCGTCCCAGGTGGCGATATTGACCCGATCAGCTACGGCCGGGCCTACTACGTGGCGCCGGACGGGCCAGCTGCGGACCGTCCGTACGTATTGCTGACCGAGGCCCTCGCACGCACCGGCTACGTGGGCATCTGCAAAATCGCCATCCGGCGGCGCGAGCGGCTGGCGGTGCTGCGTCCACGGCACGGTGTGCTCGTCTGCCAGACGCTGTTGTGGCAGGACGAGGTGCGCGACCCCGGTGACCTGGCCCCGTCGACCCCCGTCACCGACCGGGAACTTCAGCTTGCCGAGCTGCTTCTGACCGAACTCACCGGAATCGAAATGCGGGAGCTGCGCGACGAATACGGGGATGCGCTCGAACGGCTGGTGGCTGCCAGAGTCGAGGGCGGTGAGGTAGCCGAGCTGCCCGTACCGCAGCCGGCCGTGGACCTGATGGCCGCGCTGGAGGAGAGCGTACGGACGGCCCGCGCCGCGCGCGGCAAGTGATGCTCTCGAGGAGCGCGACGCACGCGTGTCCGGGTGGCGGGCCCCGCGTTGGTAAGGCCAGGTGGGGCTCCTGTTCCCCACAGCGTGAGATTCGGGTGAGTTCACAGGCCCTGCAACACGGGAGTGGAACAGAGTCCGCGTTGCAACCTTGACCTGCGGAAATGCCTACGAAAGCAGAGCCTCACTCGCGTGCCCGTGGGGGACGGATTTGCATGCACGCGATGCCGTAGTCAACGACGCCACCCCACGCCGGTCACCCGCACCAGTCGCGGGATCAGCAGAGGGCTGGCTCTCCTGCGCGGCGAGGGCCGCGTCGACGAAGGCCCGCACGAGGGCGGCCACCTCGGCCACCGTGACGTCCTTCGTCCAGTTGCCGGTCGCGTGCCAGCTCGCGGGCAGCTGCTGGGCGAGCGAGGAATGCTTGCGCAACGCAGGGTACGACCTGGACGGCTACTAGGTCCCGCCCTACCCGGGTGGCACGGTCACAGACCCTGGCCATGGTCGACCACGCCTGCCTGGCCGTCGTGCGCCCGCCAGTTGGATGCCGGGATGGCAGAAACGGATCCTCCGAGCTCATCCACCTCAGCCTCAGCAGCTTGATCACCTGCACACCCACCGGCCCACGCCAACACCAAGCCCTCACCAGTCACTACAAACGACGCGGATGCCCCTGAAGGTGCTCAACAATCAGCACAAACACCGTTGCCGTACTCGCTCTCGCAGACCCAGGATGCTCAATCCTGCCAGTCATCGTGGCCTATCCGAGTAACCTCCGGTATGCAACAGATTGTGCTACTGCCATTTCAGAGCGTGAGTGATCGGGGGGGCTATGCGTGATGAACGACTGGCTGCGATGCGGGCACGGCTGCAGCGGATCGCCGAAAGTCGTGATCTATCCTCAGTGCTAGAACCCGAGGCCCGCCGCGAAGCCGAGCAACTCGCGGACAACCACGGCGAGGGCGACCTGGAAGCCCGGTACTTGCTCGGCTGGTTCCACTGGTACCGCTTCTGCGCACTGCCCACTGGCGAGAACCAAGCAGACCTAAGGACCGCCGTTGAGGCGTTCGCCCTGTGCTTCGCCGCCGGCATCGCAAGCGTGCCGGAACCGTTGCTGCCACTGCTCGCCGAGGCCGCAGCTCCGCATGCCATTCAGATGCTCCAGCACTCGGAGGTCGAACCTGACACCAGACTTCTATTTGCAACGACAGACCTGTGGGAGCGCATTGTTCGGGCCGCTCCCGCCGACCACCCCGACCGCACGAGGTGGCTGTCCCTCTGCGGGATCGCCCTGCAAATGCGGTTCGAGCGGACCGGAGCACTTCAGGACCTCGACACCTCTATCGAACACCTCCGAGAGGCGTGGGCAGCCAGCGCTGCAGACCACCCTGACCGCGTGTTGATTCTGTCCAACCTCGGAATCTCCCTGGTAAGGAGGTTCGAGCGGACCGGAGCGCTGCCGGACCTCGGCACCGCTATCGACCGCCTGCAGCAGGCCGTGGACACCACCCCAGCCGACCACCCGGCACTCGCTGCGTGGCTATCCAACCTGGGAAGCGCCCTGCAGACCCGATTCGAGCGGACGGGAGCGCTGGAGGACCTTGAGGCTGGCATCGAACACCTTGGAAAGGCTGTAACCGCAGCCGCCGCCGACTACCCCGGCCGTACGGCGCTGCTGTCCAACCTCGGAGTCGCGTTACGGACCCGGTTCGAGCGGACTGGAGTTCTGCAGGACCTTGACAGTGCTATCGACCGCCTGCAGCAGGCCGTGGAAGCCACCCCAGTCGACCACCCCAACCATGCGTTGTGGCAGTCCAACCTCGGGGGTGCCCTGGTGAGGAGGTTCGAGCGGACTGGAGTTCTGCAGGACCTTGACAGTGCTATCGACCGCCTGCAGCAGGCCGTGGAAGCCACCCCAGCCGACCACCCGGCACTCGCTGCGTCGCTATCCAATCTTGGTCTCGCGTTACGGACCCGGTTCGAGCGGACTGGAGTTCTGCAGGACCTTGACAGTGCTATCGACCGCCTGCAGCAGGCCGTGGAAGCCACCCCAGTCGACCACCCCAACCATGCGATATGGCTGTCCGGCCTCGGTAACGCCCTACGAGTCCGGTTCGAGGGGACCGGAGCGCTACAGGATCTCGACACCGCCATCGAACACCTCCGAGAGGCGTTGGCCGCCATCCCGGCGGACAACCCCAACCGCGCCACGACACTAGGCAACCTTGGGAGCGGGCTGCAGCGCCGATTCGAACGGACCCGCGCGCTGGATGACTTGGCGGCAGCCATCACGGTAGGGCAGGACGCGGTGGCCGCCTCCCCTCCAGACCACACCGACCGTGCGGTATTGCTGTCCGCCCTTGGGGGTGCCCTGCTTCGGAACTTCGAGCTAGCCGGAGCGCTGAATGACCTCGAGGCCGCCATCGACCGCCTCCGGCAGGCGATAGCCGTAGTCCCCACAGACCATCCCAACCGCGCGATGTGGCTGTCCAACCTTGGGGTGGCGCTACGAGCCCGGTTCGAGCGGACCGGAGCGCTGCAGGATCTCGACATCGCTGTTGACCACCTTCGCCAGGCTGTGGACGCCACTCCAGCCGACCACCCCGACCTCGTTTTGTGGCTGTCCAATCTTGGGAGCGCGCTGCAGCTCCGGTTCACACGGACCCGAGCGGTGTCAGACCCTGATGAGGCAGTGGCCTGCTGGTTGCGGGCGTCAGAGGTCGAGGCGGCGGCGCCTTCCCTTCGTGTCCGGGCGGGGGTGATGGCGGCTGGCTTGTTGGCAGAGTCCGGTGATGCGGTGCGGGCGGCAGCGGCTGCGGAAGCGGCGGTGCGGCTGTTGCCCCAGGTGGCCCCGCGCCGTCTGGAGCGTGGTGATCAGCAGTATGCGGTCGGTAGTTTCGCCGGCCTGGCCGCTACGGCCGCAGCCCTCGCGCTCGAGGCCCCGGGCGGGACCGCTTCCGAACGCGCGGAGCGTGCCTTGGGGTTGCTGGAGGTCGGCCGGGCGGTACTGCTCAGTCAGGCGTTGGAGACCCGTAGCGATCTGACCGACCTGCGTGAGCACCATCCCGAGCTCGCCCGCCAGTTCACCGAGCTGCGGGAGCTGCTCGATGGACCCGTGGGCAGTTCCGGCTACACCGCAGGCAGGGAAACCAGTGACCTGGGGCTGGACCAGGGGCGCCTGGTGGGGGACCGGCAGCGGATGGCGGGGCAGTTCACCGACCTCCTGGCCGGGATCCGTGGCCTCGACGGCTTCTCCTCCTTCGCACTTCCGCCCGCCACGGATGAACTCCTCGCTCAGGCGTCCCACGGCCCGGTGGTGGTGTTCAACGTCAGTGATCACCGCAGCGACGCCCTGCTGCTGACCACCGAAGGCATCACCAGTCTGGAACTGCCCGGCCTCACCCCCGACAAGGTGCTCCAGCAGGTCACCACCTTCCGGCGCGCGCAGCATCTGGCGATATCCGGTAACGACCAGGCCGGGCGAGAGAAGGCGCAGGCCACGCTCGCCCAGGTTCTGAAGTGGCTGTGGGATACAGCCAGCGGCCCGGTACTGAAAGCCTTGGGACATCACCATCGGCCAGGCGAAGAAGGAAAGAAGGTCTGGCCTCGGGTGTGGTGGGCGCCGGGCGGCCTGCTCGGACTACTGCCCGTCCACGCCGCCGGCTACCACACAGATCCAGGTGGTAGTCCACGGACGGTGATGGACCAGGTCGTCTCCTCCTACACGCCAACCGTCCGCGCGCTGCGCTACGCCCGCGAGCGCGCCCTGCCCCCCGCCGGGGAGTCCCCGCCAGTTGTGCGGAGTCTGATCGTGGCGATGCCGACCACACCCGAGCAGCCCGACCTTCACTTCGTCGAGGCCGAAGCCGCGATGCTGCAGGACCGCCTGCCCGGCCCTGTGCTGCTGCGAGAGCCGAGCCCTGCCAGTCCTTCCCTGTCCGCCCCGACGAAAGCCAACGTGCTCGAGCGTCTGGCGGAGTGTGCGATCGCGCACTTCGCATGCCACGGTGCCAGCGACCCCGCCGATCCGTCCAACAGCCGACTGCTGCTCCACGACCACGAGGACGATCCGTTGACGGTGGCCAGTTTGGCCCCTGTCGCACTCGACCAGGCTAAGCTGGCCTACTTGTCCGCCTGCCGCACCGCGGCCATCGACACTGCCGAGCTGTTCGACGAGGCCATCCATCTCACCTCCGCCTTCCAACTCGCCGGCTTTCCCCACGTAATCGGCACCCTGTGGGAAATCGACGACCAGATCGCCGTCACCATCGCTGACCTTTTCTACGCCGGCCTGCAGAGCGACGCAACAGAACTCGACCCCGACCGAGCGGCCCACGCTCTCCACCATGCCCTACGCCGCGTACGCGACGGCCACGGCCTACCGGCCGGGTTCGACCGGACGCGAGCCCCCCTGCTATGGGCCGCCCATCTCCACGCTGGCACGTGAATCGGTCTTGCTGCCTACCCGGGATGGAGGTAGTCGTCGGCGGCTCTATTAGTTGATGCCGTGCTCTGCGCCGACAGACAGGACGAACAGATCTGACGGCGGCCGCTTCGGCTTCGTGGAGCTACTTGGTCCTCGCAGGGCTGGCGACATGGAGTGTCTTTGATCCACATGTCGCTGGCCGCGGATCGGCCCGAGCCGACTCCCGGGAGTCGCCCGGCGACGGTTGACGAGTGGCCGTCTTCAGACGCCGGTGGCGGGGGCATTGTCCGGAGGCGGGGGTGGGGGCGGGCTGGGAGATAGGTGGCGTGTGAGGCTGTCGCCGACGTCCTGGGTTAGGGGGCACGGGTCCAGGCCAAGGTGCTCGGCAAGGTCACGGGCATGCAGGCGGGTGGCGGCCTCCAGCAGAGTTGCGTAGGTGTCGGCAGCGGTTCGGGTGCGGCGCCAGCTGGTGAACGCGAGGACGGCCGTGATGGCTGTGGCGGGCCACCACCATGCGGCGAGGGGCAGGTAGAGCAGGCTCCAGGCGGTCAGCGTGGTGGCCCGGGCAAGGGTTTGGCGGGCTGCTGTGATCTCGGTGCGTACGGTGTCCGGCAGGATCAGCCACACGTGCGGCCATAGGACAGCCAGGTCGATGTGGAAGTCCCGCTCCAAGCGCACGGCTGCGGCATGGATACGGTCGCCGCTCCAGCCGGGACGGTCGGGATGCTCGGGGGAGATGCGAGTCATCGCCGCACGTGCAGCATGCCGTGCGGCGGGGTCGGCTCGTGTGCCCCTGGTACGGGCGGTGGCGGCATCCTGCCGAAGGCGGTGCCAGTCTTCGGAAGCTGTCCTCCAGCGCCTTCGCCGGTATTTGGTGGCCAAGCCTGCGACCCGGCGGGCCACGGCGGGCCAGGTTTGCCAGTCGGCGGCGAGGTGGAGCTGTTCGGCTAGGGAACCGAGACTCTGTGCCATCAGTCCGACGGCTGCGGCGCCGGCCAGCACGGCGGCTAGCAGCACCACCTGGCCTCCAGCGGTAGCGACGGCGGGGGCCTTGGCCCCGGTGGTGATCTGATCGGTCAGAAGGTGCAGGTCGAATGGGCGCGCGTGGCCGAGGGTGTAGGCGGTGGCGGCGACGGCCAGGTAAAGGGCACCGGGCAGGACGAGCAGGGAAAGCCACCGTTCGGCGAGCTTCTTACCGAGTTCCGTCAGCATGCCGCCCATCGGCTACAACCGGTCCCGGCGAAGAGTGTCCCCGCTGATCGCGCAGCGGGGCACGGGAACGGGGCCTTGTGGCCACCAGGAGCGTGTGCACCGTGCGGCCGGGCACAGGTACACAAGCTCGGGGGAGCATTCACGGTTGGTACCCCCCGCACGGACGCTGCGGTCCCCCGTGCGCCCGCTGTCGCTGTACGCATAGAGCCCCTGGGCATCGCCGAAGCCTTGAAGGACGGCGTGCAGCACATCCACCGGTTCCGCTATCTCTCCGCCGCTGCGTGCCGCAGCGAGCAGCTCCTCGAGAAGCGTGTCACTCCCGGCCAGGCTGCACAGACGCTGGCGGATGTTCTCCGCCTTCGCGCAGACGATCGCCAGCCTTTGCGCCGTTTCATTGGATTCGGCCATACGTTCCCCACCTCCGGGTCCGCTTCGGCCGCCGCCAGCACTGATCACGCCGTGGAGACCACTCAGCTGAGAGGGAGCGTATCCAAGCAACTCCCCGCTATGCCACGGAATGTGCTATTACCGTTTCGGAGGGTGGGCAAATGGCAAGACACTTGCGTGATGAACAACTGGCTACGGTCCGGGCACGGCTGCAGCAGATCGCAAACGAGCCTTGGTCCGTCCCTAGCCTCGCCGTTTCGGTTGGGGCTGATCCGGACGCTGGCTGGCACGCGAAAGCGCCTTCCTGGACTGGGGCGATGAACTCGGCGACGCCGACGATGAGGCGACCGGCTTCTCCGAGCCAGCCTTGGCTTTCAGCCTCGAGGATTCAAGCGATGAGGACGCGTCCGATGCCCCGCAGCCTTGGCCGCGCGAGCCAGCCGTCCCTGAGTTCATCCACCGCACCTGCACCGAGCTCGGAGTCGCCGCCTGGCGAGCCGAGCAGATAGCCGGCCGCGAGTGGGACGGCCGCGGTGACGGTGATGCCCATCACGACTTGCCACTAACAACCCCTAACGAAATGATCTTTGAGCTGGTTGGATGGCCGTCAGAACGTTGATCTGGGGGTGCGGGGTGGCTCGGCGGAAGCCATGGGAAGTGGACGATGAGCTCTGGGCAGTGATCGAGCCACTCCTGCCGAGGGTGGAGCGTCGGGCTCGTCATCCGGGTCGGAAGCGGCATCCGGATCGGCTGGTGTTCCAGGGGATCCTGTTCGTCCTGCATACCGGGATCGCGTGGGAACACCTCCCACAGGAACTGGGTTTCGGCTCGGGCATGACCTGCTGGCGGCGTCTGGCCGAGTGGACCGAAGCCGGCGTCTGGCCGCGGCTGCACGAGACCCTTCTGGCCAGGCTCCGCGGAGCGGACGCTCTGGACTTCTCGCGGGCGGTGGTCGACGGCTCTCACATACGCGCGTTAAAAGGGGATCCAAGACCGGACGAAGCCCCGTTGACCGGGGCAGAAGCGGCAGCAAGCATCACCTGCTCACCGACGCCACCGGCATTCCGCTTGCAGCCACACTGACCGGCGGCAACCGTAACGATGTCACCCAGTTCATTCCCCTGCTTCAGGCCGTCCCGCCGGTCCGTGGCAAGCGCGGCCGGCCCCGCCGACGGCCCGACACCGTGCTGGGTGATCGCGGCTACGACCACGACAAGTACCGGCGTCTGGCCTGGGCCCTGGGCGTGAAACCCGTCATCGCCCGACGCGGTGTCCCTCACGGATCCGGCCTCGGCACCGACCGCTGGGTCGTCGAGCGGACCTTCGCTCATCCCCACTGGTTCCGCCGGCTGCGGATCCGCTGGGAAGTACGCGACGACATCCACGAGGCGTTCCTCAGCCTCGCTTGCTCACTCATCTGCTGGCGGCGCCTGAAGTCATTTCGATAGCAGTTCTTATACGCCCGCCGCAACGGCACTCCCGGCTCCCGCGCGGTCCGCGACCTGGAGCTGACTGAGAAGATCACCGAAGCCCACGAGCACTCCCGCGGCACCTACGGGGCCCCGCGCGTCCACGCCGTCCTGCAACGGGGTGAAAGATGCGGACGGCGCCGCGTCGCCAGGCTGATGCGGGAGCCGGACTCCAAGGCCGCCACCGCAGGCGCCGACACCTGACCACCCTCCCCGACCCGCGGGCCGCCGCTAGGCCCGACCTCATCGGGCGCGACTTCGCACCCGACGCGGCCGCACTCGACATCCGCTGGTGCGGCGACCTCACCTATATCCCGACCGATCAGGGCTGGCTCTACCTGGCCACCGTCATCGACATCGCCTCCCGCCGCGTCGTCGGCTGGGCCACCACCGATCATCTGCGGACCGACCTGGTCGCCGACGCCCTCAAGGCCGCCTGCCGACGGCGCCGCCCCACCCGTCCGGTGATCTTCCACTCGGACCGCGGATGCCAGTACACCAGCCAACAATTCTCCGCCCTAGCAACCGAGTTCGACGTCCTACTGTCGGTCGGCCGCACCGGACAGTGCTGGGACAACGCCCTCGCCGAATCCTTCTTCGCGACGGAGAAACAGGAACTGCTCGGCACGAAACCCTGGCCCAGCAGAACTCTCGCACGCACCGCGATCTTCGAATGGATCTGGAGCTGGTAGAACTTGCAGCGGCTTCCTCGGCTACCGCAGTCCCGCCGAATACGAAACCGCACTCGCAGCCTGACCACCACACCAACGGTGTCCGTAAAAGCGGAGCAAGCTCACAGTTCAGAGATCAAGCAAGTGAGGCGAGGAGCGGCCCCGGCCGTTTTCAAGGCTCTGGCCGCAGTTTCGTGATGACCTGATGATGGTAAGAGTCCCGAACGCCCGAGGGTCAGCGCCTGATCCTGGGGCGGCCGCTCTCCAATGCGTTCCGTGCCGCCTCCATGAAGGTGTAGCGATATTCGCGCTTGCCGGGATTCTGTTCGGACGAAACGGTGTTGCGCATGTGGGTGTGTAGCACCGTGGTGTAGTCATGGGCGGCCTGGGCTGTCTCATGCGCACAAGCCAACTCGACGGCCTTCTTCGCCAGCCACAGGTCGTGGAGCTTCTCGTCTGCGGGGTCTTCGGAAGTCGGGAGGCCCAGTTCTCGACGATCTAGTATCAGCTCGACGCGTTGCGCGGCCGCGAGGAACCCCAAGATGGCTTCCTTGCGCTCAGCGCGTTCTGCGTCCGTGCGTTGCCGCCGATCACGTTGCACCTCGACACGCGTCGCCAGGTACTGCCCTACGAGGGTCCCCGCAGTCCCGAGGAGGACACCGATCAGGGCGAGAACTGTGCCTGCAGTTACTCCATCCATGGCATACAGCCTGGTAGATGGCTGCTGTGCCACGGCGGGTTTCTTGAAAACCAGCCTCTGCTCGAGCTCCAGGGTCATGGCTGGGTGAGGATGCGGGTCCGGAGGAGTTCGAACGAGGCTCGGCCGTACATGGCTCGCTTGAGCGTTTTCACCCGGTTCACGTGTCCTTCGACGACGCCGGAACTCCAGGGGAGTGTGAGGCCGGCGGTGACGGCGTCGATGTCCTGGCGGAGGAAGCCGGCAAAGCCCTGCAACGGCTTCGGTGCGTCCTGTTCGGCCTGCCGGATCCACTCCAGCAGCAGGTATCCGCGCTGGTGACGGACGAGATCGGCGAAGGCTCGGGCGAGGTCGCAGGCCCGGGTGATGGCCGGGCAGGCGAGCCGGACCTGAAGCAGCCGCTTGTTCTGGCTCGCGGTGAGCGTCTCCCGGGGCCGCATGATCCAGGAGGTGATCTTGCGGGGGCTGGGGATGTCGGCCCGGACCGGTTCGGCGGTGCCCGCCCGCAGGGCGGCGAGGTGTTTGCGGACGACTTGGCGGCTGCCCCGGTAACCGCGCGCCTGGGTCTCCAGGAACAGATGTGTGCCGCTGACTTGGCCTTGAGCTTCGGTGAAGCGGGCATTCAGGTATGCCTTGAACGGCTCCAGGACGCCGTTGGGGCAGCGGTCGCGGGCGGAGGCCAGCAGCTCGTCGAGGTCGGTGTCGCGGAAGCGGCGCACGGTCTTGCGGTCGAGGTTCAGACGGCGGGCGATGGCGCTGATCGTCCAGTGTTTCTCCAGCAGGCGGTGGATGTCCTCGTAGCGGTGGCGGGTGCGTTCGATGATCTGGGTGCGGGGCAGTTCCGCGGGCGGTAACAGCATCGGGGGCGGCTCCGGCACCTCGGTCACCGTCTCCTCCTCGGCACGTTTGCGCAGGCAGTCGCGGTGCTGGTGGCAGGTCTTCTCCACCGCGGCGGACAGGTTCTGCAACAGGTGCCAGCGATCGGCGACTTCCAGGGCATGAGGTGCGGCTTCCTTGACCGCCTTGGTGTAGGCGCTGGCCCGGTCCCGGCAGATGATCTCGGCGCCGGGATGCTCGGTGAGCCAGGCCGCGAACGTTTCGGAGGTGCGGTCGGGCAGCACATCCACGACCCGGCCGGCCTCGACGTCGACCAGCAAGGTGCCGTAGGTGCAGCCCTTGCGGAAGGCGAACTCGTCCACCCCCAGCACCCGTGGGGCACGGTCCGGCACCGTCGGCGCCTTCAGCAGCCTGAGCAGCCGGGTCCGGCCAGCGACCAGACGCAGGCGGCGGCACAACCGCGCGGCCGCCGAGTTCGACCGTAGCCAGCCTGTCAGCCCGGTGCTGGAGCGGCGGTGCCGCTCGGACAGACCCGGCACCTGCTCGACGAACGTCTTGCGGGAACAACTCTTCCGGTCACAGAAGTACCGGCGGACCCGCAGCCGGACTATGACCCGGCGAGATCCCAACGGCCTTTCTTCCAGAGTGCGTTGGTACGTGCTGTGTCTACGCCTTGCCTGTTTCCGACAGTCCGGGCACCGGCCCGGGCGAGCGGTGGACACCGCCTCCACCACAAGGACGTCGGTGGAGGCGCTGACGCGATCCACTCGCATATCGATCCCGGGAAACAGCACAGCCTCGACCGTCTTGCTCGCCATGGCAGGAAACACTCTGCCGAAACGATCCCTCGTTCCCCTCACTGACCTGGGGATTCACGGAACTGCGGCCAGAGCCGTTTTCAAAGATCCCCATCAGCCCCGACTCGGTCTGGGGCGCCACCCTGGGACAGCGACGCCAGGGCGGGCCGGGAGTTGGTGGGGTCAGTGTCGTGATGGTGGGAGATGGGGCCCTGGGCCGGGCAGGGTTACCAGGGCCCCATCGGGCGCGCACACGGTGGCTCTTTTCGTGCGCCGCGCCGTACCGGATACAGTGGTGGCGGGTTCCGCGTCACGGGCCTGATCCGGCGGAATTAGCGCCGATACTGCGACAAGCACGGCGGCCCCTCAAGATCGTTCTTGGGCAATTGTCCAAGAACGATCTTGAGGGGCCTGAGCGGTGTGGCTGCCGTTCCCGTCAGTGCCGGCGCTTTCCGGTCTAGGACGTCCGGGTGCTGGCCGAGGTGGCTTTGCTGGTGACGAGGACGGCGTACTTGCGGGCGCTGTAGGCGTTGGTGCGCTGCTGCTCGGCATCGTGGCGGTGTTCGTCGGACAGGGACGGCTCCGCGGTGACGAGCTGGTCGTAGACGTTTGCCTGGGCGTCGTGGTTGGCGGCGGTAGCGGTGAGCACGTCGGCCAGGCGGGCGAGGCCGTCGCTGTCTTTGGTGTCCTTGAGCTGTTGGTACTGGGCGTCGAGTGTCTTGCCTTGCTCTCGCAGTTCCTTGAAGCGGGCGTGCAGGCTGGCGCCGCGCTTGCGTTGCGCGTCCTCGTAGGCGTCGGAGCCGGGATGACGGCTGGCGTCCAGCCCCGCGGTGACAGCCTGGGGCTCGTCGGGCCACAGGAGTTCGTACTGGCTGTCGTACCAGCGGGCGGTCTCCATGGAGCGCTTGGTTGAGCCCGCCGGCCGGACCTGGCGCCCGGTGGCCGCCCATGCCTGCACTTGAGGGGCCCACTTCTCGTGAGCCGACTGGCGCGTCATCTGGGCGGTCTGAGCGATCTGTTCCCAGGTGCTTCCGCACTCGCGCTCCGCGATCACGGCGGCCTTGATCAGCTGATCGAGCCTCCTGCGCAGCCCCAGGGCGCCGGCCAGGAAGTCCCCGGTCGACGTCTTGGGGGCCGTGGGCATGAGTCCCATGGCCTCATGACCTAGCAGGAACGCGTACTGCGCGAAGTTGATGCGCGACTCGTCCCGCGGCGAGAGGACCTCCGGGCCTTCCCCCGGCGTGCTCT
Organism: Streptomyces agglomeratus; assembly: GCF_001746415.1. NCBI lineage: Bacteria > Bacillati > Actinomycetota > Actinomycetes > Kitasatosporales > Streptomycetaceae > Streptomyces > Streptomyces agglomeratus. The sequence continues at coordinate 698,767 of NZ_MEHJ01000002.1, forward strand.
CGGCGCGGTCAACATCCATGTCTGTCATGGCGTCAGGGTATGCCTGACAAGCCGCCGCGTCAGGCATAGCCTGACATTCATTCAGGTACCCCTGGTTGCTGGTCTGGGCGGTAGTCCGCACGGACCGCACGGGCCATCTGGAGGAACGCTGCCTCGAGCTTCGCGCCCAGGAGGAGCGTGAGCAGCGCGAGCGGGAAGAGACCAAGCGGCGGCAGAAGGCCGCCGCGTGACAGTGTCCGACCCCAGGTGCCTTCCAGCGCACGGCGGTCGGCGTGCGGCCAGGATGGTCTCGGTGGGCTGCCGATGTCGTTCGCGAGCCGGGCGAGGATGGTGTCGACGGCTTCCTGCTCGGAGAGGTACGAGTGGGGGCGGAATCCCGCGGTACAGCACGGGATCCCGCCCCGGGCCGGTTAGTTGCCGGTCGTCAGGTGCTCGAGTAGCCAGCCGGCCAGGGCGCGGGTGGCGCCAGCGAGCAGGCCAGCGATCACTGCGAGGGTGATCCGGGTGCGGCGCTCATCGGGGCCGGGGGGGTGCTGCGGGGATCGGGTCATCGGATGCTCCCTGGGTGTCTGAGACGAAAGCGGAGCCGGCGCCGGCTTGCGCTTTCAGCCTCGGGGCTCCTCGTGGGGCTCGACCTCAGTGCCGACGGGTGTCGAGCAGTGCCCGGCTGGCTTCATCGGTGCCATTGGCCACACCGGAGTCGGTCCGCTTTGGACTCACGTAGTCGTTCGGTTCCGGCTTGAGTCGGCCCCGCGGGAGGCCGTTCTCCTGTTCGGTGGCGGGGCCGGTCCTGACCGGAAGTGGCTGCGCCGGGTTTGTCCTCGGGCCAGGTCAGGCCGGGTAAGTGGGGCCAACTACGCCGATAACGCCACCCGGTGGGCAGCGGCAGGGCATCATCGGTAGGCGATGGATGCCGACGAGTCCCGACCGGTGCGCCGCCAGCCGGCGGCGGCCGGCAAGCGTGTACCGGTGCGCCGCCAGCCGGCGGCGGCCGGCAACCGTGTGCGCCGCCCGCGGAAGCTGGCCCGGCCCGAACTTGACGCCGGGCCGCAGCAGGAGGTCCGCGACATGCTGTACGACCTGCATGAGAATGCCGGCCGGCCCACGCTGGAGGACTTGGAGAAGCGGATCCGCGTGGATGACCGCCTCGACAGTTCACCGAAGAAGGACCAGATCCACAAGATCATCTCCCGGGGTGGGCCAGCGAGCCTGGACGATGTCCGCGCGGTCGCCCGAATGCTGGCCCGAGACTGCAGGCAGGATGAGTACAAGGCCGCCGCGCAGGTCGCACAGCTGATGCGCCCGATCGAGCCGCCATCCCCGCCGGTGCCGGCTGCCCCGTCCGCTGCCGCTGCCTCGGCAGTCGCTGGCCGGCCGGTGGCGCACTGGAACCCGTACGTGCTCGGCGTGCACCAGGCGGTGTCGGTTGGCCGCGACGCGAGCTCCGAGTTGCCGCCCTTCGTCCCTCGGAGACATGATTTCCAGCTGCGGAACGCGCTGGCCGCCACGACCAAGCAGGACCAGCACCACCTGCTCGTACTCGTCGGTGGCTCCTCGACCGGTAAGAGCCGCAGCGCTCTGGAGGCGGTCCGAGCCTGTCTGCCGGACCATCCGCTGGTGGTGCCGCTCGAGGCCGACGAACTGCGGGACACACTGCGGGACTGGTCGGCGGAGCAGCGGCCAGTAGTGTTGTGGCTCAACGAGATGCAGCGATTTCTGGACAGCCCCGAGACGGCCCTGGAACTGCGCCGCTGGCTGACCCGGCACGGCCGGTCGGTGGCGCTCGGGACGCTCTGGCCCGACTACTTCTACGACCTCACCTCGGTCGTGGCGCAGGGCCACGACGGGCAAGGCGAATCCCGCGAGCTGCTCAACAGCGCCGAGGTAGTCGTCGTTCCGGAGGCGTTCGAGGAGCCGGCCGACCTGGCGCAGCTACAGGAGGCCGCCCAGCACGACGAGCGACTGACCGTCGCGGCCCGGGCACCCCGAGGCCAGGTGATCCAGGCGCTGTCCGGCGGCCTCACGCTGGTCGACCGGTATGAACGGGTCCTCGACCCGCACTGCCGGGCCTTAATCAGCGCTGCCATGGACGCGCATTGGCTCGGCTTCACCGGGCCGCTGCCGCAGACCTATTTCGAGGCCGCGGCGGGGGCCTACCTCACCGGGCCGCAGCGGGTCGCAGCGGCGACCTGGTTCGCCGCAGCCATCGGCCGGGCCACCGCGACGGTGAACGGCGTGGCCGCACTGACGCCCACCCGTTCCGTGCCCACCGTCGGACCGGCCGACGGTTATCTGCTCGCCGACTACCTCGCCCAGCACGGGCGCGGCGCCCGGGCCTCCGGCCCGGTGCCAGCCGACGTGTCGCAGGCGCTGGTCGACCACCTGGTTCCAGCGGAGGAACGCAGCGCCTCAGCGCGCCGCGCAGAGGAGCGGGGGTTCTTCCGCTTCGCCGAGCAGCTGCTGCGAGCCGCCGGGCCGACCGACGGCGACGACGCACGCCGGCTGGGCCTGCTGCTGGACCGCCGTGGCGATGTGGCTGGTGCCGAGGCCGCGTTGCGCGTCTCTCTCGACGCTGGCGACATCCTCGCGATGAGTGAGCTGACCAAGCTGCTGGACAAGCACGGCCGACACGATGACGCAGTCGCGGTGCTGCGCGAGCACGCCGAACGCGGCGACCGCAGCGCCATGCTGGACCTGGGCGCGACCTTGTGGCGCCGTGGCCGGGCCCCCGAGGGTGAGCGATGGCTACGCACCCTTCTCGACCTCGGTGACCAGGCGCCGGCCCACCCACCGAGCATCGACCTGATCTGGACCGGCGCGATGTACGAGATGGCACTGCTGCAGGAGCGCATGGTCCGGGCCGACGAGGCGGACGCCATGCTCCGGCAGGCCGCGCGCGAGGGCAGCAGCGACGCGGTCCAGCTGTTGGAGGAACGCCATCCCGACGAGGCCGTCCGGCGACTCAAGGAAAGCTGGCTGGCCGACGCCGAGGCCGGCGACTGGAATGCGATGCGCCAACTCTGCTTCGGGCTGGCCGAGGCGGGGGACGAAGAGGGGTCCGCCCACTGGCTGCGGCGGGGAGCGGTGGCCGGTGACCTGGAGGCGATGCTCGACCTGGCTCGGGACCTGCGTCGCGAGGACCGTGTCGAGGAGGCCAAGGGCTGGCTCCGCAAAGCCGTCGAGGGGTGGAACCACCCGTACGTGCGGTGCATGGTGTCGCTGTTGGAGAGGCCGCCACGGCCGCCCGACTGGCGGATCGACTCGCACTGCTCGTCGACGGCGACCTACGCGTTGGAGGAGCTCGGCGAGATCATGGAGACGGAGGGCGACGACGAGAGCGCCGAGGCGCTCTGGAAGGCGATGGACGAGTTCGGCTACTCCAGCGCGTTGCGGTGCTGGAGCCTCCTGCTCGGCCGACGCGGTGAGCACGAAGAGGCCGAGCGGCTCGTCCGGGCGCGCATCGACGACGAGGAGAACGGCACCGGGCCGCTTCACGTACTCGCCGACCTGTTCCGCGAGATCGGCCGCCCGGACGCGGCCGAGGAGCCGCTGCGCGAGGCCGCGCGCCGCGGGAACAGCTACTCCCTTGACCAGTTGATCAAGCTACTCGACGAGTTGGGTCGCGGTGGCGAGGCGGACGAGCTCAGGCGGCACGGTCTGTGACCTATGCGCCGGGCTGCGCGCGTCTAGCTAGCTAGTGCCCCACAATTCGGCCTACGAGCCGATCCCGGGCGACGATGCCGTCATCCTGGGCAAGGTCGTCGCCGTCCTGCGCACCCTGTAGACCAACGCAAAGCGGTCCGCCCGGTCGACGTGCGAAGGACTCCCCAGCGGACTCCGCTCCCCAGCCTGCCCTCCCACCAGAACGTACGCGCCGGGACACGGCCACAGCGTGCACCGAACGAGGCAGCCGCCCGGACCACCCCAGTGAGAGCCCGACACCCTTCGGCCTGCCTGGGCTGCACTGGGTCGGCGTGCCCCGAGCATCACCCGTGTGCCCGTGTGCCCGTGTGCCCGTGTGCCCGTGTGCCGACGTCACCGGGCGCCCGGCTACGCCGACCGCGGCTTACGGCCACCGGTCTTCTTCGCCGGGCTCCTGGCCGCCTTCTTCTGCGCGGCCTTCTTCGCGGTGCGCTGGGGCATGTCGTGGACGGTCGCCTCCCTGCCGGAACGCTACGGTCCCTGGACGGTCTACACCCGCTTCCGCCGCTACGCCATCGACGGCGTATTCACCCAGGCCCTGCAACAGATCCAAGCCCAGGCCGACGCCGCCGACGACATCGACTGGCTGGTCCAGATCGACTCCACCATCGTCCGCGCCCACCAGCACTCCGCCGCCACCGGCCGAAAAGGGGGAAGCATCGCACGGACGAACCGGACGATCACGCCCTAGGACGGCAACGCCCGCGCCGGCCCGTCTTCGGTGACGCCGAACAGGCCCGCCAGGATTTGCCGTCCGGCCGTGTTCATCAGCACCTCAGCGTCGGCCCGACAGGCCCGTCCTCGTGCTTGGGCTGGTGGTTGCGCCAGTGCCAGCAGGACCGCAACACATTCGCTTCCAGCCCGTAGCGGCTCGCGATGCGGCAGATCAGCGACGACGTCGTATCCCCAGCGAGAGGAGCGACACGGAAGATCTCAGGCGCGTGACTGGCCTCAGGGGCAATCCTGTTGGCATCGGCCACCTCGTCTATCTCTTGCCGGTGGTTTTGAAGCGGAAGCCGAAGAGGCCGCCGGTTTCGTGTTCGTCTGTGAGGCGAGGGCTTCGAATGTAGGGCTCGGGATCGAAGCCGCGTTGGGAGGCCATGCCGAGGCTGTCGGTGTTGATCGTGGCGATGTACTGCAGGTTCTCTTCCTCGGTGACTTCGGCGGCGAGTTTCAGGGCAGCGGCAACTTGCCGGTCGTCGACACCGTCGTAGAGGTGGCTGTCATGGATGAGGAAGTCGGGGCCACGTCCGTGTCGGTGTGCCAGGACCGCAAGAGTCAGGTCGAAGCAGAAGATGACCATGTTGCTGATGCCGCGGCTGCCGTCGCTGTCGATCCGCGGAGTAATGGTCAGGCTGTTGCGGCCGGCCTCGATGGCGAGGTAGGCCTCGCGCCCTTCACCGTAGAGGCGCTGGGCGTAGTGAGAGAACAGCAGGATGGCTTCGTCGGTTTGCCGGCGGCGCTCCTGGAGGTCGGTGTCGACAGCTTGCTGCAGTTCCACACTCTTCGCGGTGATCTGCCGGGCGCTGGCCTCAAGCGTCTGCGCCGCTTCGAAACGGTGCCGCAGCGCTTGGAGCGCGGCCTCCTCGCGCCCGAGAGCCGTCTGCAAGGTCGTCAGCGCCTCCAGCGCCCCTCCCTCGGCGAGACCTCGAAGGAGACGGGCTTGATCCTCGCCCAAGCGTGCCCGCTCGGCACGACGTGACTGGAGCCGTTCAGTGAGTTCGGCTACCTCTTCTTCAAGGAAACGCCGACGATTGCGGATCACGGAGTGATGGAAGGTCTTCACGTCTTCGAACCGTCGGCGGACCTGATCGTTCAGGACGACGCCGAGTTCGCGGTAGACCGGCTCGAGATAGTCGACCTCGAAGTCCGTGGTTTCGGTGACGGCTGCCTGGAGCTCTTCGAGGTTGTGCTGGTCGATCACATCTTCCTGGGCCAGTTGCTTGATGCGTCGGCTGACCTGATCCGCTCTGTCCTTGAGCCGCTCGTACTCGGGGACGACCTGAAAGGCTGCAACCTGTCCACGGAGCCGTTCTACCTGCGCCTCGGCCAGTGTGATCTGGCCCCTGAGGTCTGCGGTAGACCCCACGATGCGCCCCCACACGGGGTCATCGACCGCCTTCTTCAGCTGGGTACGCGTCGCCTTGCGGGCGGCCAGTTGCCTGTACTCGTCGACGAGCTGCCAATCCAAGCCCAGCAAGTAGGCGAGGTTGGAGGCGGCTTCCGGGGCGGACTGCCGCGAAAAGGTGCGGGTCGGCTCATTGAAGCCGTGCGACGAAATACGCCGGGCGAGGAAGGAGAGCAGCACCCTTCCGCTTACGCCCGGATGGTCACCGCGCAGACCGAAGAGGTCCCGCTCGATCAGTTGCGTCCATCGCTCCGCGGGCAGCTCTACGGGACCTGTGCGGGGAAACATGGCGCCGTCGTCCGTCCCGGTCACGTCTTCGTTGAGCGTCACGAATCCGGCACGCTGTCCGCTGCGGCGGACACTGATTGGGCTGCTCAGGCCCGGCCAGTCCATCTCAAGGTTGAATGTGATGTGCCGCAGTGCCTTGTTCATGGCGAGCGCGGTGTTCGTCGCTCGAGACCCAAGCAGGAAGTGGATCAGCTCGATCAGGCTGGACTTGCCGGCGCTGTTGCGGCTGTCAGTGTCTGCGGATGAGGCGGTGGTGGACGCGACGATCAGGTTCAGGCCCTCGACGAAGGACACCTCTTTGAAGCGCTCGTCGTCAGCGCTCAAGCGGCGCAGCATGCATGCTCCTTGCAACGAGGATGTCTTGGTCCAGCTCTACGGCGCCCATGCTGTAGAGCACGTCCAGTGCCAAAACGAACCAGCCGAACGATACGGGCGAGGCGTGGCCGTGTTCGGCCCGCCATGTCCTCAGCCGGGCCCACGTCTGACTGACTGATCGCGGTTCGTCCAACTGCAGCAGGATCTGGGCGCCGACAGCCAATAGACAGCGGTCGGGTGCGATGCCCTTCGTCGGAGTGATCACGCAGATATCCCGATACCAGGCTGCCAGCCAGCAGGAGGCGCCTCGAAAATGTCGCACCGCCCGAAGAAGTGTGCGAGTACGACGAGGGCCGCGCGCAGCACCTTCGGTCGCGGCTGCGCGTTGCCCAGCACGTACATCTGGAGCTGCCACAGCACGTCTTCAGGGTCGCTCCAGTCCCTGCGCACCTGCTCGTAGTACACGCGGAAGCCCTGGGCGACCTCGTCGTGTTCCAGCTCTCGCATACTGCCCGCATAGAAGGCGTCCACGAGGTGGGCTTGCCGCATCCCGCGGAGCAGATCCTCACGCGCTTCGCCTTCGAGCCGGTTGAAGTCGAGTTTCTCGACGCGTACGTCTGGCAGCGGCATGAGCGGATCAGGGGCAGTGCGCAGTTCCTGCAGCTGTTTCAGGAGAGGCTCAAGATCATCCATCCCGATTCCGAACGTCATCTCCTTGATCGGGATCTCACACCGGAGGACATCTTCCGCCGTCACGTGATCTAACTGCATGCACTCATGCCACAAGCGTCGGCCGCCCATCTGCTCAAAGCCCAGAGCTGGCGTGCTGGCGGCAGCCTCGGACAGCATTGCTGTCACTTCGGGATGAACACCACGTCGATCGTTATGCACGAACACGAACGTGTCGAACTGCCCCCTGCGCTTGGCGAGCGCACCCGCCAGGTCGCCGTCGAACTTCTTGCGGATCTTGCTCGACTTCACCGTCTGCGGGGCATAGCAGGCGTACAGCTTGCGGGAGTGCAAGGAAAGACCGTCTGCCGACATATCGCCCAGACTGCCCGCAGTGCGAACATCCAGGAAGTCTGGGTACCTCGAGCACATGAGCCGGTGGAAGAAGTCCTCGAACTCGTTCTCGTATAACTCCGCCATGAGTTCGAGAAATTTAACGCGTGCGTAGGCGCGCTGCTCGTACCGCACATACCCCCCTCACCTGCAAGGAGGAAAGAGTAGCTCTATGTGATCACTCTCGGAAGTCTTACCGTCACACTCCAGACAAGGCGCCTCACCGGCTGGGGCCTCAGCAGGGATATCGATGGCGCTCAGGGCGCCTGCTGGTGGGGGGTGGAGTTGGTACTGGCAGGGCGGCAGCGTCTACGGGACCGATGTGAAGGACGGCTACCGCGACTACGACGACACCGTCCCCGTCATCGTCACCACCCTCGCCCGCCTACAACAGCACGGACCCCACGGACCCATCTGGTGGCGCTACGGCCACTCGACGTGGGAGACCCTCGAAGCGGCTCTGGACAACCCGGACGACCACCGCGCCTTCCGAGCCCGGGAAGAGGAACGCCGCCTCCTGCGCCGCGCCCAGGAGGAGCGCGAGCAGCGGGAGCGGGAAGAGACCGCGCGGCGGCAGAAGGCCGCCGCGTGGGCGTGTCCGACCTGCGGCCGTGAGGTGTACTCGGACGACGACTGGCAGTCCGTACCGGCGGGCAGCGACTGCTCCGTGTGCGCCCGTGCCAAGGAGCGGGAGCGCCTGGCGGCGGAGGAACGGGCGGCTGAAGAGGTGCAGGCGCAGGCGAAGGCGGAAGCGGAGGCGTGGCGCAAGGAGAACGGAATCTTCGGCTTCCTCCGCCGCTGACGCCGGAGCTCTGCCGGTCCGGGACGCCGCCACCGATTCGGCACGGGGCCCTGAGCCGGGCGCGGTGTCAGGGCCCCAGGAGCGCGCACCGTGGGGGACGGATTTCATGCACGCGCCGCAGAACCAACGGCGTGGGCGTCGTTCGGTCACGGCCCGGCTCTACGTATCCCTGCCGCTCCTTGCCGCATGCCGGTGGTCAGAGCCAGGTGCTGTCGAGGGCGCGGCGGTCGCCGGTGAGGGCGTAGCGGCGTGCGGCCAGCACTGTCTCGACATCGACGCCGATGTCGTTGGCGTACCGGGCGAGGATCTTGTCGACTGTCGTTGGCGTACCGGGCGAGGATCTTGTCGACGGCTTGTTGTTCGGACCAGAACGCGGGAGCGAGGTCCAAGGCGGCCTGTCCGAGCCGGCCGCCGGCTGCGGCCATTTCGTCGATCAGGCGCCCTCCCACCGTCGTGTCACCGGGATGCCGCTCCGCGTCAGCGATTGCCCGCTCCAGTTGTTCGGTCAGCCGGACCGCGTCGGCCCGTCCGGCCGGTTCCAGCGCCGTGCCCTGATTCTCTTCATCCTCAATAGCCACAACTCAAGGATCCTCACCGCGAGGCCGGCCGGACAGGGGGCGCGAGAAGCGCACGGGTTGCACGCCCGGCCCAGGCGGCATGCGCGCCGTGACCTCTCCCAGACTGCTGCTGGTAGAGGGGTGTCGCCGCCCCCAAAGGCTTGCTTGCAGGTCTGACCTGGCCGTATGTCCAAGATCGCTGAAGGGGCTTTCCTACTTTCGCTGCGCCCCCCGGTCGGTACCGGCGCCGCTGCCAGCGCTGCTACCAGCCGTGGTTCCGGCGCTGCTACCGCCGCAGGTACCGGGCCCCGGTACGGCTCGTGGCGTATTTACGCAGGTCAGGGCCGGCGGTAACCGCCCGATCCGGCGCTGGCATCTTCTCTCTGGGGAGAGGGGATCTCCCCCCTTCAACGGGCGCCGGTCGGCTCCCGTCAGCAGTCGGTCACGGGAGCCGTGGACGGGTGGCTGACCCGTCTTCCGGCGCACCGTGGCCGGGGCAGGCGACGGCCATTTGCCCATCAGCCTCGCGGCTGGCCCGCGTCCTCGTGTTGGACGGCGAACTCGCCGCCGCCAAACCCAAGAAACTCCGCTGCCGGCTGCTGCAGGTCGCCGCCCGCCTCACCCGCGACGGGCGCCGCTCCGCCTGCGGATTTCGGGAGCTGCGCGAGCAGCTTGCTCAGATCCGTACGTCGTTGTCCTCACTACGGGCCGCGCTGGAGGAACACTTCTCCATTGCAGACGTCCTGCTCGATGTAGGGAACAGACGCTTGGGTGGCGAATGGTTGCTATGCGAGTACTGGCCGCCCGACCGGAAGGGTGATCAGTGCGCGGGTTTCTGCTTCTTGGTCCAGCTGTCGGTGCGGGGCCGGCCGCCGCGGGGCCAGATTGCCGACCGGCCCGCTCGACACCCACTGTCCAGCACCGGCCGCGCACCCGGGCACTCCGCCTGCTCGCCCAGCTTCATCGCGATCACCCGCTCACGGGCCCGCTGAAGCCTCCACCACCGCCGTGAACTGTCACCTCGACGAACAGAACATCGCCGTCTTCGGCATCCCCGGCGGCAGAGGATCAGAGCACTCGCGGCAATACCGCGGACCGGTCCCACCACATGCCACGACCAACAGCATCCAGCACCGTCAAGCCCCTCGACCAGGGGGCATCGAACACGCTCTATAGAGGTTGCTCCCCCGCTGCCCCGGCCCTTATGGGAACGGCCGCACCGCTGGTGCCGCCGCTGATGTACTGGCCTTTCGGCCCCGTCCGCTTCGGCGCCCCGCGCCTATCGCGTGCCGTCCCAGTAGTGCTCCCCTGCCCTCAGCAGGTTCTCCAGCGTTTCGGCGTTGGCCCGGGCCAGGTCGCCAAGTGCCTCGTTCTCCTCGGCGTGGGTTTCGAGCCACGTACGGAAGCCGGTCACTGCGGCAATGGATTCGGGGGTGGGGCCGCCCCCAGAAGCCAGGTGTTCCGCGGTGAGCAGGGGGATTCCTGACCGGAGCCGGATCATGCCCGGGAGATCGAGGCGGCGGTTCCGGCTGGCCACCGTGTTCTCCTCGATGGCGAGGGTTCCGGTGGCCGTGCACTCTCCGGATCGCAGGGCGGCCAAACGGGCGTCACGGACGATGGCGATAACTCCGTTGAGGTCGAAGTCGACGGTAATCGCCAGGTTGATGGTCCCGACGTTGACCCCATCGATGATCAAGTCGACGCAGGGACGGTGGGTTGACGTGATGTGATGGCTCACCAGAGCGACAAGCTCCTCGCTGTCCGGTGTGTCGCGCGTACGGCGAGCGGCAGCCGTGAGAGCGGAGTGCTTGCGCCAGCCCGCGCCCAACAGGTCGATCAGGTCCATCGCGAGGAAACCGTCGACGACGGTGGCGACTTCACGCTCGACAGCGCGGCCAGCCGAACCCGCCATACCCCGCGCACCGTGCGACAGCGTCTCCGCGACATCGCGCTCATGAAGATGACCGGCGAGGGCATCGGTGGCACTCCCGCCCTCTTCGCCGAACAGGAGGGCCCGTACGGTCATGTGCTCTGTGGGACTCGTCACGGTCATCGATCGTCCTCCTCCTGGATGTTCTGCTCGCCGGGGTCGCGGTGAGACTCCAGCCGTACCGTGCGGTCCGGCGCATCGGAGTCGCGGCTCTCGCGCACGCTGTGGAGAGCGGGGCCGCTGCGCAGTACAGCGTGCACATGGCGGCGTACCCAGCGCGGCCCCCGATGACGGACGCCGACGACGGCAGCCGTGGTGACCATCGCGGTGCCGAGCAGCACGAGCACGATCGGCCAGGGACCGGACGCCTCGCCACCGCTGGGTGTCGGGTCCTCGGTGCCGGGGCCGTCGGTCGGGTCCTCCGGGTCGGTCGGGTCCTCCGGGTCGGTCGGGTCCTCCGGGTCGGTCGGGTCCTCCGGGTCGGTCGGGTCCTCCGGGTCGGTCGGGTCCTCCGGGTCGGTCGGGTCCTCCGGGTCGGTCGGGTCCTCCGGGTCGGTCGGGTCCTCCGGGTCGGTCGGGTCCTCCGGGTCGGCCGGGTCCTCCGGGTCGGTCGGGTCCTCCGGGTCCACCGGGTCCTCCGGGTCCTCCGGGTCCTCCGGGTCCACGGGGTCCTCCGGGTCCTCCGGGTCCTCCGGGTCCACCGGGTCCACCGGATCCACCGGGTCCACCGGATCCACCGGGTCCACCGGGTCCACCGGGTCCACCGGACAACCCTCGCACGAGGGGCAATCGGTGCAGTAGTCCCCGTCGGAGTCGGGCTCGGGGGAAGGCTCTGCAGCAGCTCTCGCGGCCGCGACCTCCGCCGCCTGCCCCGACACCGTCCCGTACCTCCCCCCGCCCTGCGGCCCGACCGCAGCGAAAACAAGCGCGACCACAGCGCCGAGGAGCGCCACGACCAGGAGCCGGACGGCTTGCCGTCCTGTCACTGACATGTGGTCAATCCCGTGTCAACGACACTGGTCCCACAAGACTGAAGACCCCTGCGGGTTGCCCGCGGGGGCGCAAGCTGAGCGGCGGACGAGTCCGGTCATGGCGCATCTCCCACACATCTACGACCACCATGCCCTCGCGGGTCTTTGCGCAGCGCCAATGTCGCCTCCACGGTGAGCGGACGCTCCCGAGGCGGCATAGCGGATGGCCACCTGAGCTGTCCAGGGCTTCTTATGGAACATCAGGCTCCTTGTATGAGTATGTCCGCACAACGAGCCACACCGAGGATCTTCTGGACACAACTCCGGTAGCTCAGCGCCGTTGACGCCACCACAGGGGGTACTGGCTTCCCCCGCCTTGCCGCACTGCCCCGACCCGCCAGCTGACCAGTCGTGCGCCACGTCGGGCTCGGTGTAGCGCACCCCTCGTGGTCGGCAAGGACTGCCTCGGAGGCGATCTCCTGGATTGCGCGGCGCAGCGTTCGGGCATCGGGGTGGGTTCCATCCGTACGGTGGGTTCGGTCGGCTTTTCGGCTTGAGTCCGTCCCGCCTGGCGCACGTTGTATGACGAGAGGTGACGGGCGATCGCAGGGAGTTCATCGTGCCGGAAGAAGCCACACCACAAGGCTGTCTGACCTGGGCCGCGAAGAAGGCGGTCGATTCCTGGACGCGTGCCCTGTGGTCCAGGGGAGGCAACTCAACGCGTTGGGCACGGTGTGGTGAAACGTGGGATGTCGTGGTCATCGAACCGATGAGCCTCGGCCTGGACGCCCTGGGCCAGATGGGCGCTGACCCGAGCTCGGGCCACCCGGTGCTCGCCGACCACATCAGAGACCGGCTCTGTCATGGTGCCGGCCGGCACAGGTCACACCGCCCAACTACCGGGCACACGGGTGCTCTCCCGCGCCCAGCAATTGCTCCTGCCCTGCACCCCGCACGACACCCCCGCCGCGCACTGGATCAGCGCCCCAGCCGAGACCGCCCCGCCGCTGCTGCGGGCCGACAAACTCGCCCTCGCGCTGCGCGAGATCTGCCGACTGAGACGTCGTTTCAGTTGGTGAGGTGGCGGTGGCAGATGAGGGCTGCGGCTATGCCGACGAAGGCGAGGAAGTGTTCGGGTTTGCGTTCGTAGCGGTGGTGGAGGCGTCGGCAGCCGGCCAGCCAGGACACGGTCCTTTCGACTACCCATCGGTGGCGGCCGAGCCTTTGTGAGGACTCGATGCCCTTGCGGGCGATGCGGTGGCGGATGCCGCGCTTGCGGAGCCAACGGCGCAGGTGGTCGTAGTCGTAGCCCTTGTCGGCATGGAGCTTGCCGGGCCGTCGGCGGCGCGGGCCGCGACGGGAGCGGATGGGCGGGATGCCGCGCACGAGCGGTTCAAGGCCCTGGCTGTCGTGCATGTTGGCGCCGGAGATGCCGAGCGAAAGAGGCAGGCCGTTCCGGTCGGTGATCAGGTGGATCTTCGATCCCAACTTGCCGCGATCGGTCGGATTCGGTCCCGTCAGTGGCCCCGTTACCTTCTTCGTGGCCTCGCAATGAGGCTCCCGGCCTTCGGCCCCGGTATGACTTGAGCCCCAGTCGAGATGATCGAAAAGGTGGTGTCGCCGGTGCCGGAGGCATTGGCAGACCGCTGATTAGAGGCACGAGCGCCCCTTGGGCAGTCTCTTCGTAACGTGGATGCCGGCACGCTGATGCCGCAGGCGAGGCCGGGGAACAGGCGAGCGCGGGAGCGAAGGGCATGTTGGACGAGACTGGCATCGACGTCTATCTGGGCCTGGACGTCGGCAAGGGGGTTCACCACGCCACCGCCGTGAACCCGGCGGGAAAAAGGGTGTTCGACAAGCCGCTGCCCAACAGCGAACCGAAGCTGCGGGAGCTGTTCGACAAGCTGAAGGCCAAGCACGGAACGGTACTGGTGGTCGTCGACCAGCCGGCTTCCATCGGGGCCCTGCCGCTGGCGGTCGCCCGGGACTCGGGATGTCAGGTCGCCTACCTGCCCGGACTCACGATGCGGCGGATCGCCGATCTTTATCCTGGGGAGGCGAAGACCGACGCCCGCGACGCGTTCATCATCGCGGATGCCGCCAGAGGGATGCCACATACCCTGAGGACGATTGATCCCTCGGACGAAGCCGTTGCCGAGCTCGCGATGATCGCCGGGTTCGACGACGATCTCGCGGGTGAGTCCACTCGGATCGCCAACCGGCTCCGCGGCCTCCTCACCCAGATCCACCCGTCGCTCGAGCGGGTCCTGGGCCCGCGGATCCAGCACCCGGCCGTGCTCAGACTGCTGGACCAGTTCGGATCACCGGCCCGGATCCGCAAGGCCGGGCGCCGTCGCCTCGTGACCTTGATACGTCCCAAGGCGCCGCGGATGGCCGAGCGACTGGTCGAGGACATCTTCACCGCACTCGACGAGCAGACCGTCGTCGTCCCGGGAACGGAGGCTGCCGCGCTGATCGTCCCCAGCCTCGCCAGGTCGCTTCAGTCCGTCCTTGACCAGCGAAAAGTCCTCGCCGCGCGGATCGAGGAACTCCTGGAGGCCCACCCTCTTTCCCAGGTCCTGATCTCGATGCCCGGCATCGGGATCAGGACCGCCGCCCGCATCCTCATCGACGTCGGCGACGGCAGCGGCTTCGCCACCGCAGGCCACCTCGCCGCCTACGCCGGCCTCACCCAGCACACGCCGGGCCGAGCCACAGGAGTCACGTGAGCACCACCCCCCCGGAAGAACGCCCCAACCCCGACGAAGCCATCGCCCGCGCCCGTGCCGCCCGCGCGAAGATGGCCGCCGCGCTCACCGAGGGCCAGGAGCCCGACCCCGACGAGCCCCTGGGGTGGCAACCGATCTGGAAGCGCCCCCGGACGCCGAAGTCGAAGGCCGCGAAGGCGGAACTGCGCAAGCAGCGGAAGCGACTCCAGGGCGCCGGGAAGCGCCGACTCGCCGCCTCGCAGTCGCGCCGGCCCCGCTCCCGGCAGAACCGAATCGGCAACGCGGCCGCGCGCCGCGACGCCCGCGCACTGTCCCGGGTGCGGCACTCCAACGCCTGGCTGTGGTGACGATGCCGGACACCGTCCACTGAGTGGAGTCCACCCGATGCCGCGCATCGCCACCGGATGCAGAACATCGAGTGGGCTCCACTCGATGGGCTCCACCGAGTGGGCTCCACCGAGTGGACTCCACTCCGGTGCGCCGGACGACGATGGACTCCATCGTGGTGCGCACCGCGATGGTGCGCCACCGCTTCCGGCACCGCACCACTCCGACGATGCCCGGCACTCTCGCGCGCGCCGGTGCGCCGCACCCGATGCTCCGCACCGCACCGGTTCGCCCGCCGCCGGCGACCCCTTGTCCGGGTGCGGCCGGGCGCTCGCGACCCCCTTGTCCGGCTCCGCTACACCCCCTTGTCCAGCTCTGCTACCGCGACGCTTCTCCTTGACATCGCCGGTTTCGGCTCGCGATCAGGCCGCGGTCAAGGGGGTGTGTGATAGAGGAGCCCGCCCGGCCGTGGCGCGCCCCGGCGCCGTGCGGCGATGCCGGGGGACCACACCGCCGGCTCCCGGCGGTGCGGTGCCATGGCGCGGTGGAGCGCACCACGGTGGAGCGGTGCGGTGCGGTGGTTGCGGTGGAGCGCACCACGCCGGAGCGGATGTGCGCCCGGGGATGCGCGCCGCACCGCACCACCGCCGTCCCGGAGGTGCGGCTACGCGGTGGTCCGGCGCACCCGGTGCGCCTCCATCGCCTGCTTCATCCCCGCGGCCTCCAGCTGGCGGAGGACATCGGCGACGTCGCCGTGCTCCTCGGTGAGGATGTTCTCGGTGAAGCGGACGATGGTCTGGGCGATGCCCGGCGCACCGGCCAGGCACTCGCCGTCGCAGAGGAGCTCCAGCAGAAGCCGTCCGAGCGCCGCCGCCAGGAAGGAATGCGCGCAGGGCTCCCCGTCGTGGTCGTCCACTGCGGTGATCGGGATGACGATGCGCGCGGCGACGTCCAAGAGCAGCCGGTGCAGCTCCGGGCCCGTGTCGTCGGCAATCGCGCAGGCGGTGTCGATGTCGTCGGCCTGCATCGCCCGGATGTAGGCGAAGGCGTCGGCGACGTCCTCCGGCTCCATCGGGGCGAGCGGCGTGGTGACGGTGTTTCGGGCATGACAGCTCCTCACGTACGGGCCGCCTCGCTGATCGTGGCGGCCTCAAGACGAGCCTCCAGCGGTGGCCCTGTGGACAGAGGACGGTGCTCGGGAGGGAGAACTCTCCCTCCCCGCCGGACCCGGAAACTCCAAGGAGCATGTGTGGTGCTGGTCACGGATAAATCGCCCCGGTCAAGGCGTTTCTGAGGCATAGAAGACACTGATCGGTGCTGAGCGTCAGACAGCGGACAAGGGGGTCTTCCCGACGGTGGCTCCGGCCCGTGCGCACATCGGCGTGCGGGCCGGACGCTCACCGTCCCGGCCAGCCGGCCGGAGGAATCGAGGACACCGTGCCCGTCGACTTCACGCCCGACTCCGCCCGCGAACCGCAGGAGACCGACGACCAGGCGCCCGGCGAGGACCTGGACCAGGTGCCGCCGGCCCCCTCTACGGGCCCCTCCATTGCCCCCTCCACGGCCTCTTCGCCTGCCAGGCGCGTACCCACAGGTCAGCCCCGGCAGAACAGGACCCCCGGCACGTTCGACAACCCTTCTAAGTCTTCTAAGCAGACATGGAAGCCAACCCACACCAGGAAGCAGGAAGTGCTGAAGGCTCTCGGGATCTTCCAGAGGGCTACCGCTGAACACCTGTGGCGGATGCTGCGCCCCGGAGACTCGCACGACCGGTGCACGAGGGACACCCTCAACGCCCTCAAGGACGACGGGAAGGTCCGGGTGGAGACGCGGCTGGAGTCGAACCACCAACTGTGGGTGCTCACCGAGCGAGGACACAAGGAAGCCAAGCAGCTGCTGCCGGGGAACGTCCGGGTCTCCGCGCTGCGCAAGCTCGAGTTCGACGACGACGGCGAGCTGGTCACCGGCGAGGGCTACGACGAACACGCGGCCGCCGTCACGATGACCGCTGCGGTCCTCACCGAGGCCGGCTTCGGCACGCCGCTGTCCTGGCAGACCGAGATCGCCCACCGCCTCCCGTACGGCTACACCCAGTACGCCGACCTGACGATGCGGGCCCCGGAGGTCGGCGTGCCCGCGATGCTCCTGGAGGTCGACCGCGTGAATGAGCCCGTCGACGTCCTGGTGGACAAGGTGCGCCGCTACACCGAGTGGTTCGAGCTCCTGGCGCCGAAGGCCGACAAGAACCACGAGCGGGCGGCCTGCTCCTACGGGGGAGCGAAGGTGCACGACTTCCGGCTGTGGTCGCGGATCTACCCGGCGACCGGCCACGAGGGCTACGTGCCCCTCGCGTTCGTGTTCACGGGTAAGACGAAGGCGCAGCGGGCCAGCAAGATGCGGCGGCTGGAGCAGGCGGCCCGTTCCTACTTCGCCGGCACCCAGTACCCGGGCGCGGGCATTACGGCCGTCGACTACCACCAGGCGGTGCCCGTGGTCGTCACCGAGCTGGAGCGGATCACGGCCGATCCGGATGGCGCGGCGGGGAAGGTGTGGCGCAGGCTCGGGCGCGATGAGTGGCAGACGCTGACGGAGGCCCTGGACAACTCCGACGGTGACCGGCTGTACGTGGTGCAGGCAGAGCAGGCCCGCAAGCGCCAGAAGGAGCGCGAAGCCGCGGCCCGCGAGGCGCAGCGGCCCGTGTGCAGGCGCTGCGGAGCGAAGTTCACTGACGACCGCTGGGACACGATCCGGCACTACCCGGCGCAGCAGCACCGCGAGCTCTGTGAACCGTGCCTGCACGAACACTGGGAACAGGTGCAGGCGGAGAAGGCCGCGCGGCGCCAGGCGGAGGAAGCCGCGGCCCGGGAGGCGGCCGAAGCGGACGTGAAGAAGAACCGCGGCCTGTTCGGACGCCGCCGGTAGCCGGCACGCGGCCCGGCGGCCGGAGGACGACCAGGAGCCGGATCGGAGCCGGCTGGTTCCGCGGCCGGTTCGGCATCACGCGCCGCCGGTAGCCGGGCGGCTTGTGCCTCCGGCCGGATATACGACCCGGCCGGAGGCGAGGGTGCGCACCGCGAACAACGACGTGTTCGCGCTGTCCGCTGATCGGTTTAGCAGAGCCGGTGCTGCCGCAGAGATGTGAGGACTACCCCCGTGCTGTACGGGGATTCATGCCGCAAGGGAGAGACGATCTTGGGTGAGTTCCGTCCGGTGGCCAACGGACTTCGCACCGATCATCCCGTTCCGGGTCTGCCGTTCATCAACGACGAACGGCTGCCGCTCGGCAATCCGGACGCGATCGAGCGCACCGGCCGGGACCAGGGCGAGGGGCTGTGGGGCCGCACCGACCCGTTACCGGGAGGCGGCTGGGTGGCGTTCACGACCGAGCCGAAGAACCGCGCGTACGCGTGGGCCGTCCACTACCACCCCGAGCACGGCCGCACGGTGGTGCTGGTCACGGACGGCAGCTGGAGCGGGCTCCACCACGACTGGGTGTACGGACACACCGGCTTCCTCTACCGGCACGGCGGCTACTGGTGGGACGGCACCGCCTGGCACCGGCCCGGCGTGGTCTTCGACGGCGCCTACGAGCGCTACGACGCCCGCCCCGTCCAGGACGCGCTCACCGTCACGGCCGCCGACCTCCTGGTCCACCCCGCCGACCCGGGCAAGGCGAGTATCGCCACCATCGCCGGGTTCACCGCGCCCAAGACTGCCCTGCCGAACTGGCGTGATCATCTGGCGTTGTGGGCGGAGCACCGCCGGCGTGTGCCGGACGCACGGCCGTTGGACGAGTGCGTCGTCGACCTGAAGGCTCCCGAGCTGGAGCCGGGCCTCCTGGTGGACCGCGCCGGGCTGGCGAAGATCGCGAACATCGCTGAGGACGACCTTCCGGTCCCCGAGTACGAGGACCACAAGATGCCCGAACCACAGGCCCACGGCGCCAACGGACCTCTGTGGTCGCAGCCCGTGGCCCGGGACTGGGCTGAACAGCATCACCGCGACCACGGTCCCGGCGCCCTCCTCTCCGCCACCACCTCTTTCGGCACCCCGCAGCCCCAGGGGCTCGTCGCCGACCATCTACACCGCAAGCCTGCGCGTGAGCAGATCCGGGCGGGCCGCTAGTGCTGGGGAGGCTGAAGAATTTTGTCGAGCACGAGGGCGATCGCTAGGTAGGTCACTGCGAGAGACCGGTGAGCCGCACCATCTTCGCCGCCAAGCTGCTCGGCCTGCGTGCGCTCCGCACCGCTCTCACTTGTAGCCCAGTCCTTGGCGGTGCGAATGCGTTCCAAGAGTTCGTCCGCGTCTGGCATGCGGGTGACCTTGCCACTGGCTCGCCTGACGCGAGCCTCGACATGCCCCTGGAGGGCAGATGTTCACCCCTTTTCACCACCCGCTTGTCACACCCGCGCCGACACCTGCGCCTGCACCTGCGCCTGTACCTGCGCCTGTACCTGCGCCTGTACCTGCGCCTGTACCTGCGCCTGTACCTGCGCCTGTACCTGCGCCTGTACCTGCGCCTGTACCTGCACCTGCACCTGCACCTGCACCTGCACCTGCTCCTCAGCCCGCCCTATCACCCTGACCTGAACCCAGGAACCGGGGCCGTACATAACCACGGTCGCGCCGAGACCGGCTTCTCCTTCAGCGGCCTGACCGGCAAGGAGGCGACCCAGTCCATCACCCGGGCGGTGGTGCAGTGGGTGGGAGCGTCAGGGTGGGGGTGCAGAGCAGAGGCGCAGATGCGCTACATCGACCCGCCCCGCCTGAAGAACGGAGGCTGCATCGCCTACTGGTCGCCGCCCTGGTCTGCCTACCTGGACCTGCGCGTGATCCGCAAAGACGGCCCACCGATCGCCGTGGAAATCGACCGCGCGGACGAGAGCACCGCCGTGGACAAGCTCCGAGACGAAGCACTCCGCGGCCGCCCCGCGCTGTGGATCCGCTGGCACGGAGCGCTGCGTGCCGAGCTCCCGGCCGGTGTGGCCCGTCTCCACCTGCCCACGCGGTCCAGCAAATCGCCCTTGCGGTACTCGCTGGCCCTGGTGACCGGCACCGAGGCGATCACCCTCGGCCCAGCCGTCACCCCCGAGGCCCGAGCGGACGCTCTGCGGCGAGACCAGCAGCGGATCGCGGACGAGAAACGTGCTGCTGCCCGCCCCCAGGAACCGGGCCCGACCCGCTGCTACTGGTAAACCGGACACGCCAGGGGCCCCGGGGGATCAGCCATGACGTCCCTGGGGCCCGGCTCGGGGGTCGCACCGCCCAACGACGCTGCGACCCCGGCCGTTACGCGGTAGCCGGCTCCGGCACTTCGAGAACTTCACCCAGGCGACCACGGGCCTCGGCTCCGATGTACGGCGTGGGTCGGCATGGTTTTCGGCCACTGCATCTGATTGCCCGGCGGGTCTTGGACAGCTGCGGGTACGGTCGATCAGTTTGATGGCTGGCGGTGGCTGCCGGTGGGAAGTGTCCGGTCGGCGTGTCGTCGCATTGCGGGTGGGGGTGGTTCGGTGGTCAGCGCCGAGCAGAAGATCGAGGAGCAGTTCGCGCAGTTTCAGCAGAAGGCCGGTGCTTGCCATGCCGAGGTGCTGAAGCACTCCGACGGTGACCAGTTCGCGGTGGAGTACGCCCGGCTGGTTAACGTCACCAGCAAGCTGGTGGAGTTCGAGAAGACGATCCCCGAGCGTCTGGCCGAACCCGATCGCAGACGCAGTGAGCGCATCGTGACGTGGTCCTGGCGCGGCCAGGCGGCCGTCGGCGCGGGGTTGATCGCGCTCGTCTTCGTCCTCGACCGCTCGAGCTGGTGGTTGGTCCTGCTGGTCCCGCACTTCGTGGGAACGTTGGCCGGCTGCTTCCAGAAGGTCGATGCCGAACAGCACCGCGACCGTCGCTTCGGAGCCGTCGCACTGCACGTGGTCGCGCTCCTGATGGCCCTCATCAGCCTGAGCGTGATCAGCCGGTGGTTCATCATCGCCGCCGCCGTGGGCTGGGCGTTTGTCGCCGGGTCCTCCATGGACAGCACGGACACGGGCGCGAAGGGGGCGCGGCGGTGAGCGACGACTACAGCTACCAGGTCCGCAGCCTGGAGACCCGGACCGGCGGTATGGAGCACGAGCTGCACTCGCTGCGTTCGAAGCTGGGGGAGGTCGAAGACCTCGACTACGAGCTGCGCGACATCCGTGGCGACATCCGCAGCCTCGAGGACGACCTCAGCACCGTCCGCAACGACCTCACCGAGCTGGACGACGACGTACGCGACCACATCCAGGACACTGATCAATCCCTCAAGCGGCTGACCGGCCGCGTCCAGGCACTCGAAGCGCATCTGCTTGCCGCGGGCGGCGCCCCACACGCCGACCTCGACACCATCGACCCGGAATGGATGAAGCTGGCCAGGACCGCCAACCACGGTTGGAACGTACGCTCCGGCCTGCTCCCCCAACACCAGCGCGAGGCCCACCGCCTCAAGGTCCGCGCGTACGAAGGCGCGATCGCCGAACGCGACGAGCACCGCGACACGGTGGTGGAGGCCGCCGGCATCCTGGCCACTCAGCCGCGCACGTCCCGCGAGTTCAAGCAGGCCGTCATGGACTTCGGCATGTCCCGCACCCTCGCCGAGAGCCACGATCAGCGGGCCCGGCAACTGGCCGGCCCCGCCCAGGCCGCCCAGGCAGCACTGGCCCAGGACGACACTCTCAGGCAGGCGAAGGCGTCGCTGATCGAGCAGGGCGACAAGGCGGAGCGGAAGCTGAACTGGCTGCTGCGCGGCCGTCTGGCCGACGCCATCCGCGACCGCGCCCTGCTGCCCATGTGGTTCGTGACCATGCTCGGTCCCGTGCCGCCGGCACACAAGACGCAGGAGTGGATGGACCTCGCCACCCAGGTCCTGGCCTACCGAGTCACCTACGGGATCACAGACCAGGTCGTCGCGCTCGGACCGGCGCCCGACGAGTACGTGCCGCGCCGCACCGAGTGGTACCGCGAACTCACCAAAGACCTGCGCCGCTGGTAGCCCGCGTGGGCCCGACCGCACGGCGGCTCACAGCGCCTCGTGCAACACCGCCCCGCAACACGGGGGTGCAACAGCGTCCGCGTTGCACCCCTGACCTGCGAAGACCGACCGAACCACGGCCACAGCACCGGACCCCGAACATCCAAGAGGCCCGAGGTCCGGTCACGGCGCAAGAAGGCGGTCAGAGGCCGTCCCGAGCAGCCTGCGGGACCGTCACCGGCCTCGCCCAATCCATGCCCAGCTTCGCGAGCGCGGCGAGCTGGTCGGCATCCAGCCGATCCCTCATCGATTTCGTGTTCGAAATCCATACGCCCAGCTTGACGGTCACCGGTTCGGTCTCGCCGTCGACTGTGATCTCTTCGCCGTGGCCTGGGGACCGGCCGGTCCGCGCCTTCCCGCTCCACCCATTGCGTGAGGGCCGCCAGGCCCCGCTGGAACGCTTGCTGCGCCTTGCTCGACCCCTTCGCTGTAGGCGACACCGCCGGAGCGGGAGGGAGCACCTCAACGGGCGACGGTGCTGGGGGGCCCATCGAGCACATCAAGTCGCCGTGGCTCGCTATGGACCTGGTGTACCGGGCGCCCTCAATTGCTCAGGCTGCGTGGGCGCTGGTTGATGACCCCACACGCCGGGTGCTGGAGCTGTGCCAGGACATCGCCCGGGACAAGACGCTGGCGTGGCTGGAGGATGCGGTCGCACAGATCCGCTGGAAAGGCGGCGGCAAGCACCGCGCCCCGGTCAAGGACGGGCTGATCGTTGCGGTCTTCCGGCACTACGAGTCCAGAGCCGCAGAGTCGAAGCCCCTTCTCCGCGATCATGCGATGATCTCGATCCGCGCCCGGCGGCCGGACGGCAAGGGAACGCGGGGCAACCTGTCGGCGGACTCGATGCTGGCCCACATCTTCGCGGCCGACACCCTCTACACCCTCTATTCATGGAGGAGGTGTCCGTCCGGTCATGGAGGAGGTGTCCGTCCGGTTCGGGTGGGCCTGGGAGCCGTGCGAGGTGACGCCCGGACGTCGGCCGGTCATGGAGGTCGCGGGCATAAACCAGCGGCTCATCGGCTGGCAGTCGATCCGCCGCCAGCAGATCGAGGACGCACTGCCCGTCCTCACCGCCAGGTACGAGGAGAAGCACGGGCACGCGCCGGGGGAGCAGGCCTCCTACGCGCTGGGCTGCCAGGCCGCCGACCAGACGCGCCCGCCCAAGCGCACGGAGTTGCTGTCGCTGACCAAGCTGCGCGAGCGGTGGCGGGACTCAGCGATACGGGCCTACGGCGCCGACGTCATCGACCGGCTCGCGGAGCGGGCGCGGGCGGTGGCCAGGTAGTAGCTCTCGGCGATGCGCAGGGGGTCGATGCTGTCGGCGGGCATGAACGCGACCACGTCGATCGCCTTGGCCGTCGGCAGCGGCATCTGGTCGAGATCCTCGTTCGTGACCTCGACGATGGTGTCCTTCGTGACCTCGTAGCCCCGTCCGATCTCGCTCTGGTCGAGCACCTTGCCATCCAGCTCGCACACCTTTTGGTACCGGATCCGGCCCATGTCGGCCTGGTGGTACTGGTGGAAGCTGATGTTGTGGTTCTCGGTGGCCGGCAGGACCTTGATCGGGATCGTGACCAGCCCGAACGAGATGGCGCCGCTCCAGACGGGGCGTGGCATGACGACCTCCAGCAGGATGAGGAATCAAGCCCCAAACGGACAGGTGCGCGAGGCTCGGCAGCGGTTGTGCGGAGATGCCGTTCAGGTGAGCCGGTGCGCGGCGGTCTCGGTGAGCCGCCGGATCAGTGGCAACGTCTGGATCGGCAGAGCGAAGGAGCCCCCGGCGTGGCCGTCACGATCCGGCCGGGGGCTTTCGCCTGCCCAGCCGTTGGACCGCGAGAAGTTGCAGGTCAGCGTTGCTCTACGGTTCCGGGTCCAGGCAGGGGTGTCGAAATGCAGGATGCCTGCCACGGCGGCCGGGCCGGGAAGGTCGCTGCCATGGTGTGAGGGACGGTTCAGGTGCTCGCTGTTCGGGGTCGTGGGTACAGCTTGACGGCGGCCGGGTCGAACTGCTCGAGGCCGATAACGTTGCTCGAGTCTCCGATGGAGATCTGGATTCCGTCGATTTTGCTCAGAGGGGTGATGTCGATGGTGGTGGTTTGTGTCCCACGGCAGTTGATGAAGAACTGCTCGAGGTTGGGGAAGAGATCCGGGACTAGATCCAGTTGGGTTTCCGCATTCGGCATAATGCGGAGGCGGGTGACGCTGCGCATGGGGGCGGCCAGGTTGAAATCGAAATCTGATACGTAGAGTTCCCTCATGTGGGGAAGTGTGGCAATCTCTTTCCATTCTCCCTTATTGGGGGGAGTGTTGATTACCAGTTCTCGCAGTTGCTGCCATCTGGAGACGCCGGCGAGACGTGTGCCGATCCAAGCACCCAGGGCGAGTGAAGTGAGGTTTCCCGGTGCTGGCAGATCCGCAAGGCTCGCCCAGGGCAGGCGGGTGTAGAGGGACAGGGCGGTGAGTTCGGGCAGGTATTCCAGTGCGTCGAATGAGAATGCGTCCGGCATCAGGAGGAGGCGCAGGTTGGGAAGTGGAATGCCTGCAAGGTCTTCAATGTGTGCGAGTTGCGTGCACTCGGAGAGGGCGAGTTCCTTGAGGTTGTGGAATCTGCGAACGAACTGCAAGTTTGTGAGCAGTTGGCCGGAGTATATTTCCAGCCTTTCGGTGTGTTCGGGTGAGAGGTGTTCCGTTATCTCACCTTCGGTGAATGCCTGACGAAAGGCGATATCGGTGATTGGTTGCAGGAGACGCAAGGCGTTTAGCTGGCCATTGTTGTGTACCTCTATGATCTTAGGCAGGCGATCTTGGAGGGGCAGGATGATTTCGCGGGCGTATTGGTCGGCGTCGAAATGCTGCCAGCCGTTGAGCAGCTCAAACGGTGCCGATGCGTGGCGCGGCAGGGACTGTACGAAGCGGTGGAGGAAGGCGTAGGCGTGATCGCCCCCGATGGTGGCCGCAGTTTCGACGACGGGACCCACCTCATCGCCCTCCAGGCCGTGGGGCCCCGGCAGAAGGTCCAGGATGCCCGGTCCGAGCGCGGCAAGTTCCTTCGCCTCGTCCCGGGAGCGAGGTGGCATCAGGACGCGGGCGCGCTGCTCGACCAGCCTGCGAGTATCGGGCTCGATTTCTGTGGCGTAGTAAAGGCTGGCGGCCGCCAGGAGGTGGAGCCTGGGCCGGTGCTCGTTCTCGACATCACCGCGCTTCACGAGGCGGCGTAGCAGATCAGCGCTTTCGGCCGGCCGGGCGTGGGCGACGGCCATACGTACGACGTCCTCCCACTGGTCGTCGTGAGCGTTGTTGACCAGCAGCGGGAAGTCGTGGGCTTCGATGGCGGCTTTGGCGCCGAGGTAGTCCTGGAAAGTGCGGTGCACGAAGTCGATGGTGTCCACGGTGGGCTGGCGCAGGAGTCCACTGCGGCCGACCAGGTGGGTCAGGACCTGGTCGGCACTGCCCTGCTCGGCAACGGCCTGCATGGCGGGTAGTGCGTCGCCGATCAGGGCTCGCGCGGTGCTCCGGTCCATCTCGCTCTGGCGGTTACGGATGAGCCAGTAGGCCAGACGCTGCAGAAGCTGGATGCTCTGGTGCTCGGTGAGCTGAATGCCCTCTGGGACGTCGATGCTGCGCTCGAGGTCACGCCGTACGAGCAGCATCGACAACGCTGCCTCGTAGAGCTCCATCCGGCTGTGCGGCAGGTGCCCGCGGCGGTCCCGGTGCAGTGCGCAGATCAGCGCACACATCAGGGGAGTGCTGGACAACTGCGACAGGTCACGCTGCGCACGAACTGTCACTTGGAGCACTGCCTCGAGGTCATGCAACTGCGACCGTTCGGCCTCGCTGGGCGTACTGTGCCGTGCGGCGGCATGCCATCGGCGAACGAAGACTCCCGTGTCCCCAGCGCTCATGGGTCGCACCGACAGTTCGGTGAAACGCGACGAGGCCAACCAGCCTTCCGGCACAGCGGACGGCCGTGTAGTGACCACGAAATGCGCGTCACTGTAAGCCGCCAGGAGCCGCTCGAGCCAGCCCCGTGTGGCACTCCGCTGCTCTTGGGGCACTTCGTCGATGCCGTCGACGAGGACGAGCGCCTCACCCTTGGCGAGCACGCCATCGGCCCAGCCCTCAGGCTGTGAGGCGGCCAGCGGCGTCCCGACCGCAGACAAGAAATCATGCGGCTCTGGAAGGGGCCCACGCCTCACCAGCGTCCGCAACGGCAGGAAGAACGGAATCTGCCCCCGCCAGTCAGCCAGTTCATCCGGCAGCTCATCGCGCGCCGCCGCGACGGCCAGCCACTGCAGCAGCGTCGTCTTCCCACTGCCGGCGAGCCCTCGCAGAAGCACCCGCCGGCAGGCGGCCAGCGCATGCTCGGCACGCTTCAACACGCCAGAGGGCCGGTCCGCCTCCTCGCTGTGCGCAGGCCAGCCCTCCGACCGCTCCGCCAGTTCCAAACTCAAGTACGCCGCGTCCATCGGCCAGCGCGCGCGCTCCGGCCGGCTCAGGTCCAGCCCGACGACGGTCAGCTGAGAATGCCGCTCCGCCACGTAGCGGAGGTAGCGCTCTTGGAACGAGGGCTGAACCGCTGGCCGCCGTAGCCGGCGAGCAGTGCTGATTGGGTAGTCCTCACGCCTCTGCGGTAAGACCTCGGCGGCGTGACGTAGCGCCAGCAACGGCTCCGCATCCGTACCCAGCGCCCTCGCCAGGCTTACCAGTGTGGCCTCGGAAGGGACCTTCTGTCCGTTCAGCGCCTGGCTGACCGTAGTCCGCCCCAGTCCTGTCCGCTGCTGCAACCCGCCCATCTGCAGACCCCGCTGGGCCCTGAGCGTGCGTAACCGCAGTGCGAGCTCCGCCAACGGATCCTCGTGCACCTCCCCCATGTCCTGCTTCTCCGTCTCTCGCGTGACCGTCTTCATTCATCTTTGTTCGGCCTGAACCCCGGTGAACACCAGAACCGCGAAATTCGTCGAAGTCGTCGTCAATCACTTCGGGAGAAGGCATGAACACCTCACCCAGCCACCTGATGCTCCTGGTCCTGTCCTTGGCAGTCGTCGCGCTCTTCTGCACGCTCGTGGGAGCAGCCGCCGGATTCCTTGCACGCCTCGACGGAGCCACCTATGCCACCGCCATGCTGCGCGGCGCCGTGGCCTTCGGGGCCAGTGGCACCCTGTCCCTGGCGCTGCTGACGTTCGTCATCACGGCGCTGTGAGCCGACCGAGGCTTCGTCGCACCCCTGACGCGTGGCGTCTGCAGTCCACGGCGCCGGGCGAACCCGACCACGGCGTCAGGCTCGGCGCCGCTGCGGGCCGCAGGGCTCACTCCCAGTCGAAGCAGACGTACGGCACCGGGTCTTAATTCTCTTCTCAACGACCCCTCTCAGAGAAGTAGTCGCCGCGCCGCAGACCCCTTGACCAGCGCCGTGACCTGCGACTCCGCCCCCCCGCCACAGACGTTGAGGCGCCTTGTGAAGCGCCCTGTAAGGCGCCTTGTAGAGCGCCTTGTTAGGCGCCCTGCGAAGCGCCCTGTAAAGCGCCTCCCCGGCCGGGCCTGCCCGGCACCCGAAGCTGCCCGTTGAGCGGAGGGCAGGACGTGTGGCTGGCCTGGGCGGCCCGAGCCGGCTCGCCGGTGACGTCTCCGCCCGGGTTCGCGGCCGGCGTTCCGTCGTGGACGAGGCGCACAAAACGGCTGGAGGTAGTTCCCCAGGAGCTCGTGGGGTACCCCGGACCGCTGCTGCGTTCCGAGGTGCTCCACGTCCGGCTGCGGCATCGAGGTGGAGCTGTTCGCCGAGGACGAGTCGGCAAACAGAGGCGGGCACAAAGCTCAAGCGCGACGAGGAGAGGAGGTCCTGGGTCGAGGAGGCCACCACGCCAAGACCACCCGCTGGAGGCCGACCTTTGCTCGTGGCGGTCGAGCGCTACACCAGCGGCATGCTCTTCCTGAACCTGATGCAGGCGGGCAGCGCCGGTCAGATCCGCGCGGTGGGGAAGTTCGACTACGCCAAGGGCTACGTGTTCTTCACGTACGTCACCTGGTCGATCGTCACGCGATCACCTGCCGTGGAGGGCGGCACCTGTGGCGATCAGGGAGGGCCAGGGCGAGGTCACCGACATGCTTCCCAAGTTCGGACGACCCGGTGAGGGTGACGAAGACCGTGTGCACGGTCAAGAACGTCTACGTGGAGGAGCGCTGCAGCGACTTCAGCGTGTCATCCGTGACCGACCACATGCCGCTCACCAGGGTGGTGGCCAAGCCTTCGTTCGAGCTGCACTCCGGAGATGCTGGCCAAGACGAATGCATTCGTCGACGGAGTTCATCGACGACTCCATCGACGAACCCGCTGGCTCTATCGGCTGGTGAGGCACTCGGCCATCGGGGAGATGGGCCCCGTACTGCCCAGAGTCGGCAAGAACAAGAACTGCATGCTGACGGCCCGCGAAGACGGCAACAGTTCGCTGTGCCGCAGGTAGAGGCCCCTGGTGATGTGCGCTGTGGGTTGTTGAGGTGGGACTCTGCTGCAGGCGGGGCGCCGAGGCAACCCTCACCTGGGGATTGTGATCCGGTCGGGTTGTCATTGGGTGCCGATACTCTGTGCTGACCCATTCGGGGGCTTGTGCAGCTTCTGGAGGGCCGGGTTTTGACGGACCGTCGCCCCGGCCGTCCGGTTGATGTACGACGGTCCGGATGGGGGGCTCACATGCCCGGCGACAGCGACAAGCCGATGTCCGATGGTTCGGAGGACGAAGGCGCGCCGCGTGCCCGGGGTGAGAGCCGCAGCACCGCTCGCGATGTACTGCTCGCCGGCGTAGTCCAGGCCGTTCTGGCTGGTCTCGCCGAGGAGGCCGCGCACTGGTTCGTTCAGTTCGTGGTGTGGCTGTACGAGATGGTCGTCAGCCTTCTGTAAAACGCGACGCGCCCCCTGGTGTCCTACCACCAAGAGGCGCGAGGTGCGGGTATCGCCCGCGGCGGTCTCTGTCCCTGCTTCGCAGGCCGGGCAGAGGCCGTCGTTTTCATTACACCAGTCTGCCGCCGACCACTGACAATGACCCAGAGCATGATCAAAGTTGTGTTGTGGGCAACCGCATCCACTGTAGCGATCGATCCGCCCGCCCGGCCGCCTGCCCGCCCGGCCGTTCTCCTCCTCGCTTCTTCTGTGTCGTGGGACCTTCGAGGGTGGACGGTGCCGAATGTCTTCCATGGGTCACCGCCCGCGCGGACGGGGACGTGGACTGGTGACCGTGGAGGTCTTTCGGCGCCAGTCGCTCGCCCGCGGCCACCGCGCCGCGCACGCGCCGCTTGCGGCCGTGGCCACTCGGGGCGGTTCCGCGTCTCGCAGGCCCTCGGTACGGGGCTGGCCGCCAGGTTCGCGTCGAAGGGGCGGCTCCGATTCGAGCCGCCCTCCACCTCGTGCTTCTGGCGTCCTGCTGCTCCTGGTCCTCGTCGCCCTGCTCGCCTCGGCGGGGGGCTTCTCGCACAGCCCTCAGGTGAGCCAATGATCGGTCGCATCCCTGTCCTGGACGTACGTCCTGCCGTCGACTGCGGCAGAAGGCCGGCGAAGGCGGTGGCCGGTGAGACGTTCGAAGTCACCGCCACCGTCTTCCGCGAGGGCCACGACGCCGTCGCCGCGAACGTCGTCCTGCGTGACCCGGCGGGCCGGGAGGGCCCCTGGACCCCGATGCGCGAACTCGCGCCGGGCACCGACCGCTGGGGGGCCCGCGTGACGCCTCTGGCCGAGGGCAGTGGACGTACGCCGTGGAGGCATGGTCGGACCCCGTGGCCACCTGGCGCCACAACGCCCGGATCAAGATCCCGGCGGGCCAGGACACCGAGCTGGTCCTCGCGGAGGGCGCGGAGCTGTACGAGCGGGCCGCGTCCGGCGTGCTGAAGAAGGACGGGCGTGAGGCCGTCCTGGCCGCCGTGGACGCGCTGCGCGACACGACGAAGCCGCCCGCCGTCCGGCTGGCCGCCGCGCTCGGCCCGGAGGCGGACGCCGCGCTCTCCCGCCACCCGCTGCGCGAGCTGGTGACGTCCTCGCCCGAGATGCCGCTGCTGGTGGAGCGCGAGCGGGCGCTCTTCGGGTCCTGGTACGAGTTCTTCCCGCGCTCGGAGGGCGCACGTACCGACAAAAGAGGGAAGTGGAAGAGCGGCACGTTCAAGACGGCCGCCGAGCGGCTGCCCGCCGTGGCCGCGATGGGCTTCGACGTGGTCTACCTGCCTTCGCAGACTTCGACGCCTTCGTCGCGCGCCCGTGCCTGCGCATGGAGACGTTCTCGACTTCACGCTGCAGTGCTCGCAGGACCATCCCTGGGTCAAGGAGCCCCCCAGAGTGGCTCCACCACCGCGCCGACGGCTCGATCACGTACGCGGAGAACCCGCCGAAGAAGTCCCGATCGCGTTCGACGCCGACATGCCCGGGCTGGTCGGCTAGCCGCTGCGGGTACTGCGGCTGTGGATGAGCCACTGCGTACGGATCTTCCGTGTCGACAATCCGCACACCAAGCCGGTGGTCTTCTGGGAGAAGGTCATCGCGGACATCAACCGCACCGACCCCGACGTCATCTTCCTCGCCGAGGCGTTCACGCGCCCCGCGATGATGCACACGCTCGGAGCGATCGGCTTCCAGCAGTCGTACACGTACTTCACCTGGCGCAACACCAAGCAGGAACTCACCGAGTACCTCACCGAGCTCACCGGCGACGCGGCTTCGTACATGCGCCCGAACTTCTTCGTGAACACCCCGGACATCCTGCACGCCTACCTCCAGCAGGGCGACCACCCCGCCTTCGAGGTACGAGCCGTGCTGGCCACCACGCTGTCTCCGTCGGCGGCAAGCTGGCGCGGCAGTACGGGGCGAAGATCAAGCACACGTACAGCACCGCGCTCAACGGTTACGCGGTGAAGGTGGACGAGGCGGAGGCCAAGCGCCTCGCGGCCGACCCGAACGTCGCCTCCGTGGTCCAGGACACCAAGGTGTGGCTCAGCGTCACGCAGACCAACCCGGTCTGGGGCCTGGACCGGATCGACCAGCCCGCCCTCCCCCTGGACACGTCCTATACGTCCCCCGACAGCGCCGGCGGCGGCGTGCTGGCGTACGTCATCGACATCGGCATCCGCGCGTCCCACCAGGACTTCGGCGGCCGGGCGAGCAGCGGCTGGGACTTCCAGGACGTCACCGCTCAGGACTCCAAGGACACGCGCGCGAGCTTCCCCAACTGGGGTCCGCGGCTCGACATCTTCGGTGCGACGATCACGTCCGCCTGGAACACGCGTGACACGGCGACGCAGTCGATTTCCGGCACGTCGATGGCGATCCCGCGCGCGTCCGGCGCGGCGGCGGTCTACCTGGCCGGCTACCCGTCGGCGAACCCGGCGGGCGTCAGCAGGACCTGAGCACGAAGGCGGCCACGGGCAAGGTCTCGGCTCATCGCACCGTCTGCTGCAGGAAGACTGGCCGGATATCACCTCCGCACACCGGAGAACGGGCGATCCCGCCTGGAATGGGCGGGGCCGTCATTTGTCGGACCGTTTACGCGGCGGTAGTTAACAAAGCGCCGGATTGCGCAGTCGGGGTCCGAGGGAAGGCTCCTCCGGTACGCATGCCAGTGGGCCCCAAGTCGGTCCAAGTCGGTCCACCCGAGTGAACGTGGACAGGAGCGGTGATGCCCGCACCCCGCCAGTCGCCAATGGGGCGGATAAAAAGGACAGACCCCAGAGAGCCCCCGAACGCGAGCCGCGCTCGTCCGCGGCCGCACAGCTCCCAGGTGAGCCAATGATCGATCACATCCCCAGATCACCACCCTCAACCGGGTGCGCCGTCGGCACCCGGCGCTTCAGCAGCTGCGCGATCTGCACTTCCACCACGCCGACAACGACGCGGTCATCGCGTACTCGAAGCGCTCCGGTTCGAACATCGTTGTGGTGGTCGTCAACCTCGACCCTCACCTCGTCCAGGAGGCCACGGTCTCGTTGGACATGCCGGAACTCGGCCTCGGCTGGCCCAACTCCGTCCCGGGCGAGGAGCTCACCGGTGAGACCTACCACTGAGGCAGGGCGAACTATGTGCGCCTCGAGCCGGGCCGTACGCCCGCGCACATCGTCGTTCTGCGACCGTCCCCGCCGATCGGAGGGTCCCCCACATCATGATCGTCAATGAGCCCGTCCACGGCACGTTCGAGGACACGCCCGCCAAGAACCGCGACCCCGGGCAACGGCCGCCACCCGGTCGAACTCATCGGCGGGGTGCGTTCCCCGCCATCGGCGACTGGCCGTATCTGCTGCCCCGCAGGTCACGGCTTCTACTGCTCCGCACCCAGGCCCGCGCTACGGAGGTCACTCGAGCTCCGGGGCTGGGCCCCTCACCCGCTACAGGAGACCCATGAAGATACGCACTGCCAAGCGCTGCCGCATTCTCGTCGCCGCCGCCACGGCGAACGCCGCCGGTGCCGGCACCGGCTTCCTTGCTCATGCGCTCGGCCTCGATCCCGAAGTAAGCGCGATGATCGGCACGTTCGTCGGGGGCACCGTAGGCGAAGGTCTCCTCCAGGTCGTCGCCGCCGAGAGCAGTGCCGAGGACGTCGAGGTCGAGGGACTCGAAGAGGCCGACGCCACCGAGGGCGCTGCCCGGGCCTGCAGTGCTTACGGCAACGAGGACAGCGGCGAGGCAGAGCACGCCGAGGCCAAGGGCAGCACCGAGGGCGCGGAGCGAGGCGTCCGCCGTGCTCGCCACGCCGGGCACCAGGGCTACGCACGGTGCACTCGGCGCCGTACGGCCGCCGCCGCCAACGTGGACCAGGTCGGCCCGGCCCGGACGGCGGCCGCCGAACCGCAGCATGCACGACACCGGCATCTGCACCGGAGCGCGCAGCGGTTCGTAACCCGGGTCCATGGCCGAACCCTCCGATCGGCGATGCAGGAGGGACGCCATGGCGCGTCCTGAGAAAGAGATCCCTGTCGAGACACCCATGGAAGTGGCGGAGCTCGCCCACGAACTGCGGGCGCTCCGGCGCGGTTCCAACCTCACCTACAAGGACCTGTCGGCGCGCTCGCATTACTCCGCCGCGGCCCTGTCCACGGCGGCGTCGGGCAACGGCGTGCCGAAGTGGGAGATAGTCGAGGCGTTCGTACGCGGCTGTGGCTTCACCGGGGATATGGGCTCCTGGCAGCGTCTTTACCGCAACGCGGTGGCCCGACTGCGGCTGACTCTGTCTCGGCAGCGGGCCGGTCCGCCGGCCGACGCTGTCATCCCCGCCCAGCTCGACGGCCTGCTCGCCCTGGTCCAGCATTCCATGGAAGCCCACCAGGGCGACGCCGTACCGCGTCCTGCTGCGGGGCCGTGAGGCCCGACACCGTTAGCGTCGGAGTACGGTGAATCCGGTGGCTGACTGCCCCTCCGGCAGAGCCGGGAACGCTCTGGCGCCGTGGGCGTGGGTGGCCCTACCGCATATGGCCGCAGCGGTCCTGGGGGGTGGGTGATGATGGGCCGGTGAGTGCCGCCGCTGCCGACGTCCTCCTGTCCCATGTGCCCGCGTGGCCTCTATCTCCTGATCAGGTGCGGGGGAGGGATGCGGCGGTGCGTCATCTGCGCCGCCCCGGTACCCGGGCGCAGTACATTTCCGCGACAGGCACGGCCAAGACGCTGGTCGCGATCCGGATCGCTCTCGCGCGCGAGGTGACGCTGGTGGTGGCGCCGACCCTGGATCTGGCCGCGCAGACGCCTCTGGCGTGGCGGCGGGACGGCTACCTGCGGCGAGACGGCGGTTACGACGTCTCCGACTACACCTCCGTCCTCCCCGAGTTCGGCGACCTGGCCGATTTCGTGGAGTTCGTGGATGCCGCCCACCAGCGCGGTCGCGCGTGATCATCGACTTGGTCATGAACCACACGAGCGACCAGCATCCGTGGTTCCAGGAGTCGCGCTGCGATCCCGAGGGGCCGTACGGCGACTACTACGTCTGGGCCGACGACGACAAGCAGTACCAGGACGCCCGGATCATCTTCGTGGACACCGAGACGTCCAACTGGACCTTCGACCCGGTCCGCAAGCAGTACTAGGGCCCGACGCCGGCACCGACCAAATGGTCCAGCGGTTTTCGCCATATCGCCCTGGGCACTCTCCCCCTCATATCGGGTCCGTACGGACGATCCCCGACCCGACACTTCCCGCTCGGCAGCCGCGTCACCGCTGCGTGATCGCTCCCGAGCCCATGTTCCGCCCAAAGTTCCATCCGCTCCCGGCTGCCCCGCACCTCCCACCGCAAGGAGAACCAGATGGTCAAGCTCTCGACCCTGTTCGTCCGGCTACTCTTCAAGCGCATCGCTGCGCTCCCCTTCGCCTCACCGAAGTACCTGACTGACCGTCGCTCCAACCGTCCGGTCGATGCGCGATGGCCCCGGCGCGGGACTCACACGCCCGGCAACAGCGACCCGTCGATGGCCGACAGTGCGCAGGACGAAAGCCCGCCGCGTATCCGAGCTAGGAGCCGCGGCACCGCTCGCGATGCCCTGCTCGCCGGCATACCCCAGGCTCTTCTGGCCGGCTTCGCCGACGAGGCTGCGCACGGGATAGTCGAATTCGTGGCCTGGCTATACGAGCAGGTGATCACCGGTCTGTAAGGCGCGCCCCTGGTCGCCTACCACCAGAAGGGGCGTTAGGCGCGGACTCGCGCGCGGCGGTCCTTGTCCCTGCTTCGCAGGCCGGGCAAGGCCGCCGTCCTCATAACTTCAGGCTGGTGCCACCCACGGACACTGCCCCCACTGGAGGCCTGCCTGAAGTCGCGTCCCCGTGGAGCCAGGCTCCCACTGTTCGGAAGGGTCGGACGGACCCGGTGGCGCTGGCAGTACGCCGAGGTGACTCTCGGCAAGCGTCGGCGGTGGCGGGAGCTGCAGAGCTGGCACCGCCGACGAGTTCGAGGCCCACCGACACTGCGCGGCCCGTCGGGTCGCTGCATAACTGCGCGGCCCGTCCGGTCGCTGCATATCTGAGCGCCGCCCTGGCGCTCGACGAGCGGTACGAATCTGGCCAGGAGCCAGCGCGGACACCCCGTGGTGGGACACCCTGAGTCGTCTGCTGCGCGCCCTGCCCGAGAGGAACACCGCATGACTGAGGTCCCCCCGGAGATCGCCGAGTACCTGGCGTCCCCGGACACTCTTTCGGAGTGGGTGCGTTTCTACCGCGCCTACCCGACTGTCACCGCCGCCGTGCAGGCCGCCAGTAACGGTGAGACTGTCGCCCTGTTCACGTCGGAACACACTGCCTACGTCCAGCGTGTCGTCCTCCTCGAGGGCAAGCCCGTTATTGAGGTAGTCCTGTACCCCAGCACCCAGGCTCGTGACGCGTTGGTCACCGCCTACCTCAACCACTGCAACCCTGAGACGGCCACGGCCGCGACTCTTCAGACGCTGCCGCATCTGCTGCCCGAGGGAACCGACCTGACCGGCATCGAGTGCGTGGTCGAGCGCGGCAACGGCCTCGCTCCTCGTTTCGGTTTCCGGCGCCGCCTCTCCGCCACCGGCTTCCATACCTGGCGCGAGTACGACGAGCTCCACCCGCTTGGGGATCTCTATCAGGTGCTGAGCTGGCACTCCACCGGCCACAACATCGCCGAAGGCGCCGAAGCTGTCGCCATCCTCCGTGCTCACGGCCTGCCCGCCGTCGGCTGCGCGGCTTGCGGTGAATCCCTCACCAACCGGCACCCGGCCTAGCCTGGCACGTGGGTGTGCCTCTCTGAGGAGCACGGACCTCGCTGCGAAGCATTCGAGGACCCCTACCGGGATCTTCATGAACTCGACGCCGCCGGCATCGGCGGCCCTCATGACCCGACCCCCGGCGATCTGGAGCCGATCGCGTAACCATGCGCCTCCCCCTACCGGCCCGGCTTCTTCCCCCGGCCCGGTCCGTCTGCGGCCCAGCAGTCAACAGGTCCTGTTCTCGTGGGTAGTTCCCGCCGACACTCTGCCGGTTATGGGTGGCCTTGATCCTCAACACCAGATTTCCCGTGGAGCATCGTCGGAGGACGTCGGTAGGGCGGGCCCTACCCGGAGCAGCTGCCGAGAGCCCTTCTAGTCTCTCGACAGCAGGCCCGACACGACCAGAGGAGGGGGTTGCGCGTGGCGCCCTACAGTGCCGACTACCTGAAGCGGCTACTTGACGCCGTGGAGAGGTTCGAGCAGATCTTCGAGCGCTGGATGGAGACTCAAATAGAGTCGGATCACCTCAGCTCTCGCGGTCTTTATCCCACTGTCCGGACCAAGGATGGGCAGGATCAGGCGACGGTCCGCAGGCTTGAGCTCGACGTGGCGGAAGCTGCAGGTGCAGCTGCGCGGTCTGTCGCCGTCACGGGTGCGCAGATCGTGGTCGGCGGGATCGGAGTCCTCGATCCGATCGAGAACTCCGAAGGCGCTGTTCACACCGCAGGAGGTCCGCACTACGGCGGCCAGGGTCCGGGGCCGTCTACGCACGATGATCGACGAAGCCGAAGCGGCTTTGGATTCCGCGACGCCGGGGTTCGCCCCGTCCGAACTCCATCCGGTCATCTGGACGGCGGCCGCCGCGCACTGGACGACCCACCAGTACCGGGTCGCGGTGCGGGAGGCGTCGGAGGCGCTGACAGTGCATTGGAAGACACGGCTGGGCCGTAATGACGTGGACGACACCGTGTTCTGGCAGCAGACTCTCTCGGCGGGCGAACCCGAGATTGGTAGGCCCAAGCTCGCGTGGCCCGGTGATCCCACGGACAAGACGAACAGGAGTATGCGGGGCGGCCTGGAGCCCCTGGCCAAGGCGCTGAACAGTCTTGCGACCGGACTCAATCTCACGGTCAGGAACGTCACAACGCACACCCGCGACGAGCTGAGCGAGCAGGAAGGCATGGAACGTCTGGCTGCCTACAGCTACTTTGCCCGTCTCCTCGACAAGTGCGAGGTCAGTCGCCGCGACGAGTGAGAATGCACCTGATCTCCTCGCTGAGTGCGCTCCGGGTGAAGCGTTCAGTTTCCCCACCCTGTGGCGCCCTGACCGTTCGTGGTGTGGGCAGTGCCCGGGGGCAGTGACCACTTAGTTGTCATCTAAGTGGTCACTCGATACGCTCGACGCAGATGTGATAGAGGGTCTGCCTCGGGCATGAGGCAGACCCCCAGCGCAGCTACATGAGCCCGGTCGCCTTCCTTGGGGCCGGGCTCGCTGCGTATGCGAAACCCGTACGACCGCTCTTCATGCCGCACAGTCCTCCTTACTGGAAGAACTGCCCTACTGCTGCGATGACCCCTACGACCAAGCTCGCCGCGGCCAGCCAAACGGTCCACCTCTCGGGACCAGACCACCCGCTGGGCTGCTTGTTCATGTCCGTGGTCATCACTGCCTCACCTTCTTCTCAGGCCCTATGACTAGGGCGGATGTGCACCGGTACCGGATGGAATCGGCGCAACTGACCGTTCTCCTTGCGGAGTTCGGCAACTGAGAGGAGAAGCAGCTGAAGCGACCACAGCATACGAGCAATCACCGCTTGGCGTTTTCGGGGGCTGCGATTCGCCAGCCTGACTTCAAGTCGAGTCCGAGGTTGGCGAGGGCGGCGAGCTGCTCGGCATCAAGCCGGTCCCTCCGCGATCTTGTGTTCGAAATCCATACGCCCAGCTTGACGACCACCGGCTGCGCCTCGCCGTCGACCGTGATCTGTTCGCAGTGGCCCCTTGGCACCGGCCGGTGGGCGCCTTCTCGTTCGACCCATTGCGTGAGGGCGGCCAGGCCGCGCTGGAATGCCTGTTGCGCCTTGGCCGGGCCCTTCGCCGAGCTGGTGGCTGCCGGGGCGGGAGGCGGGGTCTCAGTGGGCTGCACGCCCAGCTGCGACAGCCGTTCCTGCTGCTCGGTCGACAGCTGCGCCCAGGTGCCCGGCTGCTTTTGCCGTTCCAGCCATTTGCCTAGGTCGTCGCCCTCGAACAGCACTCCGGGTTCGATGGCCGGCAGGACGCCGTCGGCGTCGACCAACTCCGCGAGGACGCGGTAGTGGCGCTGCCAGTCCAGGGGCCAGGGGCAGTTCCAGTCGGGGTCGATCGCTGTGAGTTGCGCCGCGCGTACGGCGGCCCGTTCCGGGTCCTTGCCAGGCCGTTTTTCGCGCCCTTGCGGCGGAGGTTGGCCATGTGCTGGCCGATGGGCACCATCTCGTCGTCCTCGCCCCACATGGCGTCCTGCCGGGGGCGAGGTGTCCGGTGGCCCGCCGGTAGGACCGCAGCGCGGCGAGCTTGTTCTCCCACGCCCCTTCGCCCGGCTCCCACACCATCCCGGCCTCCGGCAAGTTCAGCAGTGTTTGCGCCGCTCCTCCAGCTCCCCGGCCCGCAGCGCCTTCCTCTGCTGGTGGACCCATCGGCCAAGGGGGAAGTCCTTGGTGACGCCGACCTCGACCTCGACGTCATACGGAACGGCGTACAGGCCGGTGATCTCGTTCTCCTTCCGCCACCGCAGCAACGCCTGGTAGCCCTCCAGCCACACCAGCGACTCCGGCCGGTACACCCGAGTGCGAAGGAACGCCGCGATGGTCGCGGCGTCGCGCGGGCTGGAGAAGTGCAGCAGCGCCGCCTCGGCGGCGGCCTGCGTGTCGTCCTCCTGGTCCTCGCCGTCACCCGCGCCGCCGGCCCCGACGATCCGCCCGTTCTCGTCACGCCGGACGTGGACCTTACGCTTCCCGCTCGTGAGCGCCCGGGAAGCGAGCTGCTCGACCAGACGTTCGTCATGCGAACGCAGGCCCTGGAGAACCGCCACAAGGGGGCGGAACGAGGCGCTGGCGACCATGTCCTGCGGGTCCTCGCCGGGCTCCAGGAACACCGGCACGATGATCCTGGCCACCTTGGTGGAGCCGTCCTTGTTGAGCCGCAGCGCGCGGCCGATGTTCTGCACGATCTCGACCTGGGAGCCGCGGGTGTCGGCGAAGCAGATCGAGTCGACTCCGCGTTCGCCGGTGATGTCCACGCCTTCCCCGAGCACGCGGCAGCTGGCGAGGAACGCGCGGTGGACCCGGCGCCCGGTCGGGTCGATGCCGTTGGCGAACTGCCGCAGGACCTCGCGTCGCTCGGTGACGAGGTGGTCGCCGCACAGCCACGCCGACCACACGCGGTCCGGCGGGACGTGGCGGCCGGCCTCCAGCTCGTAGAACTCCGCGTCGATCGACGACTTCGGCAGCTTGGCCGCGGCCGCCAGGTCGGCGTCGGAGGCGTCGGCGACGTACAGCTCGGCAGCGGTCTCGGGGAGCTTGTCCGCGAAGGCGGCGGCTTCGACCTTCTGGTGGAACGTCATGACGGTGCGCAGATTCCACGCGGCGGCGTGCTCCAGGAGCGCGGTCTGCAACAGGGCCAGGCGCCGGCCCCGCCGCGCCTCCTCGGACTCCCCGAGGATCGGCGAGGGGTCGCGGATTTCCAGCACGTCGATCTCGAACCCGGCGAGGATCTCCCGCTCGATTGCCTCCGAGAGCCCGAGTTCTGCGAGCCACGCCCCGTACGTGCCCTCCGGGTCGTCGGTCATGGTCGCGATCTCCGCCTCCTGGCCGTCCGCGCTCCTCTGCGGGCGGGCCGCGGCGAGGATGCGCGGGGTCGCGGTCAGGTAGAGCCGGAAGTCGGCGGGGATCCGGGTGTTGTCGTGGATCGCCGCCCACGGCCGCCCCAGATCACCGGCAGTTCCGTGGGCCTCGTCCGTTTTACCGGTGCATCGAGTGTGTTTCTTGTCGTTGAGCTGGGGATTTACGACATGGACTTGCGTGCGACGTGGGACGGCTGAGTTGCCTGCGTCGTGGTAGGAAGGGCGTTGCCCTCCTACCAGAAGCTTCGTACGGGATCGACATCCCCGAAACTGATGCGTTCCGCATCGACGAGCTGGTTGGCGAAGTTGTCTTCATGTGCGGTTACGTCTGGCACCGTCGCAGGGGCGGGGTGCGGAAGATCTGCCCACCCGAAGGTTGCGTGCGGCGTGGGGTTGAGCCAGTACTCCTGCGTGATGATGCGGCACTGTCCATCGTCCGTGTCCAGGGCGAGGGTGTCGGCGGGGCAGTTTGATCGACTGTCTCCGGCACCGAGCATGATTGTGGGTGAGCCGAGGGCGTCAGCGATGATGCGGAGCTTTCTGACCTCTTCAGTCGTCAAGGCTGCCCCATGCCGCTTGACCTCGACTGGGATCATGCTTCCGTCGGCCAGCAGGACGAGGATGTCCGCTTCTCCGATGAGTTGGCCGGCCCTGCGGAATTCGACTCCGGGGTGTGCACCCACCAGGTAGTTGCGGCGGTCACCGAGGACGGCGACAAGCCATCGCATGATGAGCGCGTGGTAGACGGAGTCGTCATCGATGGCTCTGCGTAGGGGTTCGGCGAGTCGGTACTCGAAGCTGACGGCGCTGCTCTTGAAAGGGTGGCTGATCGACCTCCCGCACCGTGGACACGGTGGATCGAATTGTGCGTGCTCCAGTTGCTGTAGCAGTTTGTAGCCGCAAGTGCTGCATGTGAAGGGCACTACCCGGCGCAGGAGTCCGGTGCGTTCGGCCCAGCTCAGCCATGCTTCAGCGACGGTCTTCGGCTTGAGTACTTGGGCAATTTCGCTGAAGGTCAGGGTGCCGGAGGTCTCCGCGTCGTGCGAGACGTTGATCTTTGCGATCTCGTTCATGAACGTAGCTGCCGCGGCAGCTGGATCGTCTTGCAAGGCTGCGACTTGCCGTGCCAGGCGTGTGGCTCGCTCTTTGAACCAGCTCATGGACGTGCTCGCTGCCTTCTTATACAGCAGTTCAAGGAGGCCTCTGTGGCACAACCAGCGGAGTGACGCTGGGCTGCGGACCATACGGGTCAGCGCCAGTGCATGTCGGCCGTTGGCCGACTCGGTTACTTCGAGCCCACAGTCGTGAGCACGGGCCTGCAACATCGTCCATTTCTGAGGCCACTGGATGCTGCGCACTTCGTCGTTCGCATTGACGGGGACGACGTAGCCCCCTCCGCTGTACTGCGCAGCATGCGGGCGCCGCAGCGCTGTCGATCGCACCACCGGCCGGTTGGGCAGGATGACGGTGGCGCATAGAGGCAACGAGCGATGACGGCTCCAGGTGAGCCATTCGACGTCAGATTCCTGGCGGATGACAAAGTGCCCCCGCCCGTGATCAAGAGCGACTACCTGGCTGGTCGTGCGTACTGGCGGGAGCGTGGGCACCAGCACGTCGGCTGCCGTGACCACCTCAGGTTCTTCGTCCCCGGGGCCACCCTGAGCGGCGGAGGCGATACTGCGCAGCTCCCCAGGACTGAGACTGGAGGAACACATCGCTGGCAAGCCGTGTGCCAGCAAGCCCCGCAGATTGACTTGGGACACCAACTCGCGAAGGCGACTTGCTGTCGCCTCTACGTCGAGCTCACCGTCTTTGGTCCAGGCACCCGGTACGCCTAGTGGCAACTGCCGAGGCCATCCGTGCTGCAGGCGCAGATTCCATAGCAGGCAGGCATCTGCCACACTCCCTGCCTGGTAGACCACCACCACGTCGCCGCCGTTCTGGCGGGCCCAAACCGTGGAGTCAGGTGTCCATCCATCTAGGGCGTGCTGCTGAGTACTGAGGGGACGGGTATGCAACCCGAGTCGGCTCAGTCCGATGGGGTGACCACCCTCAGTCAGCCTCTCCGCCAGATTGCCGAGACTACCTTCGGCAACGTTCTCCCAGCGGACGTCGATGATCTCGTCGAATCTGAGATCTTCACGAGCCCCGTAGCGGACCAGCATCTCCGGATCAGGCAAAGGCGGCAGAGCACCCAATACGGTGAGGTAACTCGTGTGCCAGATGTCGTCCGGCGGCACCGTTGCAGTCACCACCTCACGCAACTGCTTGCGCTCTCGAGCGGCAGCGATCAGCATGACCGGAATCTCGCTACCCCCGCTGCCCAGTGGGAGATTTAGGCGGCGGGAAGTCTGTTCTAGCGCGGCTTTCGCCGCTTCGCTGAGTGCTGCGCCTCTTGGCAGCTGCAGCGTGTCCAACTCGCTCTGCTGCAATAGGTGCTCATACGGCTCGTGGATCTCCCCATCTGCGGTCATGGGCACCAGAATGTCCGGGGCCCCACCCCATACCTGGTTCGTACGCTCGACGACTGCCACGAACTGGGAGTAGTTGTCATCCTGGATGAGCCGCGCTCGCCTATGGGGCCGCAGGTGGCGTTCCGCCAGGAACGATCCCGACAGAGGATCATCATCAAGTACGTGTTCCATGCTGCTTCCTTCGGCGGGCGAATTCCTGGAAGGGCGCGCCACCTCAGGGGCTCTCAGCGTGCGGCGGAGCACGCTGCCACTGACTGCCCTCACCACGGTTTCAGGGGCGTTCTGGCGTGTGAGGGTGACGGACTTTACCAACCGTCACCTGGTGTGTGGGACGTTCGCGTGGAGTGGTCCGGGAGGTGGGGGAGGGGTGTGGACTCGGGCCGAGAGGGCCGCCAGCGGGGGCCTGGCCGACGACGTCAGATCCAGTCGATGCCCAGCTTCCGCAGTGCGTCGAGCTGGTCCTGGGTGAGTTTGTCCCGCCTCGATTTGGTGTTGGAGACCACACACCAGCTTCACGGCCACCGGCTCCGTCTCGCCGGCGACCGCGATCTCTTCGCTGTGGCCGCGAGGAACCGACCGCTGGCCCTCTCTCTCGGTCCACTGGGCGAGGGCCGTCAGCCGCGTTGGAACGCCTGCTGAGCCTTGCTCGGGCCCTTCGCCGAGCGCTTGGCCGTCGGGGCCGGAGACGGAGCTTCAACGGGCTTCAAGCCCAGCTTGGTCAGTCGCTCCTGCTGCTCGCTCGACAGCTGCGCCCAGGCGGTCGGCTGGTCTGCCGCTGGAGCCACCGTCGATGTCGTCGCCGTCCATGAGTACGCCGG